>CAOKJC010000049.1 GCA_948468685.1 uncultured Clostridium sp. | reverse complement strand
ACAACAGATGTCAAAACATGGAAATCATCAAATACAAGTATAGCAACAGTATCAAATCTAGGATTAATAACAGCATTAAAAACTGGAACATCAACAATAACAGTAACATGTGGAAGTTTAAGCAAAACATGTACAATAACAGTAGAAAGATTTAGCGGACTAAATACAGGAAATTCAAACCCAGAAGGAGCATTGCCAAGTGGAAATGTAACAGTAATAGAAGCAGATGCATCAAAAGGAATAGTAATAAAAGATAAAAATAATAGAGAATGGGTATGGATACAAGTATCAAAAACAACAGTGTTTAAAACTGCAAAAAGTAGTACAGATTATGCTAATATAAAAGCAGATTTATTTGAATATGCTAAAACATATAGAGGAACTTTAGTAGATGAATGGACAAGCAGTTGTGGAATTGCAGATAGTACAGAATATAATACATTATATAACAAAATGTTAAAAAGTATATATACAAATGGAGGCTTTTGGATACAAAGATACGAAGATGGAGCAACAAATATAACATGTGCTAATGCACAAAAAAATGCAACTAATATGAGTCCTGATGGAATAAAAACTTGTAGTTTACCATTTGGAATACAATGGGATTTAGTATGTAGATATTTAGAAGGAAAAGATGGTTTAACAAGAGCTATGATAAATTCAGATAGTTCAAGTTGGGGAAATTATGATGGTTCGTTTAATGCAAAACAAGAAAGAAATAAGAAGATGAATATATATGATTTTGCGGGAAATTTAGCAGAACTGACATTGGAACATGCAGGGTATCCAGGAGGAGATTATCCTCATACAATTAGAGGGGGATGGGCTTTAAAAACAACTGAAGCAAATAGACCTGCATCATATAGATTATGTAGTGGAAATGGATATTGGCCTGCAGGTAATTCTAAAAGTATAACATTTAGAGCTGTTATGTATTAAATATAAAAAATAAGTTTATGTTCAGATGTATATATGGAGTTTTATCTATAGTTTATATCTTATGACAGACATTGTAAAAAAATACATTCTACAGAAAATTGCTTTGCGATTTTCGTGAGCGAACATTTCTTAGCTATATGAAACGAAGTAAATTACAGATAAGTTATACAGAGGAAAGACGAGGTATGAAAGGTTATCTAAAATGTTGAAAAAATTTTAATCATGCCCCTTTTGTTCTTATACAAAATATATCTAGAAAAGAGATATAAGTTAGCATATAAAACAGAAGAAATGAAAAATTTTGATAAACAGTTTGCTAAAACAATAATATTATAGAAGATGAACAAATGAAGAAATGTATAGAAATATTAAAGTAACTTTTAAAAATATACTTGTACAATCAAAAAAAATGTGATATAAATAAACTATAAAAATAAAGCTAGGAAAGGCGGAAGTTTTTGTGGAAGAAAATTTTGAAAAAGAAATAAAGAGAGTATTAGTAGTAGACGACGAGCAAGCAATAATAGATGTACTAGTATATAACTTAAAAAAAGAAGGGTATGAAACATTAGAAGCAAATGATGGAATAGCAGCAGTAAATATAGCACTAGAAGAAAAACCAGACCTAATGTTATTAGATATAATGTTGCCAAAATTAGATGGATTATCAGTATGTAAAAGAGTAAAAAATCATTTAAACATACCAATACTAATGCTAACAGCGAAAGATGAAGAATTAGATAAAATAGTAGGTTTAGAGTTAGGTGCAGACGATTATATTACAAAACCATTTAGTGTAAGAGAGCTAATGGCAAGAGTAAAAGCAAATTTAAGAAAAATTGAAATAACAAATATACCAAAAACAACTATACCAGAAGTAAAAGAAACAGAACAAAAAAATGAAAATATAATAGAAGTAAATAATCTAGAATTAGACTTAGATAGATTTGAAGTAAAAGTTAGAGGAGAAATAATAGATTTAACTCTAAGAGAATTTGAAGTACTAAAATTCTTAGCAATGCAACCAGGACAGGTTGTAACAAGAGAAACACTACTAGAAAAAGTTTGGGGATATGAATATTATGGAGATATAAGAACAGTTGATGTTACAGTAAGACGAATAAGAGAAAAAATAGAGAAAGATACTTCAAATCCAAAAATACTAATTACAAAAAGAGGAGTAGGATATTATATAGCAACCAAAAAGTAGAAAGATCTAATCTTTCTATTTTTATATTATAGGAAAGTTCTATATATGCATAAAAATTTAATTATATATTCTATAAACTTTCCTATAATATAAATACATTGCACACAAATTTGCCAAAGCAAATTTGGCGCGCGAACAAAGACGCGGACTTTAAAATGTTATAAACAGAGACAATGTTATTAATGTCCGCTTTTGTTCATATTAAAAAGCATTATAAATAATATGAAATTAATAGAATATAAATAATAAAAGGTGAAAAATATGGAAATAATAGTAGGAAAAACAGCAGGATTTTGTTATGGAGTAAAAAGAGCAGTAGAAGGAAGCAAAGAGAAAATAATAAACAATAAAGGACAAGAAATTTATTGTTTAGGAGAATTAGTACATAATAAGCAAGTAAATTTAGAATTAGAAAAAGAAGGACTAAAATTCATAGAAAATATAGACGAGGTAAAAAAAGAAAATTCAAAAGTAATAATAAGAGCACATGGTATTGAAAAGAATATCTACAAAAAGGCAAGTGAAAATAATATAGATATAATAGATTACACATGTCCAAATGTATTAAAAATACATAAAATAGCAGAGGAGTATGAAAAACAAGGATATTATATTTTTATAACAGGAAATCGAAATCATCCTGAAGTAATAGGAATTGTAAGTTATTGCGGACAAAATTTTAGCTTAATAGAAAAAGAAGAAGATATAGAGAAAGCAATAGAAAATTTAGAAAAATCAAACATAAAAAAATTAGTATTAATATCACAAACAACATATAGTATAAAAAGGTTTGAAGAAATAAAAAAAATAATAGAAAAGAAAATATCAGAAAAAATAGATTTTGCAATAAAAAATACAATATGTTTAGCAACAGAAACAAGACAAAAAGAAACAGAAGAATTAGCATCAAAGGTTGATGCAATGATAATAATAGGAGGAAAAAACAGCTCAAACACAAAGAAATTACATGAAGTTGCATCAGAAAATTGCAAAAATATTATATGTATAGAAACAAAAGATGAAATAGACAAAAGTGAATATAAAAATATAAATAGAATTGGAATTATGGCGGGAGCATCAACGCCACAAAAAAGTATATATGAAGTTATAAAATCTTTAAAAGAATAAAAGTAAAAGACCGCAAAACTCGACAAGTGTCGAATTTTGCGGTCAATTTTTTTATTAAAATAACAAAAAATATTGACATAATAGAAAAATAAGACTATAATCTATATAATTTTTAAAATCAAAAATTTCAAGTTACAAATTGGTCACAACATTTTTTAGTTTGTGAAAGTAACATTTTTTTAGTCAAACCAATTATTAGATCTAATAAAATCCAAAATAAGAATATTATATTGTAATATATGGAGGTACAAATTTGAATAAAAAATTAATATCAAATAGCAATTATGTTCTCAGAAAAGTTTTAAATTCAGAGAGCTCTTTAGAAATTTTAAGAAATTTTATAGAAGCAATTTTAGAGGTGAAAATAGAAGAAATAAAACTAAATCCATATTTAGAAAAAAAGGCTAAATATCTACCACATGAAGAAAACTTTGGAATTGCTGATGTAAGAATAAGAACAAGAGAAAATGAAGAAATTAATGTAGGGATACAATTTTTAGATGGAATATATTATATTCAAACAAAAATGTTAATGTACTATGCACAAATACATTTGAATCAATTAGAATATGAAGACAATCGTGAATTTGCAAGAACAGCAACAATAAACTTAGTAGATTTCGAATATTTTTCATCTCAAAAATATGATAAGGTAATAAGAGTTCAATCAAATGAAGGTAATGTACAATTAGAAGAATTAGAAATGCATGTAATAGAATTACCTAAATATATTTGTAATAATTTAGATAATATAACAGCAAAAGAAGAATGGATACTATATTTAAAAGGATGTGACAATATCACATTAGAAAGAATAAAACAAAATAACAAAAATATAAAACTTTTAGATGAATTGATAGAAAAATATTGGCATGAAGAAAAAATGGAGTAAAAAAGAAGTTAGAAATCGAAATTTCCAACTTCTTATATTAAGAAAGTTATATAAGCTTATTTAAAAATTACTCTTACAACAGTACCAGCATCAACAACAGAGCCTTTTGGAGGATCTTGTGATACAACTAAGCCTTTTCCATCAATATTTATATTCAAATTAACTTTTTTCAATTCATTTGTAGCATTATATCTTGATAAACCAATAAGGTCAGGAACAGTTGTAGAAATTTGAGTATCTTGGTCATATAACATTATTATACTACCTTGTGATAAAGTCGCTCCAGGTTTTGGCATTTGTTCAACAACAACTGTACTATTTTTATCATTAGAAGTAGAAATTTGTGTAGTAAATCCTTTTTCCTTCAAAATTTTCTCTGCTTCAGTAATTGTCTTATTTCTAACCTCAGGAACTGTAATTAAATCATCGCTATAAGTTTCAGCATCAGAAGGAATACCTAAACAAGGTAAAATTTCTGTAAGCATTTGAGAAACTACAGGACCAGCTAATGTACCTCCATTGTGATTATGGATAGGTGGGTCATATAAAGTAAGTAATAAAACAAGCTGAGTATCTTCAACAGGAGAAATCGCAGCATAAGAAGCTACATAACTACCACTATCACCACCTTTTATAAGATTTTCAGAAGTACCAGTTTTACCACCAATTGTATAACCAGTTACAGCAGCTTTTCCACCAGAACCATTTTCAACAACTGATTGCATCATAACTTTTACTTTTGAAGCAGTTTCAGAAGAGATAACTTGTCTAATTTCCTCAGTATTGATAGTAGTTACAGAACCAGTATCAGAATTTGTAACTGATTTGACAATTCTTGGTTTTACAAGAGTACCATCATTTGCAATTGCAGACACAGCAGTAATCATTTGTAAAGGAGTAATACTTATTCCCTGTCCAAAAGACATAGAAGCTCTATCAACATTAACAACATCCTCTTGAGCTTTAATAATTGCTGAAGCCTCACCAGGTAAATCTATACCAGTTCTATCAAAGAAACCAAAAGATTTGTAGTATTTATATAAAGTATCTGTACCAATTCTTGCACCAAGTTGCATAAAAGCAGGATTACAAGAATTTTCTAAAGCATTTGTTAAAGTTTGGTAACCATGAGGAGTAGGTGCCCAACATCTTATAGAAACACCATCTACAACTTCATATCCGTTACAAATAAAGTCTTTAGCTATAGAAGGACTAGTAATGTTTTCTTCCAAAGCAACAGAGGATGTAATAAGTTTAAATACAGAACCAGGATCATATAATTCAGAGATAGATTTATTAGACCACATTTTATATAAAGCAGCAGATTTTTCATCTGAAGTTAACGAATCATAAGTCGTAGAAAGATACTCATTTGGAGAAAATGGATTATTTAAGTCATAATTAGGATATGTAGCCATTGCCAAAATATCACCATTTTTAGGATTCATAATTATACAACTACCACCATTTTCTATATTATTAGTATCAACAACTTGTTTCAAATATTTTTCAACAATTGTCTGAACATTAAAATCGATAGTAAGAGTTAAATCACTACCATTTTCAGCTGCAATGTAAGTCTCTTGAGCATTAGGAATTTCTTGTTGACTAGCACTTTGAGAGCTGACAATTTTACCAGGAGTACCAGACAAAACAGAATCCCATTCATATTCAATACCAGATAAGCCTTGGTTATCGCTACCACAAGCACCTAAAACCTGAGATAGAAGAGTACTATAAGGATAATATCTCTTTGAATCTTCATCTATATTTATACCAATAGATACTTTATTTTCCTTCATCCAAGTTTTTAACTGATCAACCTTATTTTGCTCTACTTTTTTAATAATTGTTTCTACTTGAGAGTCGCTAGAAACTTTTGCAAAAGTTTCTTCATAGTTTAATTCAAAAATATCAGAAAGAGCTTTAGCAACTTTTTCTTTTAAGGATTGAGTTTTATCTTTATCGTTAGGAACTTCAATTTTTGCAGGATTGATTGTTATTGTGTCAACAGAAGCACTTTTAGCAAGTACTTTACCAGTTGAATCATATATAGTACCTCTTTTAGGACTGATAATCTGATTTATTGATTGTTGCTTATAAGCAAGTTCTTTTAAATAATTTCCTTGTACAAATTGAAGAACAGCAATTCTAGCAACCAATAACACAAAAATTAAAATAATAACAATAAATATATTTTTTAATTTTTTTACATATATAAAGTTTTGAGATTTAAAATCATCATTTATTTTTATTACTTTTTTAGTTTCTTTAATATTTGAAGTTTTTACTTTATTTTTATTAGTTTTATCATCTTTACTAATTTCATTTTTAGGATTATTTATATTTTTTTTATTATTCAATATTTTCACCACTCTTTTGTTTTTATTAAAAACATTTTATATTAAAAGAGTAAAAAATGCAATAAATTTGTTAAATTTAAAAGAAAGAAAGGAAAGAATTATGATAGCAAATGTAAAAACGATTTCATTAAATGGAATAGATGGAAATTTAGTGGAAGTACAAACAGACATAACAGGAGGACTACCAATGTTTGAGATAGTAGGGCTACCAGACGCAAGTGTAAGAGAATCAAAAGAGAGAATAAAATCAGCAATTAAAAATTCAAAAATAGAGTTTCCAAGTAGAAGAATTATAATAAACTTAGCACCAGCAAGTTCGAGAAAAGAAGGAACAAGTTATGATTTACCAATTGCAATAGGAATTTTAGCAGCATTAGAAGAAGTAATAAGTGAAAATTTAGAAAATACAATATTTATAGGAGAATTATCATTAGATGGAAAAATCAATCGTGTAAATGGAATATTACCAATGTGTATAGAAGCGTTAAACTTAGGAATAAAAAGAGTAATATTACCTAAAGCAAATGAAAGAGAAGCAGCAGTTGTAAAAAATTTAGAAATAATAGGAGTGAAAAATCTAAAAGAAGTAGTTGATTATCTAAATAAGATAATAGAAATAAGAGAAACAAAAGTAGATACATTAAAGTTATTTAATAAAAGTAATAAAGAAGAATTAGATTTTTCAGAAGTAAAAGGACAAGAAAATGTAAAGAGAGCATTGGAAGTTGCAGCTGCTGGTCGGACATAATTGTACACTAATTGGTTCACCACGGATGTGGAAAAACAATGATTAGTAAGAGACTACCAACAATATTGCCAGATTTAACATTTGAAGAAGCATTAGAAATAACAAAAATACATAGTATATCTGGAATGTTAGACAATAGTATTGGAATAATAACAAAAAGGCCATTTAGAAGCCCTCATCATACGATATCTCCAACATCAATGATTGGAGGAGGAACAATACCTAAGCCAGGAGAAATTAGCTTGGCACATAATGGGGTATTATTTTTAGATGAATTACCAGAATTTAATAGAAATACATTAGAGGTTTTAAGAGGACCATTAGAAGACAGAATGGTAACAATATCTAGATTATATTCAAAAGTAATATATCCGTCAAATTTTATGTTGATTGCAAGTATGAATCCATGTCCATGTGGATATTATGGAAGTTCTGAAAAAGAATGTAAATGCTCAAAATTAGCAATAGAAAAATATCTAAATAGAATTAGTGGACCATTACTAGATAGAATAGATTTACATGTTGAAGTAAAGCCAGTAAAATATCAAAAATTAAATTCTGAAACTAGAATAGAAAGTTCAAAGCAAATAAAGGAAAGAGTAAATAATGCAAGGCGAATACAATACTTGAGATATAAGAATTTAAATATATTTTCAAATGCTGAATTAACACCTAAAATGATAGAAAAATATTGCGTTTTAAATGAAGAGTGTAAAAGAATACTAGAATTAGCTTTTAATAAATTAGGATTAAGTGCCAGAGCTTATGGTAGAATTTTAAAGGTTGCTAGAACAATTGCTGATTTGGATGAAAGCAATAATATTGAAAAACAACATTTGGCTGAAGCAATTCAATATAGAAGTTTAGATAGGAAATATGGAGATAAATTTTAAAAATATTTATTTTAACTAGTAAAGATTGTTAATATATAACATTTTTTGTCAAAAACATAGCTAGGGTCTACCTATAGGTCTTTGACTTCAAAATGTTATATATTAACAATCAATAATAAAAAATATAAAATTTAAAATGGAGATTTAATGAAAATAGATATAGAAGATAGAGGATACCCAGATCAATTAAGAAAAATACATAATCCACCAAAGCAATTATATTTAAAAGGAAACAAGAAATTATTAAATACAATAGGAATTGCAATAATTGGTTCAAGGAGTTGTACAAAATATGGCGAAAAGATGGCAATAAAATTTTCAAAAGAATTGAGCCTATATGGTTTAACTATAATAAGTGGTATGGCAAAAGGAATAGATAGTTTTGCACATATTGGAAGTATAGAAACAAAAGGAAATACAATAGCGGTAATTCCAAGTGGATTTAATAATATATATCCAAAGGAAAATATAGGATTATGCAATGAGATATTAAACAATAATGGACTCATAATAACAGAGTATAATAAAGATGTAAAAGCCACATCAAAAAGATTTTTAGAAAGGAATAGAATTGTAAGTGGATTAGCAATAGGAACATTAGTAGTAGAAGGAGGATTTAGGAGTGGTACAAGTGTAACTGCAAAATTAACAAAAGAACAAGGAAAAAATGTATTTTGTATTCCATCAAGTTTAGAAAAGCCTAAAGGAATAACACCTAATAAATTAATAAAAGAGGGAGCTTTTTTAGTAACTGAAGTAGAAGATATTGTAAATAAATATTCTGATATTAATTTTATGAAAGTAAGAAGAAAGAAAATAGAAAATTTTGAAGAAAATTTAATTAATGATGAATACAAAATAGTTTATAATATTTTAGATAAAGAAAAAGAAATACATATAAATGATATAGTGAAAAAATTAAAACTAGATATAAACGAAATAAGTTATAAATTAATGATGCTTGAATTAGAAGACAAAATTGTATCACTTCCAGGAAACAATTATAAAAGAAAATGAGAATACATATAAAAAAAGAATTAGGAAATATTGGAGAACAAATAGCAGAGGAATATTTAGCCAAAAAGAAATATCAGATTTTGAAAAGAAATTTTTATTGTAGGCAAGGTGAAATTGATATAATTGCAAAAGATAAAAATGAAATTGTTTTTATAGAAGTCAAAACAAGAATAAATAATAATTTTGGTGAACCAGCAGAAGCGGTAAATAGAACAAAACAAATTCATATGTATAAATCTGCAAGATATTTTTTATACAAATTAAACTTGTTAGATATGTTAATTAGATTTGATGTAATCGAAGTTTTGATTGCAAATGGAAAGTTTAAAGTAAATCATATAAAACAAATAATATAGACTGAAGCTATTAACGTATTTTTAAATTAAGTTATATCAAATGATGGAATTCTTTTTGAAATTAGAAAAAATGATTAAATATAAAGTTTATTATTTAAGAAACATTAAATACCATAAAGAAAAAATTTAAAATGTTTTGCACTATTTTTATATTCTTTATTCTATTGAAAATTAGCCAAAATCCTGATATAATAAATATATAAAAAAGGAGAAAGTATGGAAAATATATTAGAAGAAACAAAATTTATAATGAAAAAATACAATATAAAAGCAAATAAAAATCTAGGACAAAATTTTTTAATAAGTGAAGAAGTAGTAAAAACAATAGTAGAAAGTAGTGAAATAAGCAAAGAAGATTTGGTAATAGAAATAGGACCAGGACTAGGAACATTAACAAAATACTTGTTAGAAAAAGCAGGAAAAGTAATTTGTATTGAACTAGATAATAAAATGATAAATATATTAAATGATAGATTTTCATTATATGATAATTTTGAAATAATAAATAATGATGTCTTAAAAGTAGACTTAAAAAATATAATAAAAAGAGAAAAAGAAAATGGAAATATAAAAAATGCAAAAATAGTAGCAAACTTACCATACTATATTACAACACCAATAATAATGAAATTATTAGAAGAAGAGTTAGAGTTAGAAAGTATTACAGTAATGATACAAAAAGAAGTAGCAGATAGACTAATTGCAATACCTGGAGAAAAAAATACAGGAGCAATAACATATTCAGTATATTATTATGCGGAATCGCAAGGAATATTAGAAGTTCCTAATAACTCTTTTATACCAGAACCAGAAGTGACATCAAAAGTTATAAAATTGAATATTAGAAAAGAAACAGCTGTAAAACCAAAAGACAAAGAAAAAATGTTTAAAGTAATAAAAAGTGCATTTATGCAGAAAAGAAAGACGTTACTAAATTCATTAACAAATAATAAAATATTTGAAAATAAACAACAGGGAACAGAAATTTTAAAACTGTTAGAATTAAATGAAAATGTAAGACCAGAAGAATTAAAATTAGAACAATTTTCAAAAATTTCAGATAATTTATAAGGAAAATATTCAAAAAGTATAATAAATATGTTATAATAAAAAAGAAGTATAATGTAAGGAGGTTAGAATGAATCAAATATTAGTAACAAAAAAATTATATGTTACACCAGAATTAAAAAGAAAAAAGAAAATATATAAGTTTAATTTTATAATATCTATATTTTTAGTTATAGTTCTAACATCAATGTACATATACGCAGAATATGATAGGAATAAAGGTGAAACAGAATCAAAAGAAATTTTAGAAGGAATGTTGGCTCAAGTTAGTGCAGGAGCAAAAGAAGACAATACAATAGCGAACGATGATATATTATTAGTTGTTTTAGACGGAACACAAGAAGATTATGAAGAACCAGCAAAAGAAAATACACCAAGTGTAGCTGAAATGAATGAACAAGCAGAATGGATTACTACTTCTAGTGGATATAAATGTAAAACAATAGCAAGTATAAAAATACCTAAAATAGGAGTAGACTATGCAGTAGTACAAGGAGAAACAGGAAGTTTAAAAGAAACAGAAGCATTATTAAAAAGTTCACCAGTAAAATACCATGGATATGACCCGAATGAAGTAGGAAACTTTTGTATAGTAGCACACAATTATAGAAATAGTAGATTTTTTAGTAAAGTGCCAACATTAGTAGTTGGAGACAAAATAGAATTAACAGACTTAACAGGAAGAACAATTACATATGAAGTATATGATAAACATACAGTAGATCCAAATGACACAAGAGATACAACTCAAATGACAGGTGGAAGAAAAGAAGTAACACTAATAACATGTACAGATGATAGTCAATTAAGAGTTATTGTTAGATGTAAAGAAGTAAAATAGTAACAAAAAAGTAAATCTTCTCATACTATATATAAAAAGTATGAGGAGGTTTTCATTTTGGCAAAAATAATAGTATTTAATAATGATACAGATAGAATGGAAACATATTATAGAGGAGAAGCAGAGCCAATGCCATACAATACAAATGGAACATTAAAAGTAAGAGAATTTAGAGGCTCTAGCAAGAGTAACATATTATGGACAACTAAGAGAACAATGCAGAGTTGGAATAGTCAAAGATATATATATGGTGGACCAATACCAGTGGGATTTGCATTCAAAAGACCATATGAAGGAGGACATGGAAATCAAAGTCAGCACTACGCAGGAACAGCATTTGATGTTGGTCAAACATTAAACAATACACAAAGGAATAGGCTTTATAATAGTGCTGTTAATTCAGGAGTCTGGGCATATGTAGAGCCAAAATCATTAACACCAACATGGGTGCATTTTGATAAGAGATTTCGGAAAACCAGCTTGTTCAACAGGAGGATTCCCATTATTAAGAAGAGGGAGTGTAAGTAATTATGTGTTGATAGCACAAGACGATTTAAATACATTAGGATTTTCTACAAATGGATTAGACGGAATTTTTGGAGCAGGAACACAAAATGCGGTAATAGCATATCAAAAGTCAAGAGGCTTAGCTGCTGACGGAATTGTAGGATGTAATACTTGGCGTTCATTACAAGAAAATGTTGTTGGAACAGGACCAACTAGTACAACAATAAATTAAAAAACTGTTTTTTTCCTCCGTCCCCAAATTCAGTTTTTTAATTTTGAATAAAACAAACCAGTAAAAAAGAATAAAAATTTTTCGCAACAAAAAATGAAGTAATATAAGTAAA
>CAOKJC010000048.1 GCA_948468685.1 uncultured Clostridium sp. | reverse complement strand
TGTTATATCAACACTTTCAGCGAACTATTCATTATCTAATTCACGGATTCAGGAAGTTAATTTTTTCATAGGTGTAATAATTGTAATAGTTTTTGTTGTAGGAACAAAGAAGTTATCTTATATAATTACTACACATTTCGAAAGTAAGTTGTCAAAAGAGTAAAAGAACCCCTGTTAGAGAAAAAATCTAACAGGGGTTCTACAATGTTTATAATAGTAAATCTTATTATTGTGTAGCAAATTTTTGCTTAGCAGCATCAATTTTTTGTTGTTCAACAGTTTCCATTTGGTACCAGCCTTTTTCAGCCATAAGACTATATATCTTATTTTGAATATTCAGAGACTCATTTAAAGCACATTTAAAAGCTTCATGAACTTCAGCAGTAGAAGACTCAATAGTTCCATGAAGATATAAATCACAAACACCTTTAATAATTAATAATTCTTTTTCCATTAAATCCTTATCTTCCATAGCATCCTCCTTATAATAGATTTAAAAATTTGTTAAAAATTTCATTATGTTTTTGTTCTAATTGTCCAATATAAGTAGCAAGATTAACATCTTTTAATTGGCTAGCAGTATATTTGCTACATGATTTCATAAAATTTTCATGCCCTAAAGCATCTTCAATATATAAAAGTTCTTTACTTGTCATAAAAATCGACCTCCTAAAAATATGATTTCCCAAATATATGAAAATATGCAAAACACTTTATTTTTTAAATTCCATGTGATAAAATGCAAATAGCAAAAGTAGAAAATTTTAAAAATATAAGGAAATATGGAGTACAATATGTTATCAATAAAAGAAATGAGAAACAGGCTACCAAAAGAATTTATGGAATTTTTATATGAAAAATATACACCAATAAAAGTAGATCAAATACTATTAGGAATGACATCAGAAAGATATACAACACTAAGAGTAAACACACTAAAATATGACATACAAAGCCTAATGAGATATTTCAAAGAAAAAAATATAAAATTCGAAAGAGTACCATGGTATAATGAAGCATTAATCATAAAAAATGCAAATGAAAAACAAATACAAAAACTAGATATATATGAAAAAGGATACATATATCTACAAAGCTTATCAAGCATGGTACCACCATTAGCACTAAATCCAAAAGAAGGAGAAAAAGTATTAGACTTGACAGCTGCACCAGGAAGTAAAACAACAGAGTTAGCAGCATTAATGAATAATAAAGGATATATATTAGCAAATGAGTTGGACAAAATAAGATATGAAAGATTAAAATATAATGTCGAAGCCCAAGGAACAAAAATAGTTGAAGTAATAAATGGGAGAGGAGAAAAAATAGGAGAACAATATCCTGAATACTTTGATAAAGTTCTATTAGACACACCATGTAGTGGAGAAGGAAGATTTATAGTAAATAGTGTAGCAACATATAGAGACTGGTCACCAAAAAAAGTAAAAGAATTATCAAAATTACAGAAAAAATTATTTGAGAGTAGCTATAAAGCTTTAAAGCCAAATGGAATTATGGTATATTCAACATGTACATTAAATTTAGAAGAAAATGAATATATTTTAGATTGGGCATTAAAAAATTTTAATATAAAATTAATTGATATAGACTTAAATATAAAAGATGCTCAACCAGGATTTAATGAAAATATAGACAAAATAATAAATAAATCAATTAGATTATTGCCATCAAAAGACACAGAAGGATTTTTTGTAGCAAAATTAAAGAAGTGAAAGGAATGAAATAAAATATGATAAAAACAAGTTTATTAGAAAAACAAAAATTTTATAATAAAAACAAAAAGATACTAAGTGAAGTATTACAACAAAAAATAGACAAAGCATTTGACATTGACTATACATACAATTCAACAACAATAGAAGGAAATACATTAACTTTAATAGAAACTAAAACAGTACTAGAAGATAGAATTGCAATAGGGGGAAAAAAATTAAGAGAAATATATGAAGTAATAAACCATAGCAAAGCATTTTCTTATATAAAAGAATGTATAGAAAAGAAAGAAGAATTAGATGAAAATAAAATAAAAGATATACATCAAATACTAACAGAAAACATTATACAAGGAGGAATATATCGAAATACAGATGTAATAATAACAGGAGCAAGTCATACACCACCGACTCCAAATGAAATGTATAACCAATTAAGATTTTTCTATGAAGACTTAAAAGAAAAAACTGAAAAAATGGATGCAATAGAGCTCGCAGTTTGGACACATGCAGAATTTGTAAAAATACACCCATTTCTGGATGGTAATGGAAGAGCATCAAGATTAATAATGAATTATCAATTAATGAATAATGATTTTTTACCAATTAGCATAAATGAAAAAGACAGATTAAAATATTATAATACGTTAGATGAATATGCTACAAAAGGAGATATACTACCATTTAAAAAGTTAGTAGAAGATTTAGAAGAAAAAAGGCTAGATGAAATAAATAAAATAATAGAACAACAAATGAATGCAAAATAGAAAAAAGGAAGGCAAAAGAATAAAATGATATATGAATTTGAAGTACCAGGAAAAGTAATTGGAAAAGGAAGACCAAGACTAAATACATACACAGGAAGTGTATATACACCAACGAAGACAAAAGACTATGAAACACTTGTAGAACAATATTTTTTATTAAAATATCCTAAATTTAAAGTGTTAGAAGGAAGACTGAAAGTAAGTATTGTAGCATATTTTGAGATACCAAAATCAACAAAAAAATCAGATGTAGGAGAAATGTTAGAAAACAATATAAGCCCTACCAAAAAGCCAGATATAGATAATGTTGTAAAGGTTGTATTAGATAGTATGAATAAATTTGCATTTAGAGATGATACTCAAATTACAAAGTTGGAAGTAGAAAAAGTTTATAGTTTGGAAGAGAAGATTTTTATAAAAATAGAGGAATACTAATGTCCCATTGGGGACGTTTCTGTTTGGGACATTTTGTCCCAATAGGGACACATCTCATTTATGTAAATATAAGAACAGTATTATAAATTAGGAAGAATAGATATGAATAATAATAGAATAAGATATAAACAAAGAGATTTTCAATTAGAAGAAATAGATGTACTAACTGAGTTAGATTGGAGCTTAGAAAAATATGGATGTGGACCAACATCTATTGCAAATATATTAAAAAATTATGGATTTGAAATTAATCCAATAGATATAGTCAGAAAAATATTATTTGGTAAAGATGGTAATTTTGATACAACATATTTGCGAAACAAAGGAATAAATTATAAAGGACTTATATATTGCTTAGATAGATTAATAGAAGAAGATAAATTAAATATTTCATATGAGGTTGTAAAAATAGATTTTTGTAATCCAAATAATCAAAAACAG
The DNA here is from genome assembly GCA_948468685.1 of uncultured Clostridium sp. Classification (GTDB taxonomy): domain Bacteria; phylum Bacillota; class Clostridia; order TANB77; family CAG-508; genus CAG-269. The sequence goes on along the minus strand of CAOKJC010000048.1, from coordinate 9,184 downwards.
AAGATTATAGACTTAATAAAGCAAGGAAATATGGCAATAATTCATGTAGGACCATCTGAAATAAGTCCACTAACATTTTCTAAAAATGGACATTATTTAGTAATTAGCGATATTGATAAAAATAATAATTTTTATGTAATTAATTCTAATAAAATAGGTGATAGTCAATTAGGGATGCCATTTGACTATGATACTATAATTAAAAATATGATAGGAAGGAAAGATTCTTTTAATTTTTTATTCATAAAAAAATTAAATTAGAAATTAGTTTATAGACATATTAATAGTAACCAAAACCATATTTGTAAATATACTATACAAATATGGTTTTTAATATCCTTTCTGGGACAGTCCCCAAAAAAGACATTGATAAGGAGAGATAATTAATATGAAAGAAATATCTTATAATAGGCAAAAAGTAGTAGAATATGCACAAAAATGGGCATATTCACGAAATCCACAATATTACAATTTTGACAGTGTTGGTGGAGACTGCACAAGTTTTGCATCACAATGTATATATGCAGGAGCAAATGTAATGAATTATTCAAAACAAAAAGGATGGTATTATATAAATGGAAATAATAAATCACCAGCATGGAGTGGAGTAGAATTTTTGTATAACTTCTTAACTACGAATAAATCAGAAGGACCATATGGAAAAGAAGTAAATCAGAATCAAATTGAAATAGGAGATATAGCACAATTATCATTTAATGGGAAGAGTTTTGGACATACATTAGTTATAACAAAAATTCAGAATAGATTAGATCTAAATGAAATTTTTATTAGTTCACATACATATGACTCTTTCAACAAAAGAATTTCAGAATATAACTTTGAAAAAATTAGATTTATTCATATAGATAAAGTTAGAAAATAAAGAGAAAAATATTGATAAAAAAACGCTAAATTGATATAATTAAGTCAGCTGTTAAAGCAAAGCGAGTTACAGATGACTTATGCAAATGAGTGAAACAAAATTTGTTATAAGATGTGTCCCCAATGGGACAAAAAGGAGAAAAAATATGCCAATAATAGAAGTAAAAAACTTAATAAAAAAATACAAAACAATAGAAAAAAAAGCAGGAATAACAGGATACTTCAAAAACCTAATACACCCAAGATATAAAGAATTCACAGCAGTAAACAACATAAACATAGAAATAGAAGCAGGAGAACTAGTAGGATACATAGGAGAAAATGGAGCAGGAAAATCAACAACAATAAAAATGTTAACAGGACTATTAACACCAACATCAGGACAAGTTATAGTTGATGGAATTGTACCATATGAAAAAAGAATAGAAAACAACAAAAAAATAGGAGCAGTTTTTGGACAAAAAACACAACTATGGTGGGACTTACCTGTAATAGAATCATTTAGATTAATTAAGAAAATGTATAAAATACCAGAAAATGAATATAGAAAAAATTTAAAAACATTTACAGAATTATTACAACTTGAAGACTTATTAGAAAAGCAAGTAAAAAACTTAAGTTTAGGACAAAAAATGAGATGTGAAATTGCTGCAACATTCTTACATAATCCCAAAATTGTTTATTTAGACGAGCCTACAATTGGATTAGATGTATTAGTAAAAGAAAATATAAGAAAGTTCATTAAAGATATAAATAAAGAAAAAAATACAACAGTAATATTAACAACACATGATTTAAAAGATATAGAAGATGTTTGTGATAGAATTATTCTATTAGATAGAGGACAAATTATATATGATGGAGATAAGCAGAAATTTAAAGATACATATGGAAATAGTGTAACAGCAGAAATAATTTTAAAGAATAAAGAAAAAAACATTACACAAAAATTGTGGGAAGAAGATTTTGAGATTATAGAAGAAAATGAAAATAACATAAAAATAAAATTCAGCCATGATAAAACAACAATTGTAAAAATAGTAGAAACATTATCAAAATATGGAAATATAGAAGATATACACATGAAAGAAGCAGAATTAGAAGATATACTAAAAGACATATATAGAGGAGTAAAAATATGCTAAAAACGATGCTAGAATTAGGAAAAATACATTTTAAAGAATATTCAATATATAAATCAAATTTTTATTTATTCACATTAAATAGAATAGTAGAAGTTATTGTATATATATTTGTATGGCAAGCAATATATATGCAAACAGGAAATACAGGAGGATTTACAATAGAACAAATGATAACATATTACATATTAGTTGTATCATTAAGTTCAATAGCAACATGGGGAGTTAATGAAGACATGGCACATTCAATAAGAACTGGAAAAATAAATAAAGAATTATTAAGTCCAATGTCATATTTTAAATATTATTTTGGAATAAATCTTGGAGAAGTTGGATTTGCAATACCAGTATCAATAGCAACATTTATATTATGTGCAATATTCTGGAAAGTTATAATGCCAGTAAGTATAATAAATTTCGTACTATTTTTACTAGTAATAGTATTAATAATACCAATATCATTTTTTATCCAAATGATAATAGGGACAACAGGATTTTATACAAATTCAATATGGGGAATGCAAATATTAAAAAAATCTATAATATCAATATTTTCAGGATTAATAGCACCATTGACACTATTTCCAGAATGGTTTCAAAAAATTGCAGACATATTACCATTTAAAGAATTTATATATACACCAATAAATATTTATTTAGGGACAATACCCCTAAATGAAGTAGGGTTTATAATACTAAAATTAATATTATGGATAGTAATTTTATATTTAATAGCAAAGATATTTTTTGAGCATGCAGTAAAGAAAATAACAATAAATGGAGGATAGAATGAATAATGTAATATACAATACACGACTATATCTATCTTTTTTATCAGCATCGTTAAAAGAAATGCTGATATATAGATTAGATTGCATAGCAGGTATGATATCGCAAATTGTAACACAATTAGTAGAAGTAATATTTATATGGATAACATTTCAAAATACAGACAATATAGCAGGATGGACTTTTCAACAAATATTATTACTATATGGAGTAACTCTAATATCAGTAGGAATATCAGACTTCTGCTTTGATGCATTATATGATATAGGACCTAAATATATAAGAGAAGGAGATTTTGATAAAATCTTATTAAGACCAGTACACCCCTTATTATCAATAATAGGTTCTTCAAAAGAATATTCAACTTTAGGATATTTAGGATTAGGATTATTTATAACAATATCTATGTTAATAAAACTAGCAATACCAGTAACTTTCATACTAATAGTAAAAATAATATTTTTTAGTATTGTAGGAGCTGCGATAATAGGGGCAATTAACACAATATTTAGTATAGCATCATTTTGGACTTATAAATCAAATGAAGTAATATGGACATTTTACAGAATGTATACATTTGCACAATATCCAATTGATATTTATAATGGATTTATAAAATTTATAATAACTTGTATTTTACCATTTGTATTTGTTGCATATTATCCAACAATGAACTATTTAGGGATGGATAAGTTTTTAATATGGTTGTCTCCAGTAATTGCAATTGTTTTATGGATAATAGCTATTAATGTTTGGAATTGGGCGTTGAAAAAGTATAGGAGTACAGGAAGTTAATAAGAAAAAGGAGATTGGAATTAATGAAAAAAGAAATATTAGAATTTTATAAAAGAACGAGTTATTTTACGGATTTAGGATATTATAAAGAATTTGCAAAAAATCTACCAAATGATATTGAAGAATTGTGCCTATTACAGAGAATGCAAATAATTCATCCATTTGCGTTTATTAGAGACAAAGAAATTAGAAATAAGAAAGACTGTTTTTGGGGTGATATGACAAAGGTTCTTGTTGATAGATTAGATTATGAAGATGATATTTTTCCTACAGCGCAGAGTGTATTAGCAGAATTACTAAGAAAAAATCCTAATTATAGCACAAATAGAGAGGCAAAAGACAAAGTGCATGTTACGTGTAGGGGACAAGCAATATTGTTAGCCAGCATATTAAAAGCTAAAGGAATAGCTGCTAGAGCTAGAAGTGGTTTTGCTGAATATATACATTATGATGGAATACATCATGACCATTGGATTACAGAGTATTTTGATGAAAAAGAAAATAGATGGAAATTGGTTGATGCAGATGAGCATTGTCCAGATCATGAAATGGGATTTGATTTAAATGATATTCCATATGATAAATTTCTATTTGGTGCAAATGCTTATTTAGGCATAAGACAAAATAAGTACAAACCTGAAACAATTCTATATGCTTCAGATCCACCAACTTTAGGATTGAAAGCTTCAATAAGAGGATTATTTTTTGATTTTCATTCTTTAATGAATAACGAAATAATATTTTTGCATATGCCTAAATATATACAAGACAAGAATTTTGAATTGTCTGAAGAAGAATATAAAGAATTAGATGATTTTGCTAATTTAATGCTAAATCCTGATGAGAATTTTGTTAAGTTAAAAGAAATTTGGAATAGTACTTCTAAATTTAAAGTTATGTCAGGAGCGTTAAATTAGTTATAATACAAAATAAACTAATATTGCAAGTAAATAAAATAATTATATGAAATATATTCCACAGAAGATTGCTTTGCAATTTTCGTGGACAAACAATTAAACGTGGGCTGAACCCTATATGTTAAAAGTTAGCATATAGAGTTCAGTCCACTATTATTTTTGCATTTTTTTATGGAAACCGCAAAATTCGACAACATTTGCATAAAAAAAGTATTAGAATTACATAAGATAGGTAAAAAGAAGGGAAAAAGTATGGAAATTGAAGACATAATACAAGAATTTTTAGATGAATTTGGATATGCTCAAAATAAAGACATAGAAGGTGTAATACTTTATGGAAGTTATCAAACAAAGACAAATAAGAAAAATTCTGATGTTGATATTATTATTGTATATAATTCTGAATCTAAAAAAGAGACAACTAAAGAATACAAAAAATATAAGAATTATGATTTTGAAAGTTACGAAAGAACCTTACAAAGTTTATACGATCGAGTAGATAAAGATTTCTTGAATTATGAAGATACAATGCTATCTGCAATAGGATATGGAAAAATAATTCAAGATAAAAATGGAAAAATAGAAAAATTACAAAAATATACTTTACAAAAATATAAAAATGGTTTACCTAAATTAAATGAACAAGATGTGATATATGGAGCAAAATCTATACATAAATCGATAGAAAGTTTAAAAAATATGTATATTGAAAAATCACCATATTATTCTACTTTTTATGCTATTACATTAGATAAAATAAGAGACTATTATAACAAGAAAAATGGATTTTCAAATATGTCAACATCAAAAGTATATAGATTATATACAGATGAAGTAATGCAAACAGTTCAACATAAATTTATGCCAGAAAAACAATTTACAAATAGTTATTTAAATTGTATAGAAACAAATGAATTTGAAAAGATTAATAATTTATTTAAATATGTAACCAGAGATATTGATGAAAATATAGATTATTACAATATAAAATTTAATATAGGAAATAGAAATCATTAAGAATAAAGTGAAGCAAAGCGAAATGAAAGGGATGTAAAAATGGAAAAAGTAAAAATAAGAAAATTAGAAATACCAAGAAACGAGTATAGAATGTCAATTACCTCAAGTTGTAATATGAAATGTATATACTGTCATAATGAAGGAAACAATTGCATAAGCATGTTGAAAATCGAAGATATTGAAAAAATTATTAAAGATTCAAAAGACTTTGGACTAAAGGGAATAAGACTAACACGGAGGAGAGCCACTTATTCACCCACAAATTATTGAAATATGTCAAATGATAGCAGAAAAATATCATTTAGAAATAGGAATAAATACAAATTGTATTGAAATAGAAAAATTAGTAGCATTAATAAAAAAAGGCTGGATAAAAAGGGTAATTGTAGGATTAGATTATTTTGATGGTGATATTTCTAAAAATTCTCCAGTTGGAGTATCATCAAAACAAATATTAGAAAATATAAAAGAAATAAAAAAATTGGGTTGTGATGTTAGTATATCATCAGTATATACAGGAGATTTAGAAAACAAAATAAAAATATTAAAATGGGGAATAAAAAATCAAGTAAGAATTAAGATGATAGAAGAAATAAAAAACGAAGAAGAAAATGCAACTTCAGAAGAATTTCTTGAATTAGAGAAAATTATACAAGAAAAATTTAAATTAGAATATAAAAAAGATGAATATAATGAAGTTAATGGTTATAAAGATGGTAAGAGAGTAATTACATTTTTTCATTCACACTGTAGAATAAGAGAATGTGATATATGTAAAAAAATACATTTAAGAATTACAGCAAATGGGAAAATGAAACAATGTATGTATACATCAGAAGATGACATAGATACAAAAAATATAGACTTTAGAGAAAAACTTGAAAAATATATTGTAGAACCTGCGAAATTTTATTATAATTAATCAAAAGGTTAAGATAGCTGTTTGAGCAAAGTGAAGAGGGAGGAAATTAAAAAGATGGAAGATAATGATATAAAAATAGATAATGGAACAGAAAATTTTAAATTCAGAGTAAATGGAGTGTTAGTGCATGATAACGAGGTTTTAGTTGTAAAAATGCAAAATAATCCTTTTTATTGTTTGCCAGGAGGACATGTAAAACTTGGAGAAGACACACAAAATGCAGTTATAAGAGAAATCAAAGAAGAAACAGGATATAGTTCTCACATAAATAAATTAATAAGTACAACAGAAAACTTTTTTGAAAGAAAGAATGGAAAGAAAATACATGAACTTGGATTTTACTACTTATTAAATTTAGATGATAAAGAAGATGTAGAAGTTAAAGAATATGAAGCTGTTGAAGAGAATGAAGACAAAGTAAACTTACATTTTAAATGGATACCAATAAATGAATTAAAGGATGTAGATTTTAGACCACAAGAATTAAAAGAAAAATTAGAAAAAAATAATATAGATTTTCAACATTTAATAATTAAATAAGTTTTTAATTTTAATGCGAGATGCATTATTTATAAATATATAATACAAAAATTTTTTAACACAAATATCATATTTCTACCAAAACAATTAAAAAAGGAGGCAAAAAATATGAAAAAATATGTAGCATTAAAAGACAATCTAGGACGGATTTATCTTTCAAACAAAATAAAAACTGACAGCTATGAAGTAAAGATAGGAAAAAATGAAATATTAGTAGAGAATTATGAAGGATTTTCAACAGTTAACGTTAATAAAATAATTACTATATTTTACTTTTCAGATGAAGCAAAAGAAAGACCATTTAATGACTTTATTGATATAACACAAAATGATTTATATGTATTAAAAAATGTATTAAATGGAAGTTTAAAGCAAACTAATATAGTGATAGAAGGACCAGATGGAGTAGGAAAATCAACATTAGTTACTGAGCTTGCATATAAAGGATATATTACTCAGGATAGAGCTGTCAAAGAAGTGACTCGAAAAATGAGAGAAGAAATACCGAAAGAAGATAGGATTCGAGGTGTAAAAGAATATTTAGAAATAGATAGAAATAGAAAACTAGTCTTTCTATATTTATCTGATGAAAGCATATTAAAGAAACGGATTGAAGGAAGAGAGAATATATCTGAGTATGATAAAAAAGCTCTTATTTTTCAAAGATTATATGTAGATACTTATAATGAGTTAAAAAGTTTTGAAAATATTTATGTTATAGATTGTTTAGGAAAAACGCCACAAGATTTAGTTGAAGAGATAGAAGAATTGATATGAAAATTTTTAAGAAGTAGCATGATATTTTGTGCTACTTTTTTATTGCCAAAATAATTATAAAGTGGTAATATATAATAAAAATAAGGAGAAATAAATAATTATGATAATAAAAAAAGCGGGTTGTATATTGATAGACTGTAATAAAAAGAAGATTGCATTAGTTTATAGAGATGAACAAAAAGATTTTTCATTTCCTAAAGGACATTTAGAAGAAGGTGAGACACTAGAAGAATGTGCAGTTAGAGAGACTGAGGAAGAAACAGGAAGAAGTTGCATAATCGAAAAAACTAAAGAATTACCAATGTTAAGATATGAGAATAAAAATGGAGATAAAGTTGAAATAAAATTTTATATAGGAATAGATCAAAATAAGACAGATAAAATTGTTGAAGATAATCTTATACATAATTTAGAATGGTTTTCTCAAGAAGAAATAGAAAACAAAATAACATATCAAAATTTATGTCAGTATTGGAGAAAAGTAAAACCAATAGTTGTAGAAATATTAAATAACAAATAAAGCAAAAAAACATATAATATCACAAGGTGATAATATGATAAAAAGTATGAAAAGAATATATGAAGATGCAAAAAATATATGTGAAAAAGACCCAGCATGTAGAAATGTACTAGAAGCAATAATTTTATATCCAGGATTTCATGCAATTGTATTTCATAGAATAGCACACTTTCTATACTGTAAAAAACTATTTTTCCTAGCGAGACTAATATCTCAATTAGCAAGACATCTAACAGGAATAGAAATACATCCAGGAGCCAAAATAGGAAAAAAGCTATTTATAGATCATGGAATGGGAATTGTAATAGGAGAAACCGCAACAATAGGAGATAATTGCACGATATATCATAATAGTACTCTTCGGAGGAACAGGAAAAGATAAAAATAAAAGACATCCAGATTTAGGAAATAATGTAATGGTAGGTTCTGGAGCAAAAGTCTTAGGACCAATTAAGATTGGAAATAATGTTAAAATAGGTGCAAATAGTGTTATATTAAAAGATATTCCAGACAATGCAACTGTAGTTGGAATACCTCGGAAAAATAGTAAATGCAACAATTTTATAGGAATTAGAGAATGTAATTTAACAGTCTCTAATTTTTTAACTAAAATCGAACAAAAAAACTTGTCAATTTTTGTCAAAGATGATAGAATGTAAAAAATATTATAATATTAAAAATAGGGGGACTATTGAAATGTATGAAAGAAGTGCAAGCGTATTAGAAAAATACTTTAGTAACATATATGGATTTGATAAAAAAATAAATTTAAAAACAATATTTAAAAATTACAGAGAAACAGTTGAAGAAATACAAAAATATCAAACAATTCTTGATGAAGAAGATAAAGTTATCAATGAATTTGATGAAACAGCAAATAAAA
>CAOKJC010000047.1 GCA_948468685.1 uncultured Clostridium sp. | reverse complement strand
TATGAAAAATTTGCATCAAAAGCAGAAGAGGGCGTATATGATTTATATACAAAATGTAAAGCAAGTAAAATTTCAAAAAATTATTTTGTTATAGATAAAAAATCTGAAGATTATAGTAGAATAAAAAATGATAAAAATGTAGTAAAAAAATATACATTTAAATATTATTGGATAATATATAATGCAATGTGGTTTATTGCTTCAGAAGTACCAAGCCATTTAAATATATTAAGATCTAACAATAAATATTTTAGAAAAGCAACATATGATAAGAAATTTGTGTTTTTACAACATGGAATAATATATATGAAAAATTTAGGTTTAAAATCTGTTTTTGGAAAAGAAGAAGAGGGCGAATCGAATTATATGGTTGTGAGCAGCGAGAAAGAAAGAGATGTTGTAGTAGATATGCTTGGATATAATGAAGAACAATTATTAAAAACAGGTCTTGGTATGTATAGTAATATAGAATATAAACATATAAATAAAGATTCAAAAGATATAGTAACAGTAATGCTTACATGGAAAAATTATGAAGAAAATCTATATAATTTTGAAGAATCTAGTTATTATAAAAATATTATTGAAATTTATGAAATGTTAAAGAACTTTGTTAAATTAGAAAATATAAAAATTGTTGCACATCCAAAAGTATATGACCTTTTATCTAATACAGATATTAAAGATTCAGTATGGCAAGAACCAATTTCAGAAGTACTAAAGATTACAAAGTTATTTATTACAGATTATTCATCAGCTTGTTATAATGCTTTTTATCAAGGAGCAGGTGTTATATTTTATCAACCAGATTTAGAATTATATGAAATAGAAAATGGAAAATTAGTACCTAATGATGATGAATATATAGGTCAAAGAATATTTAATAAAGATAGTTTAATAAATGTTTTGGAGAAATCGATAAATAAAACGAAGATAGATTTAAATGTATTAAGAACAGTGAAGCAAGAAGAGATGTACAAAACAATAAATGAATTTTCAGATGGGAAGAATATTGATAGAATACATAAAAGTTTGGAAAAAATAAAAATAGTATAGTGAATACAAATTACACATTAAATAGTAGGAGAAATATTAATGAAAACAATAGTAAAAATATTAAAAGAACATTTTGAATATAGAAAGCAAATAGTAAAACTTGCAAAAGCAGATTTAATAAAAACATATAGGGGGTCTGCGTTAGGATGGGCATGGGCAATAATAAAGCCAGCTGTAACAATATTTGTATATTGGTTTGCTTTTGCCATTGGATTAAGAGCTAGTAGTACAGTAAATGGATATCATTTCTTTCTATGGTTAATAGCAGGTGTTGTACCATGGTTTTATATGAGTGATATGATTGTTATGGGGACAAGCTGTATTAGAAAATACAGTTATTTGGTAACTAAAATGAAATTTCCAGTATCAACTATTCCAACATTTGTAAGTATGTCAAATATGTTTGTTAATATAATACTCATTATTGTAGTAATTGGAATTTTTGGGATTTTTGGATATAAACCTGATATATATATGTTGCAAATACCATTCTATTTGATATTATCATTTATTTTCTTTACTTTATGGTCATTATTTGCTTCATTTATAGGAGCGATAAGCAAAGATTTTATTAATCTTATAAAATCATTTGTAACAGCATTATTTTGGTTATCTGGAATATTATGGGATGCTGATAAAATTACAATTCCATGGCTTAGAAGATTTTTGAATTTAAATCCAGTTACATTCTTAGTTAATGGTTTTAGAAATTGCTTTATAAATAAAATATGGTTTTGGGAGCAACCAAAAAGATTAATGTATTTTATAATAATTACAATAATACTTTTAATTCTTGGAATTTGGTCATATAAAAAGTTAAGAAAAGAAATTGCAGATGTACTTTAAAAAAGTTGTTGAAATTAGCTGTGAATTTGTAATAAAATAATAAGAAAAGAGGATTTAAGTGGAAAAGACAGTAATAAAGTTTAATAATGTAACTAAAATATATAAATTATATAAAAATGATAAAAGAAGATTTCTCTCAATTTTTTTTAAGAAGATATCTTGTAAAGAAAAAAAAGCTGTTAATAATGTTTCTTTCGACATAAAAAGAGGAGAATCTGTTGCAATTTTTGGAAAGAATGGAGCAGGAAAATCTACTATATTGAAAATAATAACAGGAGTTACTTTTCCAACTAGTGGAGAAATGAATGTAGATGGAAGAGTTAGTGCTCTTTTAGAGTTAACTTCGGGATTTGACCCAGAATTTACTGGAAGAGAAAATATATATTTAAAAGGTCAAATTTTAGGAATTAAAGATAGTGAAATAAAACAAATGGAAAAAGAAATTGTTGATTTTGCTGAACTGGAAGAATATATAGACCAACCTGTAAGAACGTATTCTAGTGGAATGAAAGCTAGATTAGGATTTTCAATTAATGTTAATATACAGCCAGAAATTTTAATAGTGGATGAAGCTCTTAGTGTAGGAGATGAAGCTTTTAGAAAAAAGTGTATAAAAAAAGTAAATGAAATTATAAATAAGGAAGATGTAACTTTATTATTTGTAACTCATACTACAAGTGTTGCAAAAGAGTTTTGCAAAAGAGGTATGGTTATGAGCAATGGTAGTATTATTTTTGATGGCGACATTGATAAGGCTATTACAGAATATAATAAGATTATTAAATAAGTCGAAAAATGTTGTTTTTTGATACTAGCTGTGTTATAATAAATTTATAACACATATGGCTCAGTATATCAGGAGGATATCAAGATGGCAAAAGTATCAAAATTGCATAAAGATGAATTAAAAGGGTTGAATACTATAAAGAAAGCATATTCTTATAATGATGGCTCAAATTCACAAATGGTTTTATATAAGAACAATGGGGATTTGAAGTATGTATATCATGTAGTAAAGAAAGATGCTTGGAATATGGTATATGTTACAGAAGCTATATATGAATTATTCCATAAGAAAGGGAAGAAGCGGATTATAATTCAGGATGATCAGATAGGAGAAATCTGCTTTTATCCTTCTGATGAGAAGCGAGATATTTTTCGCAAATTGAATACAATAGTAGAGTATTACAAATTGTAGTTCTGAGCAATTAAAGGAGGCGCATATGCCTCCGATTTTTTTGTTGTATAGGAAAAATCGAATTTTTCCTATACAACAAAATCGTTCTACAGAAAAATTGCAGAGCAATTTTTCGCAGGCGAACAAAGACGGGGCATGTAAATAATCTAAAAGGTCAAAAAATTTCAATCATGCCCCTTTTGTTCTTTATTTGTATTGCAAATTATGGATTTTTATGATACTATTTTATAGTATTTATAATTTATAAAAGCAGAAAGGAGTTTTTCTATGCACAAAATATATATAGAAATGGACAAAGATAATCGGTCAATTAATGTAAGTTACAGAATTGAAGAGGATGAAAACAGTATCTTTTATGCAATACTTGATATTGTAAAAGAAAATAAGCTAAATTGTGTGTTTGGAGAAGATAATTTTCATTTGAGGCATTTTTATATTTCAGGGATAAAAACTGAAAAAGTAATTAAAGCATATGAAAGTATAGAAAGACTAAATATTTAACAGATAGATATATTATACTATCTGAATTAATGGTATAGGAAAATTGCATTTTTCTATACCATAAAATTTATATAAAGGAGTGATTAGATGTTAGAGCTAGAAGAAACAATAAAATTACTTAATGAATTAAATGAAAAATTAAAGAATTTAGGTGAGTCTCTTTGACATACCAAATTTAGAAAATAGATTAAAACAATTAGAAGAAGAAACAAGTAAAACTGAATTTTGGGAAAATACTGAAAATACAACAAAAGTATTATCAGAAATAAAGAAAATAAAAAATAAATATTCAAAATATAAAGAATTAGAAAAAGAAATACAAAATCTACTAGAATTATCAGAATTAGTACAATTAGAATATGATGAAGAAATAGCAAATGATATTATAAAAAACACTAAAAAAGAACAGAAAAACTTAGAAAAATTGGAATTAGAAACATTATTATCTGGAAGATATGATTCAAATAATGCAATAATAACAATACATCCTGGTGCAGGAGGAACTGAGTCACAAGATTGGGCAGAGATGCTATATAGAATGTATACAAGATGGGCTACAAAAAATGAATATGAAGTAAAAGAATTAGATTTTTTAGAAGGTGATGAGGCAGGAATAAAAAGTGTAACATTTGAAATTATAGGTTCAAATGCTTATGGATATATGAAAAGCGAAAAAGGCGTACACAGATTAGTAAGAATTTCTCCATTTGATAGTGGAGGAAGAAGACATACATCTTTTGCATCAGTAGAAGTATTACCTGAAATAACAGAAGATATAGAAATAAATATAAATCCAGATGATTTAAGAATAGATACTTACAGAGCTTCTGGAGCAGGAGGGCAACATATAAATAAAACATCATCTGCAATAAGAATAACACATATACCAACTAATATAGTGGTTGCTTGTCAGTCAGAGCGTTCTCAAATTCAAAATAGAGAAACTGCTATGAGGATGTTAAAATCTAAATTATTTGATTTAAAAGAACAAGAGCATAAAGAAAAAATTGAAGATTTAAAAGGTGAACAAAGAGATATAGCATGGGGAAGTCAAATACGTTCATATGTATTTTGTCCTTATACAATGGTAAAAGACCATAGAACAAATTTTGAAGTTGGAAATGTTCAACGGAGTTATGGATGGAGATTTAGATGGATTTATGGAAAGTTTTCTTAAATTTTCATTGACATAACGGATAAAAAATGGTAAACTCATTGTATTAATATTTTTAATAAGTAACATTAAATAAAATAATTTGATGGAGGAAAAAAATATGGGAAAAAATCGGCCCTATGTAGACATTATGTCGTTAAATGAAGAAGTTACTGGCTCATTGAATTTTTCAATAGTAAAATTTCCAGATGGTAGGACAATGCGGTTTGTAGTAGATTGTGGATTGTTTCAAGAACGTGAGTATGGTGACTTAAATTCTATGCTTCCATTCAATGCAGACGATATAGATTTTTGTCTGGTAACACATGTTCATGTTGATCATATTGGAAGGTTACCATATATGGTCAAAAAAGGGTTTAGCAAAAATATCTATGCATCAGAAACTACATGCAAGTTATTACCAATAGCTTTGGGGGACAGTTTTAAAGTTCTTAATTCTGTTTCTAAAAGAAAGCATGTAGGAACTCTTTACAGTGAATCTGATGTCGATAAAACTTTATCATTGCTGAAGCCATGTAAATATGGTGAGCAGGTACAAGTTAATGATAATGTTAAAGTAACATTTCTCAATAATGGACATTTAGTAGGAGCAGCTCTTATTCTTGTACAAATTAGTTATCCTGAATGTGAAGATATTAATTTGTTGTTTACAGGTGACTACAATAGCAAAAATATGTTTTTTGATGTTAATCCTATACCTGAATGGATTTTGGACTTACCATTAACAATTATTCAAGAGTCAACATATGGAGATATGGACTCAAGTGAAATGCATCCATGTTTTAGAACTAATATCAAAGAATGTTTGAATTCAGGAGGGACAGTTATATCTTTAGTCTTTTCATTAGGAAGAGCTCAGGAAATTTTGTATACTTTAAAAAATATGCAGGATTCAAAAGAGCTACCAGTTGGAATTCCAATTTATTTTGACGGAAAGTTAGGTATAAGGTATACTAATTTGTATATTAAAGATGGATTGGATATAAAACCTGATATGAAAGATTTTCTACCTCAAAATTTGACTTTTGTTGATAAAGTTGATAGAGGTCAGTTGTTAGAAGATTATAATAAGAAAATAATTGTTACAACTTCTGGAATGGGTTCTTATGGACCAGCTCAAACGTATATTCCGAGGTATATAACAAGAGAAAATGCTTTAATACATTTCACAGGCTATACAGCAGAAGGAACATTAGGGAATAGATTGAAGGAAACAGCAATAGGAGAGAGTGTAGAAGTTGGTGGATTGGTTGCAAGAAAAAGGGCTAGAGTTGAATATACAACTGAATATTCAGCACACGCTAAAGCAGATGAAATGATTGAATTTTTACAGCAATTTAAAAATTTGAAACTGGTTTTAGTAAATCATGGAGAAACGAATACTAAAAAAGTTTTTGCTGAAAGAATTGCAGATGAGGTTAATACAAAACAAGTAGGAATACTCGGAAGAAGATATTTCTTTAGAGTTGATACTTATGGATTAGTGAAGACTTTGTCTACAAAATTTGAATAATAATTTTAAGAAGGCGATATCTATTGATATTGCCTTCTTGCTATTCTCCATTGACAAATATTAAAAAATACAGTAAAATAATTATGTTACTTAAATGTAAATATAATAATGGAGGAAAAAATATGGGTAAACAAAAAGATTTAGTATTTCGGAATGACTCAGCAATGATACTTTTTAATAGCACAAAAATTAGTGAACGGCTAAACTGCCAATATATTTCCGAGGAAATTTTATTTGTAGCATTAGCGATTACTGATAAAAGCTATTTTAAAGAATATCTCATTCGCAGAAAATTGACAGAAAAAGAAATAATTGAAAAAGCAAATTTTCTTATAACAAATCATAAAGATGATATTGAAGAAGCGAAAGAATGCTATTCTATTCCAATGCAGTATAGGAAAAAAACTGGTGAGCAAGGGATTATTTGCTGCTATATACCATGTGATTTTTGGGATGCTTTAAAAGAACAATGTAACTTTAGAATGAAGAAAGAAAAAAATGATGTACAAAACATTGAAATATCAACAGAAGATATATTAAAAGTTTTTGCAACAAAATTTTCAAACATTTATGAGGAGTATATGGATATGTGTTTCCCAGAAAAACAAGTTCATACTGTAGATTTATTACCTATTCCAAAAGAATTGCAAACATGTTTAACAGTACTAAACAATAAGTACTCTCCAGATGAAACAAAATGTCCTATTCTTGGAAGAGATAAAGAAACAAAAAAATTAATCAGCGTTCTTGCTAAAGCCAAAAAACGTAATACCGTTTTGGTAGGAGAACCTGGAGTAGGGAAGACAGCATTAGTTGAAAAGTTAGCATGGTCAATCGTTACAGGAAATTGCCATGAAAAGTTTAAAAACTGTAAAATAGTATCATTAGATGTAACTTCAATTATTGCAGGAACTAAGTATCGGGGAACTGCAGAAGAAAGATTCCAAAAACTGATTAGCTTCCTTGAAGAAAATCAAAATTGTATTTTGTTTATTGACGAAATACACACAATTTTGGGAGCAGGAGCTTGTTCAGATGGAGAACTTGATTTGGCAAATTCTTTGAAGCCAATTTTAGCAAGAGGAAACTGCCAAGTTATTGGAGCTACAACAGCAGAAGAGTATGAAAAATACTTTTCGAAAGATGGAGCTTTAAAACGTAGATTTGAAAAAATCAATGTCAGAGAACCTCGTTCTCACGAAGTATATCCAATGATAAAAAATCAAATTGAAAAACTCCAAGAAATACATGGAGTTACAATTTCAAAAAAGATGGTAGACTTTGCAATACTTAATGCTTCTTGCTTCAATTATGAAACCAAAAATCCTGACAGAACTTTGGATTTAATCGACCGTTCGATGGCAGTTGCAGAACTAAATGGACATTTGAAAGTTGGCAAATCTGATATATTAGATAACTTTGATGTTCAAATGGAACAATTCAGAAATGGTAAAGATAGCCAAAAACGTGCTGTTGCATATCATGAAGCAGGACATGGCATACTTCAAATATTTTCACCAGAATTATCAAATAGAAAAATTTTGGCAATATCTATTATGCCAGCTGAAGGCTACCAAGGTGTAAATGTCCTAGAAACTGATGAAAACGTTATGGTTTCTGATGGATATGACTATTTTATTCAACTAATTGCAGGATTATTTGCTGGTAGAATTGCAGAAGAAATGTATTCATCTAAACTTTCTGCTGGAGCTAGAAGTGACTTAAAAAAGGCAAACAAAATTGCTGAGAGCATGGTTACTAGCTTCGGACTTTCAAAAGAAGAATTTCCAGAAAGAGTTTATTTATTAGGTGAAAATGCATTTAATACCAGTGAAATAACAAATAATATCGATAATCAAGTTAAAGAAATCCTCAAAGAAGCAAAGGAATATGCTACAAAAGTTTTATCAGAGCACCGTAAAGAACTTGAAATTATAGTTGATGCTCTTATGGAACATGGCATAATTAATCAAAATGAAATTGAAGAATTACTTAAAGATTACCCAAAAGAAATTTAATAAGAACAATGTTTTATTATAAGTTTTCCTTAAAAAGATTCAGGCAATATGCTTGAATCTTTATTTATTGTATAGGAAAAATCGAATTTTCCTATACAATAAAATCGTTCTACAGAAAAATTGCAGAGCAATTTTTCGCAGGCGAACAACGGTCGTGGCATGATAAGTAATTTAAAAGGTCAAGAGATTATAATCATGCCACTGTTGTTCTATTATAGGAAAGTTCTACATAAGCATAAATGTTTAATCATATATTTTATAAACTTTCCTATAATATAAATACTTTACACACAAATTTGCCAAAGCAAATTTTGCGCACGAACATTTCTTAGCTGTGAATTGTAACTACTTGACAGTTACAATTCACAGCTGTAAAAATTATTATTAAGCAAATATTAAATATAAATTGACTGTGAATAGTTAATCCAGAGATGGATGTGCAGTATATTAGGTGTAAATGGATATGATGAAAGATGTATATTATTTACAGAACAATATTATAAAATCATTTTATGTGGTACACCTTTTTATGTGTTTGCATCTGCAATGGCTTCTATAATAATTGATATATTAGAAGACTATATTAGTAAAAGGATAAAATAACTTTTTTACTTGCCTTTTAGGATATAATCAAAAAACAGGATATTAATTTATGTAGGACATATTTCTAAAACAGTTGATAAAAAAGAGCTTAAAAGATATACCCCCTTATTTACAAAATACCATACTAGGTATATAATGCTATAAGGTGGTGAAAAATGGAAAATAATAAATGTGATAAATGCTGTGATAAAAAGACACATAGAGCAGAAACTGAAAAGAAATTGCTAAATAATAGATTAAGTAGAATTGAAGGGCAAATAAAAGGTGTCAGAAAGATGATAAGCGAAGATGCTTACTGCAATGATGTTTTAATACAATTATCGGCGATAGAAAATTCAGTAAAAAGTCTATCTAATCAAATATTAGAAAATCATTTATATACTTGTATTGCTCATGATATGGAAAATGGAAAAATTGATACGATAGATGAAATAATAAGTTTATTCAAAAGATTTAATAAAGGATAAAAATAAAAAAGAAAGGAAATGATTTTTATGAAAGAAATAATTTTAAAAGTAAATGGTATGATGTGTGGAGGATGTGAAAACAGAGTAAAAAATGCAGTAGGAAATATTGAAGGAGTCAAAAGTGTAATTGCTGACCATACTACAGGAAAGGTTTCTGTAACTGCAAATGATGATGTGTCTAAAGAAGTTATTAAAGAAACACTTGAAGATGTTGGATATGAAATTGTAGGAGAATAAGAATTATGAAAAAAATAATTTTATCTATTGATGGAATGACTTGTTCTGCTTGTTCTAATGGATTAGAAAAGTATTTAAACAAACAAGATGGTATTATTAATGCAGGTGTAAATTTAGTAATGGCAAATGCTAGTATTGAATATGATGAAAACAAATTAAATCAAGCTAAAATTGAAGAATTTGTGAAAAAAGCAGGATTTAAAAGCTTAGGAGAATTTAAAGAAATAAAGACTAATACAAAAAATAGAATAGAAAAAGTAAAGTTTATAATATTTACAATTTTAGCAATACTTTTAATGTATATTTCAATGGGACATATGATAAATCTACCTGTAATTCCATTTCTTGATCCGCATAAGTTTGCTACTAATTATATGATTTCTTTGCTGATACTAACAATATGCTTTATCATTTATGGATTTGATATTATAAAAAATGGATATAAAAATTTAATTCATAAAACCCCTAATATGGATACTCTAGTAGGAATAGGAGTAGCGACAAGTTTTATATATAGTTTATACAATATGTATCTAGTATTTAAAGGAAACACACACCTAGTTATGAATTTATATTTTGAATCTTCAAGCATAATAATATACTTTATAAAACTTGGAAGATATATAGATGGTTTAAGCAAAGATAAAACAAAAGAAGCAATACAAAAATTAGTAAAAATAACACCTAATACAGCAGTAATAAAAATTGATGGAAAATTAAAAGAAGTAACTATTGACGAAATTCATAAAGGAGATATTGTTGTTTGTAAAGCAGGAGAAAAAGCTTCTGTAGATGGTGAAGTAATAGAAGGAAAAGCTCATCTTGATGAGTCTTTTATAACAGGAGAAAGCAAACCTCAAACAAAAGAAGTTGGTAGTAAAGTAATTGCAGGAAGTTTGAATCATGATGGTTATATTGAGTATAAGGCAGAAAAAATAGGAAAAGAATCTACTGTATCAGAAATAGTAAAACTTGTTGTAGAAGCAACAAATACAAAAGCGCCAATAGCAAAAATTGCAGATACTGTATCTGGATATTTTGTTCCAGTTGTTATAGCTATAGCAATACTAACATTTATTGTATATTTAATTATAAGTCAAAGTTTTGAAGCTGCAATAACAACATTTGTAACAATTTTAGTTGTAGCTTGTCCTTGTAGTTTAGGATTAGCAACACCTCTTGCAATTATAGTAAGTGAAGGTTTATGTGCTAATAATGGAATATTAATAAAGAAAAGTGAAATATTAGAAAATGCACAAAAAACAAATATAGTTATTTTTGATAAAACAGGAACTTTAACTTATGGTAAATTAAAAATATCAGAAATTAGAAATTATAGTGATATGACTGAACAAAAACTTTTACAAATAGTTGGAAGCATCGAAAGTAAAACAACACACCCAATAGGAAAAGCCTTTGTAGACTATTTAGAAGAAAATAAAATCTCAAAATTAGAAGTTAAAGAATTTGGAAACGTTGCAGGTTATGGAATTATAGGAAAAGTAAATAATCAAAGAATGATTATAGGAAATGCAAAAATTCTTGAAAACTATAATATTAAAAACAATTATAAACAAGAAGAAAAAGAACTTGCAAGTAATGGAAATAGTATTATATATGTAGTGCAAGAAGAAAAAGTTATAGCTTTAATTGGTGTAAATGATATTGTACGAAATGAAGCAAAAGAGGTAATAAAAAACTTATCAAAGATGAAAATTGAAACAGTCATACTAACAGGTGATAATAAAGAAACTGCTGAAAAGATAGCAAACGAGTTAGGAATTAAAAAGACCATTGCAAATGTATTACCAAAAGAAAAATCAAATACAATCAAAAAATTAAAAGAAGAAAATAAATTTGTAATGATGTGTGGAGATGGAATAAATGATAGCCCAGCTCTAGCAAATTCTGATATCGGAGTAAGTGTAAATAGTGGAACAGATATTGCAATGGATTCTTCTGATGTAATACTTACAAAAAATGATTTAAGTAGTATAATCAAATTAATCAATATAAGTAAAAAAACAATAAAAAATATTAAACAAAATCTATTTTGGGCATTTTTCTATAATTGTTTAATGATACCAGTAGCAATGGGACTATTAAAACCATTAGGTATTTCTATTAATCCAATGATTGCAAGTTTAGCTATGGTATTAAGTAGTATAACAGTTATATTAAATACTTTAAGATTGAAGAAAGTATGTCTTTAGCATTAAACGTTGCCTTGATGTTAGTAAAGTAAGAATAAAAATAATTATATTGATATTGAAAAATTCCGTTCTCCAATTTTCTTCCATAAACATAAATAGACTTATTTGTTACGAAAGAAGGAAAAGAAGTTGTATTAAGTAATGTATTAAAGGTTTAGAATAAAAATTAAAATAAGTAGGGCAGGTAATTGAAATTATCTGTCTTTTATTATATAATCGAAACACAAGATAGTAAGTTATCGTTAAGATTAAAATTTATTGTAAGGAGATGTATTTTATGAAAAAGAAAATAGGTATTTGGATAGGAATAGTTGTAATATTACTTATAATTGCAGGAATTATCACAAACTATGCAGATGGTGGTAGAGTAACAACAGGACATGAACCAAAGTATTGTATCAAAATAGTTAGTAATGATGGTAGTAAAGTAACTTATTGGGGATTAGGTTATAAAGTGGTCCGTTATGTTGGAGTATCTCCAAATGAACCTTATGAAAGTAATATTGGTGTAAAAATGGGAAATTGGTTTATGAAATATGAATTGCCAAGAGCTGATATTATTAAAATTGAATATGAAGGCCAAACAATTACTATAACAGATATAAAAGATATAACAACTATTGAAAACATATTAATAAACTCAAAATATAACAATGAAATATGTGATGGAATAAATACTCATAAAATAACAATTCATAATGAAATATATTATTTAAAAGAAAGTTGTCAAGAAATTCAAAAAGGTGATAAACAAGCAAAAATTTCAAAAGAAGATTTAGAAACAATCAATAATATTATTTCTAATAAAA
>CAOKJC010000046.1 GCA_948468685.1 uncultured Clostridium sp. | reverse complement strand
GTTATATCAACACTTTCAGCGAACTATTCATTATCTAATTCACGGATTCAGGTAATATTTTTGTCAATGCACTTAATACTTTAAGTTTTGGTATTTTTTAATATAATATTATTTATCTAAATACATTTACTATCAAAATACCAATTGTTTGAATTGCAAACAAGTTAAGAATATTTGAAGTTAATAAATTATTTGTAGCTTCTACAACCCCTAGCATATCATCATCAATATTCTTATGATGTCTTTGAGATTCTATAAAAGTTATAAGTTCAGGTAAACTTGTTATAAATCCTAATAAAATTCCTATCACCATTTCTGAAACATTAAACATATTACATAATTGTTCAAGAGTATCACCAAGTAACTCTCCTATTATAAATAATAATATTCCTGTCACTATTAAAATCATACAATATTTTAAAGTTTTTCTTTTATTTCCCTTTTCCCATCTACTCTCTTTTTCAATTTTCTTTTCTATTTCCATATCCTCTTTTTGCAAATATAATTTGTGAACATTATTATTTAAAAATCTAAAAAGTAAATATAAAATTATAAAAGCAGGAACTATAAATAAATTTAATTCTATATCAAATTTTAATAATAATATTGGTATTATTATTGTTATAAGAACTAAAACTAAATTAACTTTTATTGCTTTATTTCTCAATCTATTAATATTTTTATTTAATAATATAGCACCTAAATATTGTACTAAATTTATAATATTTGAGCTTAATATATTGTATATACTTGCACCTGATAATCCTCTTAAACTTGATGTTGTAATTGTTAAAAATTCTGGTACAGATGTTGCATATCCTGCTATATCTCCTACCGTTTTTGCTTTTAAATTTAAACTTTCTGCCAATTTTCTTAACGTTTTTACTAATATGTATTTTGATATAATTACAATTAAACCAGAATAAATAATAAATTTAACAATTTCTAATATCATTTCATTCTCCTATCTATTTATTTTATATTAATAATTTACCCATTTCTTTCTTATTTTATAACTTTATTATATCTTAGATATTTATAGTATTCAACTTTATCATTAAAATTTTTTCATAACTTTTATAAAACCACATTTGACTTTATGTAAAATCAGTTGTATAATATATATTGATACTAGTAAATAAATGGAAAAAAATTTTTTCATGTTTCAAGAGGAGGATTTATATGACAATGCGGAGAAAAAAATCAGCAACATGTACACTTATCATTGTAGTACTTGCCATACTTATATTTTTTTCTATTCTTTATATGGTAGAAAAAAATAACTATTCAAACATCTTTTTTGATGGAACCATAATTAATAATGTAGATTGTTCTCAGCTAACTGTTGAAGAAGCAAAAACTTTAATTCAGAAAAAGGAACAACAATATTCTATTGAACTTCGTTTCAAAGATAATGAAAATGAAATAATTGCAGGCTCAGAAATTGCATATACAATCAATAATCTTGAAAGTTCATTAGAAGGAATTAAAGCTCAACAGAGAAAAAGTATATATTTTAAAGGTAAAACATATAATCTGAAATATTTTACTTATGATAAGGAAAAACTTAAAGAAATTCTTTTAAGTAAAAAGGAATTACAAAACGATTATATGAAAGAAAAATGCGAAATAAAGTATATATATAACCCATCTACAAAGCTTTTCGAATCTCAACAAAATGCTTATTATTTAGATTTTGATACAGTATTTGATTTAGTTTCAAAAGCAATTGATGAACAATCTTTGTCAGTTTCTCTAGAAGATATCTACTCAAATTTTGACAACAGCAATACACTAAAAGGAATAAATTCTTTTATAAATGCTGAAATAACTTACCAGCTTCCAAACAATAGATTCTTTGTATTAGATGCTGATATTTTATCTACATGGCTTGTACAAGACAATAATGGTATCTATATCAAGGACACAAAAACTTGGAATACACATATCGAAGATTTTGTTACAAACCAATTAGCTTCATTAACTAATACATTTGGCAATTCTAATGAATTTTTGCCTACTGGAAAAAACGATACAGTATTAGTTGAAGGTGGTAGTTATGGTTATCTATTAGATGTAGATGCTGAAATCCAAAAACTAAAAGAAGATTTGGAAAACAAAAGTATCATAAGTAGAAAACCTTGTTATCAGATTTCACCTATATCTGATGAAAACTATGGCTTGGGAAAAACTTATGTTGAAATTGATTTAAGTCGGCAAAAAGTTTGGGTTTATGTAGATGGAAATCTTGAAATAGAAACAGATTGTGTCACTGGTTGTATAAACAAAGGTCATGAAACACCTACTGGAATTTTCACTTTAACATATAAGCAAGAAAATCAAGTTTTAAAAGGTGCTATGAGAAAAGATGGTACACGTGAATATGAATCCTTTGTTAACTATTGGATGCCTTTTAATGGTGACATTGGTCTTCATGATGCTACTTGGAGAAGTTCATTTGGAGAAAATATTTATATAAGTGATGGTTCACATGGCTGTATAAATCTTCCATTTGATGCTGCAAAAAAACTTTATGGCATAATAAATTCTGATATGCCTATAATAGTCTATAAATCTGAATAAATCAATGTAAACCAATGGGAATGTTCTTAAAAAATCCAACTCTTTTTGAGTTGGATTTTTACTCTGTTAAATATCAAAAAAATTTGGCCATTCCATTACAATTATTTTAGCAAAATTTATTGATATTTCTTCAATTTTATTATATAATAACACATATTTAAGGAGTGATTTTTTAATGGAAGAAGTAAAAATTGGAAAAGTCTATAGACACTTTAAAGGGAACTACTATTTTGTATTAGATGTTGCATATGATTCAGAAACTAAAGAAAGAATAGTTATTTATAGACGTATATATGAAAAAGAAGATGGTCATTCTACATGGGTTAGACCAGAAAAAATGTTTTTATCAGAAATTCCAGAAAGACCTGATAATATCACTGGTCAAAAACATAGATTTGAATTAGTCAAAGAATTAGAAAAAGATTTTACAAAATAAAACTGTTCATTTTGGACAAATGGAGAGGAAAGGTAGAAAAATGATAGATATAAAATTTTTAAGAGAAAACCCAAATGTGGTTAAAGAAAATATAAAAAGAAAATTTCAAGACAATAAATTAGTATTAGTTGATGAAGTTATTGAATTAGATATAAAAAATAGAGAAGCAAAACTAAATGGTGATAATTTAAGAGCTGAAAGAAAATCTTTAAGTGCTGAAATTGGCAACCTTATGAGACAAGGAAAAAAAGAGGAAGCTGAAAACATTAAATCTAAAGTTCAAAAAATAAACATAAAACTTGAAGATAACGAAAAATTAGAAGAAGAATACTCTGAAGCTATAAAAACAAGAATGATGAAAATTCCTAACATTATGCATGAATCTGTTCCTATTGGAAAAGATGATAGTGAAAATGTTGAGATTCAAAAATATGGTGAACCAATCGTTCCAGATTATGAAATCCCATATCATGGAGAAATTATGGAAGCTTTAGGTGGTCTTGATTTAGATAGTGCCAGACGTGTTGCTGGTAATGGTTTCTATTACTTAATGGGTGACATTGCAAGACTTCACTCTGCTGTTTTAACTTATGCTAGAGATTTTATGATTAATAAAGGATTTACTTATTGTATTCCACCTTTTATGATACGTTCTGATGTTGTAACTGGTGTTATGAGCTTCGAAGAAATGGATGCTATGATGTACAAAATTGAAGGTGAAGATTTATACTTAATTGGTACTAGTGAACACTCTATGATTGGTAGATTTAAAGATCAAATTTTAAACAAAGAAAATATGCCTTATACAATGACATCTTATTCTCCTTGTTTTAGAAAAGAAAAAGGTGCCCATGGTATAGAAGAACGTGGAGTTTATAGAATACATCAATTTGAAAAGCAAGAAATGATAGTTGTTTGTGAACCTGAAAATTCATGGGAATGGTATGAGAAAATGTGGTCTTATACAGTTGAATTCTTTAGAAGTATGAATATTCCTGTTAGAACTTTAGAATGTTGTTCTGGAGATTTAGCAGATTTAAAAGCTAAATCTTGTGATGTTGAAGCATGGTCACCTAGACAAAAAAAATATTTCGAAGTTGGAAGTTGTTCAAATTTAACAGATGCTCAAGCTAGACGTTTAGGAATTAGAATTAAAGGTGAAAATGGAAATTATTTTGCTCATACATTAAATAATACTGTTGTTGCCCCACCTCGTATGCTTATTTCTATTATAGAAAATAACTATCAACCTGATGGAAGTGTTACTATTCCTGAGGTTTTAAGACCTTATATGGGAGGATTAGAAAAAATAATGTCCCATTAGGGACGTTTCTTTTTGGGACATTTTGTCCCATTGGGGACACATCTTATGAATAAAAAGGAGTATATTTTTATATGATAATTAATAATCCAAAATTTGAAGTTTCAGCTGTTAAACCAGCTCAATATCCAAAAAACAACTTGCCTGAAATCGTTTTGGTTGGTAAATCTAATGTTGGAAAATCAAGTTTTATAAATACTATGATTAATAGAAAAAAACTAGCTAGAACTAGTAGTGAACCTGGTAAAACACGCCAAATCAACTTTTATAATATTGATGAAAAATTTTATTTTGTTGATTTGCCTGGTTATGGTTATAGCAAAATGTCTAAAAAGGAACAAGAACAAGTAGGGCATTTTATAGAAGAATATCTTTTTAATCGTGAACAAATCGCTTTAATTATATTTTTAGTTGATATTCGTCATTCTCCTACTGAAAATGATAGACTTATGTATGATTATGTTATACGTTCTGGTCTTCCTTTTATAATTTTAGCTAATAAAGCTGATAAACTTGCTCCAACTAAAGTTCTAGACTCTGCTAATAATTTGCAAAAATTATTAAATCCTATTGGAGATATTCCTACATTACCATTCTCTTCTGAAAAAAAGATTTATATGGATGATGTTTGGAATGAAATTGAAAAATATTTATAAAGTTGAAAGGAGAAGTAAAAAACTTCTCCTTTCAGTTGTGGATTTACTCTTAATATTGCATATATCAAAAAACCTACCAAAAATTGATTTTTAGTAGGTTTTTTAATTGTTTTAACAACATTTGCATTTTTTATATTTTTTTCTATTACAGAAAAGCAATATTATAGTTAATATTAAAAGTAATCCAAGAACTACTGCTAATACTATAATAGCTGCTAAAGCTGCCAATATAACACCACTTATAGCTGCTCCAACTAATAAACCTATAACAAAAGTAAATGCTAATGCTAATATAATTGCTACTATTCCTAAACAACTTCTCTTATTACATTTATCTTCCTTTTTGTCATAACAAAACATTGTATCTTGTGGTTCCATGTAATGTCACCTCCAGTATAACATTTTAATAATGTTATATTATATATTATGAATATTTTAAATTATAGTTACACCATTTTATGTAAATTTATATCAGTATCTATTGACATTTTATTCCTTTTCGTGTATAATTGATATTAGTTACGTAAACCAATAAGACTACTGAAATTTTATTTTTCAGTAGCACAACTTTAGGAGGACTAATATGATGAATATGCAGATTAATTGCTGTAAAGGGTGCTTTTATGTAGGAACGGCTAACGGCTTTAAGCCTGAATGTAACTGCCATAAGGTTGCAGAAGCTGAAACTCGGGCTAATGATATGGTAGATTTCTGGGATCAGTACTTTGAAGATGATACAGTATCTGATTTTACTGATACCAAAGACAGAAGTAAAGCTGTACGCCGGCGCATCAATAAAGCTAAGGCTAACAAAAAAGCTGTTGAAATTTTGCCGATTGTTGAGTTCAAGTTCAACAAGGTACCTTGCAAACCTTCTGCAGAAATTACAGGAAATATTGCAAGAAAGAAATGTGCTTCTGTAAAAAGAAGCGCTAAACGCAGATATCAGGCGGAAATTGTTATTCCTTTCCCTAAAATTCATGGAAAAAACACTATGGAAGACGTCTCAAGCATCTGACAACATTATTCACTGATTGGCAGCATACTGCAACTTTTTGTAACAACAATGAGATGGCACTTGCCTGCGAAAACGCAATAACCACACTTGAGACTGCAATAGCATGTGGCGGCGAGCTGGTCTCTCTCCATCGTGAAGGAAACGACATGTATGTAGGAGTCGGCTTCTGGGATAAAGTTTCTATGTTGAATTTTAACAGAAAAATTTCTCCCATCAACTAACTTACAACTACAAAATTATTAAAAGTCTATAAGAAAAAATCTCCCGCTAAATTTTAGTGGGAGATTTTCATTTCCTAATTATTATTTTCTATTTTTTTAGTTATAATCTTTAACGCTTTTTCTCTAGGTAATACTACAACATGTTCACAGCCTTTACATTTTAGTTTAAAATCTACACCAACCCTTGTTATTTCCCATAACTTACTTCCACAAGGATGCTGTTTTTTAGTTCTAACAATATCACCAATATTATATTCCATAAAATTTCTCCTTTGAGACAAGTGGGACAGTCCTAATTTGTCTCACTTTATTTGTTTTTTCTTGTCGAAATTTAAGACTACCTACATATTTCGACAATGTTTGTGAGACAAATTAGGACTGTCCCAACTGTCTCACAAATCTATTTGCTATTCTATCTTTTCCTAAAACTTGCATAATTTCATACATATCTGGAGTATTAGTTCTTTTTGTTAAAGCAACTCTTAAAACAGTACTTACATCCCCAACATGTGCTTTGTACATATCTGGATTTTCTTTAAATTCTTTAACTTCTTTAGCATATCCCATTTCTCCAGCTAATTCCTTAATTTTGTCAAACCATGTTTGTTTATCATCATTTTCATCATAATATTTTTCAATATATAATTTTAATATTTTTTCAATAGACTCTTTATCATTTATTACTTGATATGGATATTCACTTCCATCTTTTTCAAATTCTTCATCATACATATATGATATATTTTCCTTCACATCTGACCATTTTGAAATATCTTTTCTTGGCTTTTTATTTCCTCTTTCTATTCCAAACACTTTTAAAGCATATTCTTTATCTTGTAATAATGTTTCTAAGTCTTTATCATATTTTTGTGCCCATTCTAATGACTTTTTATATACTTCTTCTGCAGTCATTTTTGATATAACAATTTTAGATACATCTAATAATTTTACCATATCAAATAATGCTCCACTAACACTCATTTTATTTAATTGTAATTCAAATTCATCTATTGTTTTATCTGGATTCGCTCTTCTCCAATTTTCAAATGTTGAATTTGCTATATTTAATAAATATTCTTTAACTGCTAATTCTGGTATACCCTCTTCTGCATAATAACTTACTGCTGCTTCTGGATCTTTTCTTTTACTTAATTTTCTTTTATTACCTTCATCATTTTTCATTATTGGCGCAATATGTGCATATTTTGGTGCCTTAAATCCTAATTCGTGGAATAATTGTAAATGTAATGGTACTGATGATAGCCATTCATCTCCTCTTATTACATGTGTTGTTCTCATTAAATGATCATCTATTGCATGTGCAAAATGATATGTTGGTAATCCATCAGCTTTTATTATAACTATATCTTGGTCATTTTCTGGAAAATCTACATTCCCCTTAATTACATCATGATGTTTGATTTTTCTATCTTCTCTTCCTGGAGATTTAAATCTAATTATATATTGCTCTCCATTTTTGATTCTTTCCATTGCTTCTTCAACTGTTACATTTCTACATTTAGCCCATACACCATAATATCCAGGTCTTATTTTAGCTGCTTCTTGTTTTGCTCTTATTTCTTCTACTTCTTCTGGTGTACAGAAGCATGGATATGCTTTTCCTTGTTCTATTAAGTATTTTGCATATGCTTGATAGATTTCTTTTCTTTGACTTTGTTTATATGGTCCGTAATTTCCTTTACCTTTATTTTCTGAAATCATACCTTCATCTGGTTCAAATCCAAATTCTTTTAAAGAATCTACTATTCCTACTATTCCATTTTCAACTTCTCTTTTTTGGTCTGTATCTTCTACTCTTAAGAAGAATACTCCTCCTGTTTGATTTGCTAATTTTCTTGCTATTAATCCTTGATATAATCCTCCTATATGTACAAACCCTGTTGGGCTTGGTGCAAATCTTGTTACTATTGCTCCTTCTGCTAAGTTTCTTTCTGGATATTTTTCTTCATAATATGATATTTCCTTTGCTTCTGGAAATATTAAATTTGCTAAATCTTTATAATTCATATTTAATTACTTTCCTTTCTTTGCGCTTTGCTTCATTTATAACAAAATAATAAATTTGTAATTTATTATTTTATGACTTATATTATACCCCAAACTCGTATATTTTTCAAGCATTTAGTGCTTTCTATTGTAATTTTTTTGAAACTCTTTTATTAACTTTTTAATTTCATTCATATTATATCCAAACAATTTGCTTATTTCTATCATTTTTAACATTAAAACTTCTCGCTTATTATGTTTTTTACTTAATTTTTTTACTACTTTTAATCCAATAAGTCCTTTATATTTCTTTTTTTCATTTTTTTCTCCATCTATTACTACATTTTTTAGTTTCATGTTATTTTACCCTCCTTTTAAATTTTATCCTAAGTGAAAACAATAATATATTAATAATATATATATTAACACATTGTTTTTGTCGAATGCTGTCAAAAAATGTATTATTTTCTCTTTTTTTGGATAACATCTTCATGTTTATTGTATATTAATCTTGAAAGCTTCTAACCTTAAACCTTTTCCTTCTGTTCCTATTCTTATATTTTTTCCTTTTGAAGATGGAAGCCAACCAATATTTTGTATATGTTCTTGTACTTCTAACATTTTGTTTGATTTTATTTCTATTGCTTCTATTCTTCTTGCTTGTCCTGTTGTTCCTGCTACTTGTTCTTTTTTTACCCAATTAGACCAGCCTAAATCTTCTATGTGCACCCTATAAGATAAATCTACTCATCTTTTGATTTGAATTGTATAGCTTCTAATCTCTTGCCTTGACCTTGTGTACCTATTATTTCTTTTGATGTATCTTGGTATCCTGTCCAGCCTATATCTTCTATATGTGCATTACATTCTAAATTTATACCATTAATCTTACTTTGGTCTTTTGCTCTTAATACTCCTAAAAAACCTTTATAGTTAGTAATACTTTATGTACCACTTTTTGTCCCCAATTCAAATCATATGAATAAAATTGACTTGTATTTCCTTCTCCTGTTGCCACTGCTATATGTCCATATGTATTCCCTAATTCTGCTCCCCAAACAACGATATCTCCTTTTTGTGGTATAAATGATTTTCCATTATAGAAATTTATAAAATCTTGATAAGTCATATTTTATTCCTCCTTTTTATTCTTTAATTTTTCTTTTAATTTATCTGGTAGTGGAAATCCTAATTTTGTACAATTTTCTGCTAACGATATTAATTCCATATAACATACATAAATTACTATAAAAAACATTATTGAACTTGTTCCAAATGCAAATTTGAATAAAAATCCAACAATTATATATGCTAATTCTGCACATTTTTTTCCTAGTCCATCTCTCATTTTTGAGCTTGATACTTCTCTATTTTCCCATGCATTATAATATCCTGTTATTATATCTAGTATCATTAGTATTAGTGGAACTCCTATTGTCCACCATATATTTATAAAATGTAAATTCATTAACTCTTCCATATTATTCCTCTCTTTCTGCTATACTAGTAGCATATTTAAATAATTTTCAATTTCTTGTTTTGCTCATTATGAACTCTTTTCTATCTAAAATCTATAACTACATTTTGGATATGTATTGAAAGTGGTGAATTATTTGTGATATTAAATGCTGTACTTGACTTAATAGCAAATCTTAGCATATTTTCTTTTCTATATAATGTGATACTGCCTGTGTTAGCTATATTAGTATTACTGAAAAGATATCCTCCTCCAACATGTCTTACTGACCACGTACCACTTTTGAAATTGGGAGTTACATTAGTTGCATTTTTAGGTAAATATACTGAAAAATATATTTCTGTCGCTGATGTAGTTACAAATCCTGCTGAAACTATATTATTTAATGTTACACTATCTCCTGATTTATAATACAAATCATCTTCACACATTAATCTTCTCCAACTTGACCAGCCAGAAGTATCACCCAGAGTTCTTACATAAATTTGATAATCATTTGTATTTATTGAGCCATATCTATACCAAATTTGTTTTGCAATGCTTGTATTTCCTCTGTTCATTACTTGCAACCATCCGTTTACGCCTATCGTAATATTTTTTGAGTATAGTTACTACTAAAAAAATAAATCCCATTTTCTACATAATTATTTAAGTCTTCTTCTGTTGTTGTTACTATCTTGTTTGCTGTGACAGGAATATCATTTATTGATAATCCTCCATTTATATTTACGAAGTCTTTTCCCCAATTAAAAACCGGTATTCCTTGTGTTACCTTATAATTAGGTTGTAAAGTTGCAAGTTTATCTACAACTTTTAAATAAAATTCATATTCTTTTTGATAATTAAATATTTTTCCCAAAGATATTGTTGAAGTTCCATTATTATACTTGTTTCCACTTATTGTTTTTGCTAGTGTTCCTCCTGAGGTCCAAGTGCTATTCCCTTTTTCTCTGTAATACCAGTTTATCGTTAATGTATTGCTTACACTTCCAAAACTTCCATTGAAATAATTTCCTGAAAATGCAATGTCTACTTCTCCCGTTGTTGGCTGAGTTCTTTTTATTGTTGCACTAATTGTTAAAGGTATGTAATTTACTATTGTTGGTTTTAATGTTACTGAATTTGTATATCCTCTACTGTCTGTTACTGTTACTACAAATGATGTTGTGCTTACATTTGAAATGGAATATGTATTACTTGATACTGTTGTATTATTTACTTTTCTAGTTTGTATTGTTGCACTATTTTTAGCACTTGTGGTTATCGTTATTTTTGCAGTTGATTTATTTTTTACTAATTTTGAATTACTTCCTGTTAAATTAATTGTAGTCTGATTTTCATCAACTACTGTTGCTGATAAAGTTGGTTTACATTTTGTTTCATTTGTTGTTACAGTAAATTGCGTTGCTTTTTCACCTATTAAAGTATTTCCATTATAGGTTGTACAACCTATTGTTCCAGTTCCACTTTTGCTATTTGGAATCTGTTTATAAAAGCTCTCTGGAATTTTCCATTGAAATGTTCCGCCAGCTTGTGAGTGGTCTGCAATAACAACTGTTTCATTGCCAAATACTGCCCAAACGCTATGTCTAAAATTACTACTCGCACTATTAATTGTTATTACTGCATTTTCTTCTATATTTGCTGTTGTACATGATATTGATGAGGCTCTTGGAATTGTTGTTAAAGTTAGTGTTCCGCTTGGAGTGAAGTCTCCAGGGCTATATGAGTTTGTTTGAAAATCTAATCCTGCACTACAAGCAATTGTTTTACTTCCGTCGTCATTATGAGTTATTGTCATTGTTCCTTCACATATAGTTTGTGTTGTATTGTAACTTTGTGAACTATATCTTCCATTTCCACTTTTAATTGTTGTTCCATTTATTGTTACTGAATAACTAGCAGTTAAATCGCTAAATCTTCCTGAACTACCCGATTTTAATTGTAGTCTATATCCTATGTTACTTGTATTATTTCCAACATCATAAGAATTTTCCCAAACACTTAAAATTCCTGAAAAATGTGAGGCATAACTACCTCCATTTGTTCCACCATTTTGTATAAAATCTGCCATCTTACCCTCCTATCCAAAACACACCAGTGCCATTTTCGTAATCTTCTATTCTTGAGTGTGTTCCTATTGTTAAATATTTTTCGACAGTCATATTTTTGGATTTTACTATTGTTTCTCCTGTCTCTTCGTCATGTCCTGCAAATAATAAACTTTCTTCATTACTTCCTGTTGCATCTTTTATATTTAATCCAGCTTCATTTAAAGTAGATTTTGTCTTTGCATCTGTTTTTTCTATTGTTAGACCTTCATTATCAAATGTATATCCTGTTTCTGTTTTAACTTTTGAAACTCCATTTACTGATATATTTTCTACTACGTTTATTGCATATTCTGCATTTGTTTGTATTGTTTCTACTTTATTTTGAATTGATACTAAATCATCATTTTTTGGTACTTCATCAAATTTTTGTATTATTTCTTGATAGTTATTATTAATATCTGTTGTATTACTACTTATTGTGTTTTTTATACCATCTATTGTTTGCATATGTTCACTTAACTTATTAGAGGTCTCTGTGTTTTCTTTTATTAATGTAGTTATAGTTCCCTCAACTTGGTCTATTCTGCTTTGTACTCTTCTGTTTACAACTTTTTGACTTTCTTTTTTTACAGTTGTTTCTTGTTTTTGTTTAATATCTATTTTGCTTTTTATATCTGCTATAAATCTTCCAGCTAAACTCATCTCACCTTGATATATTACAGCTTTTCCATCTATTATTATTTTATCTCCAATGTCTATTGCTGGATCTATAATTGTTTTTCCCTCAAAACTATTTACTGTTAAATCTTTGACTTTGTTGTATATATTCTCTACTTGTTCTTCATCTACAATGTACATATTTTCTTGGTTAATCCATAAAGTATTTCTTGTTTCATCTCCAAATTTGAAACTTCTTAAACCATCTTCATATGCTACTTTTGAGATTTTGTATTCCTCTCCCCATTTAAATTCTCCAAAAAGTTCAATTGGAATCTCCGCTTCTTCTTGTCC
>CAOKJC010000045.1 GCA_948468685.1 uncultured Clostridium sp. | reverse complement strand
TTCTCTGGAATTTCATTCATAGAAAACCATTTTAAATCTAAATGTTTTTCTGGTTCTTTATTTTCTACTACTCCTTGAATTACTTTTGCTTCATATACTGGCATTATCCAGTGTTGCTCTGTTTCTAGATTAATATCCTGAATATTACATAGAAATTTTGTAACTTCTACTTCTACACCTAACTCTTCTTTCATTTCTCTTTTTATAGTATCTTCAAGTCTTTCATATAATTCTACTTTTCCACCAGGAATAGCCCAACAACCTTTAGCTGGTTCTCTATTTCTTAACATCATTAATATTTCATGATTATCATTCTTTAATAGAGCTATTGCTCCTACTCTAATACTCATATCTCTTCCTCCTTGTTTCACATTATATATCTAATAATATAATTTTTCAATATTAAATTTCTAAATATTTGTCATCATCCTCTTTTTGAGAAATTCCTACTAATTCTTCTACATTCAATTCCTTTTCATCATATCCTTGCAATTTTCCATTACTTAATACTATATCTTTACTATAATTTCCTGTTTTTTCAAACTTAATAGTTACCCCTTCTGATGTTTCAAATTCTGTATGAGTATTACTTCCATATAGTCCTTCTAAATCACAAGCTATTTTTATTATACTTTGCCTAGGTAATGTTTCTTTATTAACCCATTGAGCTTGTGAAGATAATTCATGCTCTCCAGACATTAATTTCTTAAATCTAACTGTTCTTATGTTAGGATTATCTTTCAAAAACTCATCCAATTCTTCTACAAAATGTGAATCATCTAAGCTATTTGTTAATCCGATATCCATTTTTATTCTATCTATGCTCTTAAATAATTCACTATTAATATAATCTCTAGAATAATCTAAGATTTTCATATCCTCTTCTGAATTTAAAGAAACTCTAAAAAAGTCAATCTCTAACTTATCTCCAAATGCTTCTTTAAATAAATCTAATTTTTCTTTTTCATAAAAAATATTACCTGATGTATGAACTCTTACTTGAGAAAATAGTTCATTATACATACTTATTGCTTCAACAATTTGCTTTAAATGCTCTTCCGAATATAATGATGGCTCACCATTTCCGCTTATAACTATTCTATCAAATTCAATATTTGCTTGTTTCAATTTTTCAAATACTGATTTCAAATTTTCAAAAGATTCTTCTTTTCCTATAAATTTCTTATTATTTTTAGCAATGCAAAACGGACATCCCTTATCACAGGCATATGAATTTAAAATTAATGTTAAATTTTCTAATTTATGACTTTCCTTTTTGGTCTCTACTTCATTGTTCTTTTTAGAATTTATAAATTCTATAATTTCTTGCTTCACTTGTTCAATTGATACATCTGTTGTATCAATTATCTTTGTAAATTCAAATATTTCCCAAAATCCGCCACTTTTCTCTTTTTCATCTCTCTTTATTGCTTTTTGTTTTGCCTCTTCATATACTATTCCATCTTGTAATGCTCTTCTTTTTACTCTTTCCTCAAAATCAGCTTTTAAAAATATATGATTTTCTATATCTTGATATGCTGCAACTGGCCTTCTTGCATTCAATAATACAGGTGAACTTTCTCTTATTTTGTCTATTATCTCCCTTACTTTTGGATTCATTTTATCACCTAAGATAACTCCAATATCAACTGTTAATTGATCCATCTCTTGATTATGCAAATCTTTTTCTTTATATACTTTATTATCTATCTTTATTTTGCAAATTCTATCTTGTATCTCAAAATCGATATCAAATATATTACTAATATCAGCTTTGTCAAAATAATCTCTAACTTGTTCCTTTGTCATATTTTTCTGCTTTGTTAAATAATACGTAATACTTCTATATAATTCGCCAAAATCGAAAAATACCATTTCTGAATATTCATTAAGAATCTCTTGCGATAATGATGTTTTTCCTGCTGCAGACATACCACTAATTGCTGTTACTGAATGTTTCCTTTCTTTATTTTTTGACAAATTAATTTGAGTTGTATCAACTCTATATTTTTCTATCAATTTTCTTCTTAATTCATTTGTACATTGATTTACTATCATTGTTTCAACATTCGGATTATTCACAAAGATTCCCCCTTTATTCTACCATTATACAACAATATGTAAACCAAATCAATGTTATGTAGATTAATTTAATATTTCACATAAATCTTATTTCCTTTATTAACAACAATTCCTTCTTTAGGAGTTTGCTCAACAATTATAGTATTCTCCTTATCTAATTCTTCAGTATCATTTTCAATACTAATCTCTAATCCTATCTCTTTTACTGTTTTTTCTGCATCTTTAATACTCATTCCTTGAATATTTGGCACCTTAACTTCTTCTATCTCTTCTAACTCATCTTGATTACCCTGACTAACCTCTAAATATGGTAAAATCTCACTAAAAATTTGACCACCAACAGGAGCTGCAACTCCACCTCCTTGGTGTCCACCTTCACCGAGTTGGATTATATAAAGTAACTAAAAGAACAACTTGAGGATTTTCAATTGGAGCTACTCCAATAAATGATGTTACATATTTATTCGTATTAACACCATCTTCAGATGTACCTGTTTTCCCACCAATTCTATATCCTGCAACCTTAGCATTTTTACCAGTTCCTTCTGCTACAACAGACTCCATCATACTTAAAACTTTTTCTGAAGTTTCTTTAGAAATTGCCTGTGACTTTACTATTGTTTCTACATCTGTTCTTTCACCCGTCTCACTATCAACAATTGCTTTTACTACTCTTGGTTGAAGTAAATTTCCTCCATTTGCAATAGCAGAAACAGCTGTAACTAATTGAATTGGAGTAATCTCAAATCTCTGACCAAAACTTATTGTTGCAAGTTCTACTGGTCCTGCTTTCTTTTCTGCTAAAAATATACTTCCTGCTTCTCCTGGCAAATCTACACCTGTTGTCTTTAAAAGTCCAAATTTTTCTAAGTAACTATAATATGTATGTACACCCATTTTTTGTCCTAACCCTATAAAAACTGGATTACAAGAATTCATTAATGCTTCTCTTAAACTTTCTGCTCCATGTGGTCTATAATATCTCCAACACTTTATTCTTACCCCCGCAACTTCAATTGCTCCTGTACATCCAAATTGTCCTGATTTATCAATATCTGTTACTAATCCTTCTTCTAATGCTGCTGAGGATGTAATTGTTTTAAAAGTAGATCCTGGCTCATAAGTATCTGTAACTGCTCTATTTCTCCAAACCGCTTGCAAATTCTTTGTTTTATCTCCTTGTTCTAATGAAGTCCAAATTCCTTTTAGCTCTTCTGTATATGCTTCATATGGGCTATTTAAATTGTAATCTGGATATGTAGCCATTGCTAGAATATCACCATTTTGTGGATTCATAGCTATAATGTTTCCACCATCTGTACATACATTATCTATACAAGCTTCTTTTAAATATTTCTCAACTATTGATTGTATATTTATATCAATTGTTAGAATTAAATCCTTGCCATCTACTGCTGGAACGTATTTCTCTCCTTCTTCTCCAATCTCTCCTCCTTTAGCATCAGTATGTCTTTTTATTGATCCTTTAGTTCCTGCAAGAATCTTATCATATTTAGCTTCTATTCCATCTAATCCTTGATTATCACTTCCACAAAATCCTATAATTTGAGATGCCAAATTATTATTTGGATAATATCTCTTAGTATCTTCATCAATATTGATTCCTGTTGTTATATTATTTTCTTGCATCCATATTCTTAACTTATCTGTTTTTTCTTTTTCTACTTTCTTGACAATTGTTTCTATTGAACTTCTTTTTGAAATTTTTTTTAATACATTTTCATAATCTAATTCAAAGATTTCTGATAAAACTCTAGCAACTTTTTCTTTATCTTGAACTACAATATTTCCAGGATTAACAGTTACTGTTTCAACAGTACTACTTTGAGCAATAACTTGACCTGTACTATCATAAATTGTTCCTCTTTTAGGATTTATACTTCTATCTAAAGTTTGTTGCTCATATGCCAACCTTCTTAATCTCATTCCATCTATTAACTGAATATATCCTAACCTTACTATTAATAATACTATTATTGTAAATATTACAAATAGCATTGTTCTCATTCTTTTTTTAGTCGATAAATTTATTTCCTTCATTAAAAAACACCTCTAATAATATTTATTAAAAGTGTTTAAATTTATTCTTATACTACTTATTAAATATCTAAGTTATTATATAAATATTTTATAGTTAAATATTAAAAAATTTCTCAACTAACTTCTCCCACCAATTTTTCTCATCCTCAATTATAACCTTCTCAGAAGCAGCCTCAATATAATCTTTCTTAGGTAAAGCAACATACACAATTTGTTTATTGGTCAATTTTTGCATTCCTAATTCTTCTTTAGCAACCTTTTCAATATTACTCAAATTCTGACTATTTTCAATACTTACTCTTAACTGTTCATTTTCTTTTTGAAGTTCTGCAAGAATTTTCTTTTGCTCTTGAACCTGATTAAATTTTTTATCTATTTGAGAGTTTCTACAACTTATGGTTAGCAACAGTAAAAACACACCTACAACTGTAACTGTAATTTTCATTTGTCTTTTTCTTTGTTCACCAGATACTTTTACTTGTTGTTTTGGAATGTCTTTAACAACTTGTAATGGCTTTTTAGTAGTAACTTTTTTAGTTTTTCTATCATAATCTGGCTCAACTTTCCTTGGGCTTGTACCATATTGATATCTTGACTGTGCCATAAGTTTTATTCACCTCTCTTTCGTTTTATCTTATATTTTTTCAAAAATTCTAAGTTTTGCACTTTTACTTCTAGAATTTTCTTCTTGTTCTTTTTCACTTGCTATTATTGGTTTTCTAGTAATTATATTTCCAAGTGTAATTGCTCCACATACACAATATGGTAAATCACCTGGACATGTGCACTTTCCTTTTGCATCTATCATTGCATTTTTTACTGCTCTATCTTCCAAAGAATGAAATGTTATTATACACAACCTTCCTTTTGAGTTTAGAACATCTATACAATCTTTAACAGTATTATACAATGGTTTTATTTCATCATTTACTTCTATCCTTATTGCTTGAAATGTTCTTTTTGCTGGATGTCCATCATTTTGTTTTGATTTTGGAATAGATTTTTCTATAATTTCTACTAATTGCTTTGTTGTTTCTATTTCTCTATTTTTTCTATATTCACATATATTTCTAGCAATTTGTTTAGAAAATCTTTCTTCACCATATTCATAAATAATATTAGCCAATTTTTCTTCTGTATATGTATTTACAACAACTTTAGCTGTTAATTCTTGAGATTTGTCCATTCTCATGTCAAGTTCATTTTCTCCCATGTAGCTAAATCCTCTATTTCTTTCATCTAACTGATATGAAGAAACTCCTAAATCTAGTAAAATCCCATCTACTTTTTCTATTCCTATATCTTCTAAAATTTGTTTTATATTATCATGATTATCTTTTATAAACTTAACATTTTGGAATTCTTTTAGATTTTCTTTAGCTGCCTTTAAAGCATCTTCATCTCTATCAATTCCAATTAGTAATCCATCTTTTGATAATCGCTTTACTATTTCTTTACTATGACCAGCTCCACCTAAAGTTCCATCAATATATATCCCATTTGGTTTTATACTCAAGCCTTCTATACATTCTTCTAATAAAACAGATTTGTGCTTAAATTCCAATTTTCCACCTCTATATAATTTTAAGAAACAAATCTCGATTCGTGAGAATTTATTATATACTTTTATATTTAACTATCTTATTTAAATTCTCAAAAAGCGTAAAGATTTGTTGTGCGAAAAATTGCTATACAATTTTTCTGTACAATATTGCTTTTTAAAATTTAGAACAAAAGCGAACATTAATAACCTTGTCCCTGTTTATAACATTTTAAGGTCCGCGTCTTTGTTCGCGCGCCAAATTTGCTTTGGCAAATTTGTGTGCAAAGTATTTATATTATAGGAAAGTTCATAGAATATATAATTAAATATTTATGTATATATAGAACTTTCCTATAATATTAAAAAGCAGCCAGTAAAAACTACCAGCTGCTTCATTTTTTTGTTTTTTTCTTTTGGTACTTATATTTCCTTTGTAAATTTGTCTTTAGACTTTTTTACCTTTGTTATTTCTATTCTTCTGTAATATTAGCTTTTGTAATATTAACTTTTGTAACATTTATTCTTTTGTAAATTTATCTTTTGTATTTTTTCTTTTGTATTTCTTTAGTAAAATTTTCTTTTGCATACTTATCTTTCGTTAATTTTTCTTTTGTGTTTTTATATAAACTTTTGCAAGTTATATACCAAGCATTGTCATATTTTCAGCAATTTCATCTGCTGATATGTTTTCATCACATTTTTGCCAATTTTCTTTATTCCATATTTCTAATCTAGTACCTACTCCAATTATTACTGTTTCTTTCTCTAGTCCTGCTGCCTCTCTTAAATTATTAGGTATCAAAAATCTACCTTGCTTATCTATTTCACATTCAGTTGCTCCTGATAAGAAAAATCTAACAAAGTTTCTTGCATTTTTATCTGATAGTGGAAGT
This sequence comes from uncultured Clostridium sp., assembly GCA_948468685.1. Lineage (GTDB taxonomy): Bacteria > Bacillota > Clostridia > TANB77 > CAG-508 > CAG-269. The sequence continues at coordinate 6,372 of CAOKJC010000045.1, read as the reverse complement.
GCTTTTAATTTTGTTTCGAAGTTTAACCATTCTTCTTGTGAAAAGGCAAATAAACATCCGTCTAACCCTTTAGTTATTACGAACTTATCTCCAATGTCTTGCTTTAGTTTTGCAGGCATTATCAATCTACCTTTAGCATCCAAAGAATGCTCATATTCGCCCATTAACAATGGTTTTCACCTCTTTCCACTTTATTACCACTTTGTACCACTTTTCTCCACTTCATTCAAATTGTAATATAACTTTATTTATTTTGCAATACTTTTTTGAAAAATTTTTAAAAATTTTTTAATTTTGGGTTACAATTTCAAATATTTATAGTTACAATTTACAGCTATTTTTTATATTATAGTAAAGTTCTATATATGCATAAATGTTTAATTATATATTCTACAAACTTTCCTATAATATAAATACATTACACACAAATTTGCCAAAGCAAATTTGACACACGAACATTTCTTAGCTGTATGAAACGAAGTGAATTACAGATAAGTTATACAGAGGAAAGATATATATTTCAAAGTGAGTTCGACCTGATTAAGCAATTTTAATAACTGTTTATAGTGTGTTTCTAAAATTTGAACATTTAGTATCTCAAACACCTTAAATCGTGGCATTTCTGCCAAAATTTAATCAAAAAAAATAAATTAGAAAAAATTAACAAAGGAGGCTGATGCTTATAGAAAATACTTTATTAGACCCAAAAGTTGATTATGTATTCAAAAGAATATTTGGACACATAGGAAATGAGGAAATTACAAAAGATTTATTAAGTGCAATTTTAGGAAAAGAAATTACATCTGTTGAATTAGATAGAAATCCAATATTAGAAAAAGATTTATCAGATAGCAAAATAGGTATATTAGATATTAAAGCAAAGATTGATAAAAAAATTGACGTCGATATCGAAATGCAAATAGTTGATAGAAAATATTGAATTATAAAAATGTAAACATTTCCTTGACAGATAAATTGGAATTTTATATAATAGAATTACCTAAATTTGAAAAATATAAAGACACAGAAAGCAATTATCAAATAGAAAAATGGGTTAATTTTATTAGAAATCCAGAGGTTGAGAAGATGGATGAAACTGATGAAGCAATAAAAAAAGCAAGAAAAGTTTTAAAAGAGATCAGTCAAGATAAATATGAAAGAGAAATGGCTGAATTAAGATTAAAATACATAATGGAAATGAAATCTCAAGAACAATATGGATACGAAAAAGGATATGGCTGTGGCATTGAGCAAGGAATCGAACAGGGGATTGAGCAAGGGATTGATGAAGGAATTAAACAAAATAAAATTAAAATAGCTAAGAAAATGAAATCCCAAAATTATGATATTAATGAAATAGTGTCTATCACTGAATTAACAAAAGAAGAAATTGAAAATTTATAAATAAGTTTTTAAAGATATTTAGAACCAATCGGAAAGCCTTAATATTAGCATAATTTTAACTTGTCTCTTTGGCTTTCCATTAATTTGTTCGTGTGCAAAATTTTCGTTAGAAAATTTCTGTACAATTAAGTTTTATATAATAAAAAACATTAAATTATATTTGGATATAAAATGTATCCAAATTATAGTTTAATGTTTTATTTTTTATAACAATTAAAAATTAGAATTCAAACATTATATACTACAATTGATATTATTTTGTATCACTTATAATACTATCAGTTCATTTTCTTTTAAAAATATCATTGATATACTAAAAACACAATTAAAAATTTTTAAAGAGGTGCTTTATATGACAGAAAATGAAAAAAGATTAAGAAAAAATATTGGAAAAAAGATAAAACTAGCCAGAACAAAAACCAATTATACTCAAGAAGACCTTGCTGAAAAAGCATTAGTATCTACTAGATATATTAGTCAATTAGAACGTGGTATATCTTTTGGAAGTGCAACTACAATTGTCAATTTATGCAAAGCATTAAATATATCTTCTGACTTTCTTTTTAATGATTTAATCGAATGTAACTCTTCTGAACATATTGATCTAATTGATAATAAATTTTTAGAAAACTATTCACAATTAAACAACTATAATAAGAAAGTTGTTAATAGATTAACTAGTGATTTAATAAAACTTCAAATTGAAGAAAATTGTACAAATCAAGCTTTACAAAAATCTTAACTTATAAAAAATAAATATTAATATTAAATACTTTATTTAATATTAATATTTATTTTTTTACAATTCATAATCAATTTTTATTTTATAATTTTCAAGTAGTTAATTATAAGTATTTTTTAGTTACAATTCACAGCTAATATATATTAAACATTTTATAATAATTTTTTGTAGCTGTGAACTGTAACATTTTTAGTATATTTTAATTTTAAATTTATAATATCATTGTCAATAAATTTTTATTATGATATTATAATAACTGTAAAAAAAGGAAATAATATTTATAGGAGGTAAATTTATGGAATTTAAAGAATGGTACAAATTTAAAACAGGATTATGGCAACATGAAATTAATGTAAGAGACTTCATACAAAACAATTACACCCCATATGAAGGAGATTCAAGTTTTTTAGCTAACGCAACTGAAAAAACAAGAAAACTGTGGGACGAAGTTTTGGAACTATATAAAAAGGAAAAAGCTGCCGAAGGTTCTGTTTTAGATATAGATACAAAAACAATATCAACAATATCTAGTCATAATGCTGGATATATCAATAAAGATTTAGAGGAAATAGTAGGACTTCAAACAGATAGTCCTCTAAAACGAGCAATTATGCCATTTGGAGGAATCAGAATTGTAGAAAAATCTTGTGAAGCATATGGAAAACAAGTTGACCCAGAAGTAAGTACAATATTCCACAAATATAGAAAAACTCATAATGATGGTGTATTTAGTGTTTACACACCAGATGTTAGAGCTGCAAGATCAAGTCATTTAATAACAGGTCTTCCTGATGGATATGGTCGTGGAAGAATTATAGGAGATTATAGAAGAGTTGCTCTTTATGGAGTAGACCTTTTAATAACACTAAAAAAAGAAAGTTTAGAAACCCTAGATACAGATGAATTCACCGAAAATACAATTCGTGAAAGAGAAGAAATCTCTGAACAAATTAGTGCTTTAAATGAATTAAAAGTAATGGCTTCAAAATATGGATTTGATATATCAAAACCTGCATCAAATTCAAAAGAAGCTGTTCAATGGTTATATTTTGGATACTTAGGAGCAATAAAAGACCAAAATGGTGCAGCAATGAGTTTAGGAAGAACATCAACATTTTTAGATATATATTTTGAAAGAGATTTAGCAAATGGAACACTTACAGAAGAAGAAATTCAAGAAATAATGGACCACTTTGTAATGAAGCTAAGATTAGTAAGATTTTTAAGAACACCTGAATATAACGAATTATTTAGTGGTGATCCAGTATGGGTAACTGAAAGTATTGGCGGTATGGGAATTGATGGTAGAACATTAGTCACAAAAAACTCTTTCAGAATTTTACACACTTTAGAAACTTTAGGACCTGCACCAGAACCAAATTTAACAGTTTTATGGTCAACAAGACTTCCTGATGGGTTTAAAAGATATACATCAGAATTATCAATAAAAACTTCATCTATTCAATATGAAAATGATGATTTAATGAGAACTACTTTAGGCGATGATTATGGAATAGCATGTTGTGTATCACCTATGAAAATAGGAAAACAAATGCAATTCTTTGGAGCAAGAGCAAACTTAGCCAAAACACTACTATATGCAATAAATGGTGGTAGAGATGAAATCTCTGGAAAGCAAATCACACCAAAATATGCACCTATAACATCAGAATATCTAGATTTCGATGAAGTAATAGAAAAATTTGACCAAATGATGGAATATGTTGCTAAAATTTATATAAAAGCCTTAAATGCTATTCATTATATGCATGATAAATATTCTTACGAAGCAATTGAAATGGCTTTACATGACAAAGATATTATAAGAACTATGGCTTGTGGAATTGCTGGATTATCAGTAGTTGCTGATTCTTTATCTGCAATAAAATATGCTAAAGTAAAAGTAATTAGAGACGAAACTGGATTAGCTATTGACTATAAAGTTGAAGGAGACTTTCCTAAATTCGGAAATGACGATGACAAAGTAGATGAAATAGCAATAGCTGTAGTAAAAAGATTTTTAACAAAATTGCAAAAACACCAAACTTACAGAAATTCAAAACACACATTATCAATATTAACAATAACTTCAAATGTTGTTTATGGAAAAAACACCGGTAATACTCCTGATGGAAGAGATGCAGGAAGTCCTTTTGGACCAGGAGCAAATCCATTACATGGAAGAGATACAAATGGAGCTCTATCAGTTATGAACTCAATAGCAAAACTTCCATTTGAAGATGCTGAAGACGGAATATCATATACATTCTCTATCACACCAGGAACACTTGGTAAAACTGAAGAAGGAAGAATTACTAACTTAGTTAATATGTTAGATGGATATTTCAAACAAACAGGTCACCACATAAATGTAAATGTATTTGATAGAAGTTTATTAGAAGACGCTATGGAGCATCCTGAAAAATATCCTCAACTTACAATTCGTGTTTCTGGATATGCAGTTAACTTCACTAAGTTAACTAGAGAACAACAGTTAGATGTTATTAACAGGACTATTCATGAAAGGATATAATGACACATCAAATTTTAAAAGGAGCACTAATCTATAATTATGGATAATAAAAATTTAGATTTAAGATATTATGCTAAAATACATTCAATAGAAAGCTTTGGAACAGTTGATGGTCCAGGAATACGATTTGTATTATTTCTTCAAGGTTGTCATTTAAGATGTAAATACTGCCATAATCGTGATACGTGGGATATAAATAGTGGAGAATATAAATCTTTAGATGATATTTTTGAAAAAATAATGAAATACAAAAACTATATCTATCCTACTGGTGGAGTGACTGTAACAGGTGGTGAGCCTCTTTTGCAGGTAAAATTTTTAATTGAATTATTTAAAAAATTAAAACATGAAAATATTCATACTTGCATTGATACTTCTGGTATGGTTACTTTAACAGATGATATTAAAACTTTACTTTCTCTTACTGATTTAGTTTTATTAGATATAAAACATATTGATACTGATAAATCCAAAGAATTAGTTGGTTTTAATAATGAAAATGAATTAAATTTTGCAAAATACTTAAGTGACAATAACATTCCTATATGGATTAGACAAGTTCTTATTCCAGGGTATACTGATGATGAAAATGATTTACTAAAATTAAAAAATTTTATTTCTACTTTAAAAACTGTTAAGAAAATTGAAATACTACCATATCATGATTTAGGTAAATATAAGTGGAAAAAATTAAACTTAAATTATGAACTAGAAAACATTAGACCTGCAACTGAAGAAGATATAGATAGAGCCAAAAAGCTCCTAGGAATTTCCTAGAAGCTTTTTGCTTTTGCAAACTATTTTATTAATCTGCATTAATTTCAATTTTTGAGACAATTCTTATTTCATCTTCCAGTTGAGAATTGTAATACTCAATCGTTACACTTGTTCCTTCTACCATTCTAACCTGATTCGTGTTGTTCATAATAGATGAAACATACAATTGACTATCATCCTCTAAAAGGAAAATGTAAGTGGTGTTGCCTTATCTTTCAAGGACAAAATATAGGTTTCCATTCCATCTACATTAACAAACAATGGGAAGCTTGCTGTATAGTTGTAATTCTGTGCAAGAGATTTTGCTTTTTTCTGTGCTGTACTCTCTTCTGCACCTATACATTCATAAAACTTTATTTTTCCTGTCCTTGCATTTGCAAGTATAAAACCAATACTGGCTTCATCATTTCCTGCTTAAACAAAGAATTCCAAAAACCACCCTTATACTTATAATTATCACTTGCAAGTTCCATCAGATAATCTAATGAATATGCATGGTCAATCCATTCTGGCAAATCATCTTTGCTATAATCTGTACACTCTCCCAAAACGGCATTTACTATTCTAGGCATTGCCCTGAAACATTTTACTTTGTTACAAAATTTATTATACCTCAATTAACATAATTTGTTAAATAGTATACTTTTTAAGTTTCTGTATTGGTTTATATTTAAATTTAAAAGTTATAACATATAATATAGCTCTAACATACTAACTTATAGTACATTAGAGCTATTTATTGTTTTATTCAGATATGTCCCTAATTGGACAAAATGTCCAGTTCTACATAAGTCAGCTGTAACAAGCAAAGCTTTAACAGCTGACTTAAAACAGAACCGTCCCATTTGGACATAAAAAATAGTGTGTCTTTAAATAAAGATACACTATTTTAGGGAAGATAAAGTTTTATTTTTTT
>CAOKJC010000044.1 GCA_948468685.1 uncultured Clostridium sp. | reverse complement strand
AAGGAAAAACGAAAAATAAGAAGATTTATAGAAAGGATGGAAACCTATGAATGAGGATGAATTAAAAGATATTCTTAAAATACTAACTATTATTGAAAAAAAGATGCAAAAAATACTTTATGAAAATGAAAAAGAACAAACAGAGTGCAAGTCTGAGTGTTCTAAAACAAAAATTGAAGAAATAAAACGTGAATTAAATAATCTATTACTAATCTTAGAAGAGATAGAAAAGACACCAGTTGCTGGAACAACTGATGTAGTAATGCCTATAAAAGATACAAGTTTTATCAATAAAATGGCAAAAGATATTTCTAAGAATTTAACCAATCATGGTATTCACGAAGAACAGTCAAAGTCATTTCGAGATTAGAATGCAAAATGGCAGTAACAGTATCTTCGGATTTTGTATCGTCAGATATTTTCTTAATTACATTAGACCAATCTTTATTGTTACATTGTGCCATAAATTCATTAAAGTTTTTAGACAATATAATCACCTCACTTTCGAGGTAATTGTATAACAAAAGATAATAAAACACAATAGAAAATAAGAAAGGAAAGAAAAATGAAAAAATTAAAAAATGCCGAACTACACACAAAACAAGGAGTGATTATTTATGAGGGTGGATAATAAGCCAACAATGACTTGGGATGAAGCACCAGATACAATATCCCCTAAAGAGTTATCAAAAATATTAGGAATAGGAATAGTAAGTGCTAGAAATATTTTTGATAAACCAGATTTCCCAAAGATACCAAAATCAGACATCGGAAACATAGGAAGAGCAGACAAGGAAGCAGCAAGATTATATATACAGGGTATAAAAATTAAAAATAATCCTAAGGAATCTATTTTAAGTATGATCTATTTTGAATTAAAAAGAATAAATGCAAATGTAGATCAAGAGAAAGGAGAAGAAACAGAATGAGAATATTAAATAAAAAGAAATTCACTATTAGAATAATTGAAATATTGATAATCATAGCAACAATTATACTTACAATTTTAGCAATAAACTACGCAAACAAAATAAGAGGATATCAAGCATACGGAGGAGAATACCTAATACCAATAATAGGATTATTAATAGTAATGATAATAGAAGATATTTACCAAGAAAACGAAAAGAAAGGAAAAGAAGCAAAACATGGAAAAAAATAATAAAAAATGCCCAAAATGTGGAGGCTTACTAGGAGAAAGACCTGCATTAAGTCGCAGAGATGGAAAAACAGATATATGTTCAAACTGCGGATTTAAAGAAGCAATGGAAGATGCAGAAAAAATAATTCAAAAATATGGGAGGAAAGATTAATGGAATTAAAAAGTACAATTTTAGAAAAAATAACAAACTTATATGCTCTATTAAGTAAAGTTGATAAGTATTGGGCAACAATAAATTTTACAAAATCTATAAAAAATTATAATTCAATGAAATTGCAGATACATGTATATACATTCTTAGAAGAAGAAGGAGAAGAGGAAAAAAGACTTGCATACATAATAAACAAAGAAATCAATTTAGCAGAAACAACAGCAGAACAACAATTAGAACATTTATTAGATGAGGTAAAGGAATTAATAAGTACAAAGAAGGAGGAAACGGAATGCCAGACAAATTAGATAGATGCTATTATTGGCACATTATAACACTAGCAAAAATGAAAAATAGGCTAAAAGAAGCAAGAAAAAAAGAGCTAATCCAAAATACCGACCAAAGTATAGAAAATTAAACTCTTTTTGAAAAATATTTGTAAAATACTTTCTATGCTTATTTTATCAAAGACAATAGCAAAAGTCAAGCAGGAAATAGCGTTGTAGTACCTATATTAGAAAAAATATTTATAAATTTATTCAAGGAGGTATAGCATGGGAAAGTTTATTCTAGGATATTTTGTAGGATACATAGCATCATTTATTACACTAGCAATATTGCAAGGAGGAAATAAAAAAACAGAAGAGGATCAAGAACAGAAGCACAAATGAGAATAAAGACACTTTACAAAGGAAAGGAGTGTGTAATATGTGGATAGAAAAAACAAAATAGATATGGAAAAGCAGCTCTCTGAATTCTATTCAACATTGGACTATAAGCCTATCTCGGCAAATGCTATCTCAATATATTTGATATTACTGCAGATAGACTGCAAGACAGAATGGCTTACTGAGTTCAAAGTAACCAATACTATTCTAATGAGCAAAATAAAAGGCTTAAACATATCAGCACTTCAAAGGGCAAGAAATGAATTAATAAATAATGATTACATTTTATATAAGAAGCGGAGTAAACCAGAATGAAGCTTCAATATACACAATAATAAAATTGTATAAAGAACAAAAACAACAATTTGAACAAGCGGAAGAACAACCGAACACAACACCGAACGCACAAGCGGAAGAACAGGCAGACGAATACATTATAACTAAACTAAACTTATTATTTAATTATTTATATAAAGGGGAATCAGGAGCAGAAATTGGACTAAAAGAAAAAGACCGAGAAGGGCTAATACATACACTGCAGCATTTAGAACTATACGCACAGGATCCAATTGCCTATAACTTAATGACAGTAGAAAGAGTCCTAGATGAAAAGATAATGATATGGGCAGTCAAGGAAATATATCTAAGTCCACATAAGGTATACCTGAATGACCTAAAAAGGGACAAACTAGTTCTAAAATATCTGAAAACTAAGAAATATATAACAGAAAAACCAAACTACAGGCTAGAAGAAATAATAAATTACTTGATGGTATGTTTACACGATGAATTCGAAAATAAGAAAGGATTTTGAAATGAATAATTTTAATGAATTATCCTGCAGAAAAGAAATACCAATATTTACAAAAATGAAACCAACACCAGATGGAGGCAATGTAGTCAACTACAAAAAAGAAAAGCTATATAAATACTACAAATGCGACTATTGCGGAGCAGAAATAAGAATCACAGATAAAAAACAAGATATGACAGGAGGAATAGCAACAATACCAAATACAGTAACCAGAAGAGGCGAAATGAAACTAGCATTATGCAATAAATGCCTAAGACCAATATTGAGTGAATTTGAAAAGGAGCGAGAAAAATAAATGGGAGAGGATCAAAATCTAGGTGCAATATTTTATTCAATAGATGGCTCTACAGGAGAAATGAAACCATTAGGAGAGGGACAACCAATCGAAATACCAAAACTTGCAAGTGGAGGACTAGAAAAAGAAAAGTATATAGATATTGCAGAATTAGGAGAAGGGGCAACATTTGAATGTACCATAGTTCCTAAAACAATAACCAAGAAAAGATTTATAAAGATGCTAATGGGAATGGGATATCAAAGAAATGAAGCAACTAAAATGCACCAAGAACATATGAAAATATATAATTCAAGAACAAAGCTAACAATGATGTGCTTTGAATCATTTTATAAGCAAGACCTAGAAATAGAATTTGAAATAAGCATGGGAAAGAGGAGTGAACTTTAATGGATATAAAAAGAGCAATAGAAATCACAAATGATAGGCTAGAGAGCTTAGAACAGTTTATACCAAGTAACGAAAGCGAAAAAAAGACAGCAAAAGAAACACGAGAATATTTAGAATTTGTTAAAAAAATATTAAGTAAAGGAGGCGAGCAGAAATGATAATAGTAAACCAACATGAAGATGTAATAATAAATTTTGAAAAGCTAAATTTCATAAAAATAGAACCAGATGAGAATGACTTTGACATAGTAATGAATTACGATGGAGATTATTGGGATGCAATAGGAACCTATGAAAGCTATGAAAGAGCACAGGAAATACTAAAGGCGATAGTTAATGTATATAAAAAGTGCATATTGTCAATAGATCCAAGAACTAAAACAACAACTTATGCTATGGCACCAAGAGTATATGAAATGCCAAAAAAGTAAAGAGGTGGAACAAATGAAATATGAAATTGAGATAGATGAAAGCATAACAGGAAAAGCAAGACCACGAATGAATACTAGAACAGGAAGAGCCTACACGCCAACTAAAACAAAAAATTATGAATATTTAGTACGCCAAATGTTTGTATACAAATACCCAAACTACAAACCAATTGAAGGTAGAGTAACAATGACAATTATAGCATACTTTGAAATACCAAAAAGTAAAGTAAGAAGAAAGAATCAGAAATGTTATGCGGAGGAATAAGCCCAACGAAAAAGCCAGATTGGGACAATATAGGAAAAATAATAAGTGATGCACTAAACAAATTCGCTTTCAAAGATGACTCACAGATTACAGATGTACGAATTTTCAAGAAGTATGCTAAGACACCAAAGGTCGTAGTTCAAATAGGAGAATATTAGGAGGCAAAATATGAGATGTATACAATGTGGAAGGTATCCATTTTGCAATAAGATACAAAACTCGCAGCAGGAAGCCTGCGAAGAATTTATAAAAAGAAAATTAATGATAACAACTGATAGCCCACTAACAAAAAATGAAACAAATACACAAAGGTGGGAAAGCATAAAGGAAAACATATAGAGAAAATAAACAAGTTACGAATCGAAGGGAATGATGTCAGAATGGGAATAAAAGTAGAATTATATAATGACCACTTCCAAAATTACAAAAGATACTCAATACCCAAAGCACAATTAGTAATAGCGGATATACCATATAATCTAGGTGTAAATGCCTATGCAAGTAATCCAGAGTGGTACATAGATGGAGATAACCAAAAAGGAGAAAGCAGCAAAGCAGGAAAAACCTTTTTTGATACAGATACAGATTTTAGAATAGCAGAATTCATGCATTTTTGCTCAAAAATGTTAATAAAAGAACCAAAAGAGAAGCGGAAAAGCACCAGCCATGATCGTGTTTTGTGCCTTCGAACAAATGCAAACAGTAATTGACTATGGTAAACAATATGGATTTATGAAAAATTATCCATTGGTATTTTGTAAAAATTATTCTGCACAGGTTCTAAAAGCTAACATGAAAATAGTAGGAGCAACAGAGTATGCAATCGTACTATACAGGGACAAACTACCAAAATTCAATAACAATGGAAAAATGATCTTCAATTGGTTTGAATGGAGAAGGGACAATAGTGTACCAAAGATACATCCAACACAAAAGCCAATTCCATTATTGAAAAAGCTAATAGAAATTTTTACAGATGAAGGGGACACAGTAATAGATCCAGTTGCAGGTAGTGGATCCACACTAAGAGCTTGTGCAGAAATGAATAGAAGCTGCTATGGGTTTGAAATCAAAAAAGACTTTTATAAAGCAGCACAAGAAAATATGCTAAGTAACATACAGCTATCAATATAAGGAAGGGAGGATAAGATGCGTTCAATATTGAAATATCCAGGCAGCAAATGGAGAATAGCAAATTGGATTATAGAAAAAATGCCAGAGCATCATAGTTACTTAGAACCTTATTTCGGAAGCGGAGCAGTATTCTTCAACAAGGCACCAAGTAACATAGAAACAATAAACGATATAGATAGCGATATAACAAACCTATTCAATGTAATTAGAGAAAATACAGATGAGCTATTAAGAAAAGTAGTAATGACACCATACTCAAGGAAAGAATATGACAACGCTTTTATAGCAACCACAGAAGATGACAATATAGAGTCGGCCAGAAAGTTCCTAATAAGATGTTGGCAAGGAATAGGATCCAATAATAAGTATAAAAGTGGATGGAAGAATGATGTTCAAGGAAGGGAAAGAGCATACGCAGTAAAGAATTGGTATGAGCTTCCAGAAAAAATAACAGAAATAGTAGATAGATTAAAAACAGTACAAATAGAAAATAGACCTGCAATAGAGCTAATAAAAAGGTTCAATAGTGAAAAGGTGTTAATATATGCAGATCCACCTTATATAGCATCGACTAGAAAAAGAAATATTTATAAATATGAAATGACAGATCAGGAACACGAGGAACTACTAAAGGTATTATTGGAACATAAAGGCACAGTAATTATAAGCGGATATGACAATGAAATGTATAACGAATATTTAAAAACATGGAAAAAATATCAAATAAATAATCTGGCCGAACATGGAATAAAAAGAGTAGAAACATTGTGGATAAAAGATACCTAGAAGAAATGGAGGAAGCGGTATGAGTAAAAGTCAATTAACATTAGAAATAGAAAATCAAACATTGAGGCAGTTTTCAAAAATGGGTGTATTTATGTGCCCAGAATGTACACTTGAAAGAGCTTGGATTAAAGAAGAACCTGCAAATGTTTCATTAAAAGAATTTCATAGTAATCCAAAGTACATGCAAGTAGAAGGAAAACATATAAGGACAGAAATAGTAGACATATTAGAATTAAACTCTCAAAAGGGATGGTGCTGCTATGAAATAAAAATTTCAAAATCAGATTTCCACAGTAGAGCGATTAAAAGCTTTGTAGGAGAATATAACTATTATCTTATGCCAGATGAGTTATACGAGCAAGTAAAAAACGAAATAGAAAAGGACATAGGAGTTTATAGTTACAATGGACAATATTTATACCTAAAGCAGAAAGCTAGAAAGCACAAACTAATTGATGGTATGGATGAACAATTATACTATGCAATGATTAGAAGTCTAAATAGAGAAAGAAAAAAACAAAGGGATAAGATAGAAATATTTTATTATAGCCAATTAAATGAATACAAATCAAAACTTCACAATGAAATAAGAGAAAAAGACAAGATAAGGTGGAAACTTAGCAAATTACCAAATCAAGGGGAAAGAATAGAAAAATTAAACATAGAAATCGATGTCTTAGAAGATGTATATAGAAGTTTAATGGCTATAAAATGAAAGGATAAAAACTAATGAAAGTTAAATTTATAAATATTGGTAACCGTAATGTTAATTTTACAAAAGAATGTAAGGGCGATTTGAATTATGAATGGCTTTTGAAACAAGTAAGACCATATCTATTAAGCTCAACAATAGATTTTGAATACAATAGGAAGCGGAACAATAACTGTATTTGCAGGAATGCAAACAGTCGGAGAGATAGAGGTAGATGTATAGATGGAAAATAAAATCATTAATATTAATACTTTAATAATTAATCGTAGGCGAGAAAAAAATTGCAAGTGTGCAATACCTTGCTATGAAATAGATATAAAAAATCATCTGGTTTATTGTCAAAACTGTATGGCAGTAATAGAACCATTTGAAGCATTAATACAAATAGCAAGATATTTTGAAGAAATAAACGATAGTATAGAAGATGCTAAAAGTTATAGAAATGAATTAATGAACTATAAACCATATTTACGAGAAGCAAAAAGATATGAACAAATGATGAAGCAGAAAGAAATGTTACCGATATGTCCTAAATGTAGTCAACTATTTAATTGGAATGAACTTGTTTCTATGGGAAATAAGAAGTTTTATAAGGAGGAAGGAAAATGCTAGTATTACCGATAAAAAAGAAATGGTTTGATATGATCATAAATGGCGAAAAGCAAGAAGAGTACAGAGAGCTAAAACCATACTATCATAAAAGATTAGGAAATTATTTTATAAATCATGTGATAGATAGCAATACAAAGAAAGTATTAAGAAAAATGGATACAACTACAAAAGAAGTAATATTCAGAAACGGATATTCGTATAATTCTCCAAGTGTAAGATGCTTATGTATTTTGAATATAGGAAGCGGAAAAACAGAATGGGGAGCTGATCCAAACAAAGAATACTACAGATTAAGTATACTAAAAATAGAAGAAGTGCGAAATGTGAGGACTAATGAAGCAAAAAAATAAGAGAAAAGGAGAAATTCAAATGGGTAGTTTATCAAAAAAAATAAGAGATACTGAGGATAAAGAAAGAATAAAGAAAATGACAGGAAAAACACCGAAACATAGGTGCCCAGATTGTCATAGATTTACAGTATGGTTCAATGATGGAAAAAGTAAACATCAATGCCTAATGTGTGAACTTATAAGAAAAGAAAAAGAGAAAGTCAAGGAGGAAACAATATGAAAAAAATAAAGTATTACATATTTTGTATCAAATGGCTATACAAAAACAGAAAGTGGGACAACACAAGACAAAAATTCAAAAAGATGGAAAAAGATTTTAGAGAAAGTAGGTGGAGTAGCAAATGAAAACATGGGAAGAAGCTAGCAAATTAAAAAAAGCAGAGGTAATACTTATTATATTATATATATTGAATGCAATATTAGATATTACAACAGCAATAACAACTAAGAATGCAGCATGGATAGTATGTGGGCTACTATGGGGAGCAGTAGCAATAATGAAATATTATAATTCTAAAAATGAAAATGCAAATAAGGTATTAATAGAACTTCAAGAAGCGTGCATCAAATCACAAGAAAGTATTATAAATGCTTTAATGAATGAAACTGCAGTTGAAGTAGAAATAAGCAAAATAAAGGTGCCAAAGAACTTTTCAAAGCCTAATCAGAAAAAAATGCGAAAGAAAATTCAATACTATAGGGAAAATCATAAGTTCGAATCGCAAATAGTTATTGACTTAGATTATAACCTACTAGATGGCTATACATCATACCTAATTGCTAAGAATTATAACAAAACAACAGTAATTGTAAAATTAAAAAAGAAAATAAAGGAGGAACAATAATGAATAAAGGATATAGACCAAAAGGAGATATAAGTCCAGATAATCTAGTACCACCACATGGAGGTAGGAGCATAATGAATAAAGAAAAACAGCAAAACAAATCTTTTGGAGCAATAATTGATGAATTATTAAATAATCCGCAAGTAATGATGGTACAAGCAGGAAAAATTATAGAAGAGGCAAAAAAGGAAGCGGAGAAAGTAGTAAATAAAAACAAGGAACTAGAAGCGGAAATCATAGAAAAGGACAAAGAAATATCATACCTAAAGGGGAAAGTAGATACCATGGAAAAAATCATAAGTGAAATGAATGCACCAATTGAATTAATAGCTGAAAAATAAAACAAAAGAAAAGGGAGGTTATATGGAAGAAGCGGATTATATACAATTACATACATTGCTAGCAAAATTTAGAGTGGTAGCAATGAAAGAATATGGAGCCGAAGATACACCAGCAAAAACAAGAGAAAAGGATCTACAAATTATTAGAAGAATCGATTACTTACGAAATAATACTATATTAAATTTATATGGAGGGAATGTAAGATGAAAGAATTTCTATATATAATATTAGTTCTGCTCCTGACTCCAATATACATAATAATAAAGGTATTTGAAACGATGCTAAGGTGGATGTTTGAAGTTACAGAACCAATGGCAGAGGCGATGGGAGAATTTATAGATAACATGGCAGAATTTTGGAAAAAAATATTCAGGAAAAAACAATAGTCGATATAAAAAAACAATAGCAACACTTATCTGTAGGACAAAGATAAGAAAAAATATTTTGAAAATAAAAAAATCAAAAACAAACTCAATAGAAAAAGAATAGTAGTGGAAGGCAGGTGGTTATTATGTTTGAAATATTAAAAATAATATTTATATTCCTTTTAGTAATATTAGCATTATCTAAAATAGCAAAAGAGCTAAATTCAAACGAAAGTAATAAAAATAGTATTACTAATGTGATAGAAATAGCTGCAATTATATTATTGACTTTCTTTATTTATAAAATTTAGGAGGTGCAAAAGATGAATGTTCAAGATATTAATGTTCAAGAGGTTTTGGAAAACTATAATACATACAAATTTAAAATAAGTGCAATGGAAGCGGAAATAGAAGAATTATATGATGAAATAATAGATATACGAGGGGCAAATTTAGATGGATTACCTAAGCCTACAGGTTATGTTCAATCTAATTTAGAAATACAAGTCATAGAAAAGCAAACAAAAATACAACAAAGAGAAAAGTTTGTAAAAAAGCTAAAAATTAAATTGAAGATAGTAGAGGATTTAGTAAAAACACTAAAAAAATACAACCAAGATGTTATAAAATTACGATTTTATGATATGGAATCAATAGAAGAAATAGCAGTAAAAAAGAATAAAACTTATGGTGCGATAACAATAACAATAAAAAATTCAATAGCAAAAATGCAACGAGAATATAACAAAAATAAAAAATTATAGAAAAATTATATAAAATTTGTATATTTTTTCTGTATTTTTTGAAAAAGTAATCTGTTATAATTATAATTGTGAAAATACTAAGCAATACATATTTTCTCTATAAAAAATTCCGAAAAAGCTGCCTTTCCTTTCTTGGGTGGCTTTTTTATTTTATATTGCGGAGATGGTGCAAAGGTAGCACGATGGGGTCATAGCCCATAAACGAGGTTCGAATCCTATGTCCGCAACCAAAAAAACAAAAGAGGTTATGCCTATGAATCTAGGTAGATGTATGGTAAGAGAATGTAAAAATTGCAGATATGAAGCAAGCTGTTTTAAGGAGTGGGGAAATGGATATTCAAATAATAGAAATAAGCAAACTAAAAAGAGCAGAATACAATCCAAGAAAAGAACTAGCACCAGAAGATCCAGAATATCAACAATTAAAAAAGAGCATCGTTGAATTTGGATATGTTGTACCAGTTGTAGTCAATAAAGATTATACAGTAATTGGAGGACACCAAGGACTAACTGTATTAGAAGATTTAGGATACAAAAAAATAGAATGTAGCGTTCAAGATCTTAATAAAACACAAGAAAAAGCATTAAACCTTGCATTAAACAAAATCAATGGTATCTGGGACAATGAAAAATTAGAAAAAATACTTGCCGAATTAAAAGAACTAGAATTCGATATGGACATAACAGGTTTTAGTCCAGAAGAACTAAACAACATATTTAATGACACATTAGAAGCAACAGAAGATGACTTTGATGTGGATAAAAAGCTAGAAGAAATAGAAGAGCCAATAACACAGCTCGGAGATGTATGGATATTAGGAAAACATAGGTTACTATGTGGAGATAGTACACAAAAAGAAGCAGTTGCACAACTTATGAATAACAAAGAAGCGGATATGGTACTTACAGATCCACCATACAATGTAGATGTGGAAAATAGTAAAGGAATGAAGATTAAAAATGACAATATGGACAATGAGTCATTTAGAGAGTTTTTGACAAAATCATTTAAGAATCTATCAGAAACATTAAAAGTAGGTGGAGCATTTTATATATGGTTTGCTTCAAAAGAACACATAAATTTTGAAAAAGCACTAAATGAAAATGGACTAAAAGTAAGACAAGAACTAATATGGAACAAAAATATGTTTATATTAGGAAATCAAGACTACCAATGGAAACATGAGCCTTGCTTATATCGGATGGAAAGAAGGAGCAGCCCATTATTTTATAGATGATAGAACACAATCAACAGTTATAGAAGATAGACATCAAGATTTTAGAAAATTGAAAAAAGAAGAATTAATAAAAATACTAGAAGATACATATAGAGAAAGAATCAGTACAACAATTATAGAAGAGGATAAACCTACAATAAATGACTTACACCCAACAATGAAACCAATAAAACTACTAAGTAGACTAATAAAAAATAGCAGTAGAGTAGATGAATGTGTACTAGATTTATTTGGAGGAAGCGGATCCACATTAATAGCCTGTGAGCAACTAAGCA
Organism: uncultured Clostridium sp.; assembly: GCA_948468685.1. Classification (GTDB taxonomy): domain Bacteria; phylum Bacillota; class Clostridia; order TANB77; family CAG-508; genus CAG-269. Next base: position 1,513 of record CAOKJC010000044.1, on the reverse strand, counting down.
GAACTTGCTACATGATGGAGCTTGATCCAAAATATTGCGATGTAATAATCAAACGCTGGGAAACCTTAACAGGTAAAAAGGCAGAATTAGAAAAAAAGTAATGGAGGTGGGTGACTTGAATTGACCACAAAGAAAACAGAAAGTATTAAAACAGATTATTTGAATGGAATGACATATAAAGACATTTTCGAGAAATACAACATTACTTTGTCTGATTTAAAAAAGATTATAAATAAAAACAAACTAACAAGGAGCAAAAGCGAATTACTTAAAGGTAATCAAAATGCAAAAAACAATAAAGGCGGAAAAGGAGCAGCAGCTAATAACAAAAATGCTGTTACTACAGGAGAATACGAAAAACTTTTTGCCGAAGTTCTAACTGATGAAGAAAAGGCACTATTCAAAAATTATAAAATGAGCGATATGGACAATTTGCTAATGGAAGAATATATAGCAGAGTATAAACTACTAACAATTAGAGAACTACGAATGATGAGAAGAATAAAGAAACTAGAAAGGGCAGATAAGGATATGACAATAGGACATATTCGCAAAAAGAATAGTGAAGGAGCAACAGAAACAGTAACAGAAGCGGAAGCAACAGTTGACAAAATACAGAGAATAGAAGATGGACTTACTAGAGTAACAGAAGCAAAACGCAAGAGCAGAGAGAATATGATAAAGCTAGGATTTAGTAAGCGTGAGCTAGAACTAAAAGAGAAACAAGCAGAAGATGATTTGTGGTAAGGAGGATATATAGTATGTTTTCAAGTCCTCATGATTTATATAAATCTAAAGAGTGGGAGAATTTACTAGAAGATTTGAAGCTAGCAAGAGTAAATGAAGAGGGAAAACTTATTTGTGAGCATTGCGGAGAAGAGATAGTAAAAGCCTATGACTGTATAGGACATCATAAAATACCATTAAATAATATGAATGTAAACGATTATAGTATAAGTCTTAACCCAGAAATGATTATGCTAATACACTTTAAATGCCACAACAAAGTCCATCATAGGTTTGGATATGAGTTACCAAAGAAGATATATATTGTTTATGGTTCGCCTTGTAGTGGAAAGTCAACATGGGTAAATAATATGGCAACTGCTGATGATTTAATAGTAGATATAGACAAAATATGGGAATGTATTAGCTTTTGTGATAAATATAACAAACCGAAGAAACTGCAGCAAAATGTTTTTGAAATAAGAAACAACTTACTAGAGCAAGTGAAAATGCGATTAGGTAATTGGCAGAATGCTTTTATAGTAGGTACATATCCACTAAAGATGGAAAGACAAAGGCTGTCAGATAAACTAGGAGCAGAGCAGATATTTATAGATACAGACAAATATTTATGCTTAGATAGAGCAAAAAACGATGAATGGAAAAAATATATAGAAGAATGGTTCGAAAGTTTCCAACCATAGCCCCCGCCTTGCCGAATCGAATATGACCGCTTGGGGACTGTAAGGGGTACCTCTTTTTCACACGAGGCAAAAATTTCATTTTT
>CAOKJC010000043.1 GCA_948468685.1 uncultured Clostridium sp. | reverse complement strand
ATCTTTAATTGTCATTGGTGGGTCTTCTACTATTGATTTTTCTATCAATTCATAAATATCTTGCAATTCATCTAAATTTTCATACAAATCTTTTAACATATCTGTTTTACATTCAGAAAGAACCTTTTTTAATTCTGGTAATTTAGAAAGAGAATTCTTTAGTGTTATCATATCTCTTGCATTCGCATTACCATAAGCCATTTTACCTGCTAAACGTTCAATATCATATACTTTTTTTAGATTTTCTACTATATCCCCTCTTAAAATAACTTCGTCTTTTAATTCTTGTACAGAATTCAATCTTCTATTAATTTCTAAAGTATCAATAAGTGGGTCATTTAGCCATCTTCTTAAAGCTCTTCCTCCCATTGATGTTGATGTTTTATCTAATACCCATAAAAGTGTTCCTTTTTTAGACTTATCTCTCATCTTCTCTGTGATTTCAAGGTTTCTTCTTGCATTTATATCAAGTGACATATATTTTGAAATATTGTATACTACAATTTTGTTAATATGGTCTAGTGTAGTCATTTGAGTTTGTTCAATATATTCAATTAAAGCATTTATTGATGATATTGCTAAGTTTTTATTCTCAATATTTTCTATTTCTTTTTGATTATTATCAACAAAACTAAATCTATATTTTATTTTCTCTACATCATCTACAAAAAATTTATCATTAAATCTTGTTATATATGCTTCAAATCTTTCTCTTATTTTAGCCATTTCCTCTGTGCAATCTGCCATCATACTATTTATTACTAATTCTGATGGCATATATCTTGCAATTTCATCTAAAACTAATGGAAAGTTTTGATTATCTTTTATTTCTGCTGAATAAAATTCTCCTGTTGAAATATCGCATACACTTATTCCAAAATATATTCCAGATTTAAAAATTGACATTATAAAATTATTTTTTCTTTCTTCTAGCATATTACTATCAACCAAAGTCCCTGGTGTTACCACTCTTATAACACCTCTTTTTACTATTCCTTTAGTTTCTTTTGGGTCTTCTAATTGTTCACATATTGCTACTTTATATCCTTTTGCAATCAATCTTGAAACATACATTTCTGCTGCATGATGTGGTATCCCACACATTGGTGCTCTTTCTGCTTGTCCGCAGTCTTTTCCTGTTAATGTAAGTTCTAGCTCTCTTGATGCTGTTATTGCGTCATCAAAGAACATTTCATAAAAATCGCCTAATCTATAAAATAATATGCAATCTTTATATTGTTCTTTTGTTTCAAGATATTTTTGCATCATTGGTGAAAATTCTGCCATTCTTTACCTCCTTAATTTTGTGCCAAAAGGGACGTACCTTTTTGGCACACTTTCTTAATTTATCTTTCTTCTTTATCATTCAACATTACTGGAGTACATCTATCTATTTTGATGTTTGGGTCATATCCTATCTTTTTTCCACTTTTACCTTCTAATATTTTATGGAATTTATCTTCTTCTATATTTACAACTTCTTCTCTAGAAACCCCTAACTTTCTTTGGAAAAACTCATTTTGATTTTCTATTGTTCTATTGTTAGGTGCATAATTTGAATTTCCTAATTCTTTACAAAATTCACTGTGTGTTTCATTTCTCATTTATAAACCTCCTCAATTTTTAATTTATATCAATTTTCCTTTTAAATACCACATATGTTCAGATACAATTTCTAGCTCTGCCATATTTCCAATTAAATTTTTATCTCCTCCAAAAATAACAACTTTATTGCTATCTGTTCTACCTGTAAGCATTTGTTCATTATTTTTACTTGTTCCTTCTACTAATACTTTTTGTATTGTTCCAACATATTTTTGATTATTTTCTTGAATTTGACTTTCTACTAATGCTTTCAATTTATCAAATCTTTTATGTTTTATTTCTTCTGGAATTTGATTTTCCATTCTGTCTCCTGGAGTTCCTACTCTTCTTGAATATATAAACATATATACTTGTTCGAATTTTACTTTTTCTACAACATCTAATGTATCTTCAAATTCTTCATCTGTCTCTCCTGGAAATCCTACTATAATATCTGTTGATAATGTTAAATTTGGTATTTTTGCTTTCATTTTTTCCACTAAATTTAAATATTGTTCTTTTGTATATTTTCTGTTCATTTCTTTTAGTACTTTTGTGTTACCTGATTGCAATGGTAAATGTACTAATTTACATACTTTATCACAACTTGCTATTGCTTCTATTACATCATCTGTAAAATCTTTTGGATGTGGTGATACAAATCTTATTCTTTCTATTCCTTCTATTTTATTTATTTCTTTTAATAGTGTTGCAAAAGAGTTTACTCCTTCATATTCTTCAAATTCTATTTCTTTTTCACGTTCTACTCTTAAATATGAATTTACATTTTGTCCGAAGTAGTGTAACTTCTTTATATCCTTGTTTTGCTATTTCTTTTACTTCTTCTATTATTGCTCTTGGCTGTCTACTTCTTTCTCTTCCTCTAACATATGGAACTATACAATAACTACAAAAATTATTGCATCCATTCATTATTGTAACTGATGCTTTTATATCACTATCTCTTTTAATTGGTAAGTCTTCATATATTTTTCCATCTATATCTAATATATCTTCTTGTCTTTTTTTCTCTTTTAATGCTTTATATAAATCTTCTGGAAATTTGTGTAATGTATGTGTTCCAAATATTATGTCTGTGTATGGGTAGCTTGATTTTATCTTATCTGTAATATGTTTTTCTTGCATCATACATCCACCGATTGCAATTATTGTTCCTTTTTGTTCTTTTAATTTTTTTAGTTCTCCTAATTTTCCAAATAATTTATCTTCTGCATTTTCTCTTACACAACATGTATTAATAACTGCTATATCTACTTCATTTTGATTATCTGTTTTTGTATATCCCATTTCTTCTAACATTCCACATATTTTTTCTGAGTCATTTTCATTTAGTTGGCATCCCATTGTTAATATACTATACTTTTGATTTTTGCCTTGATTTATTTCTTTTACTTTCTTTATGTATTCTTTTTGTTCTTCTATTTCTTTTATTGTTTCCATTCTATTTTCCTCCAATATGGGTATATTCTATTACATTTTGTCACTTTTTGCAAGATTTTTAAAATTTTTTGAAAAAATTTTAAATTTTATGTTGACAAGATATAAAATAGGTGCTATAATAAGATTATGTTCACACAAAGAAATACAGAATCGAACAAATAACAACAGGAGGTAAAAACATATGATTCGTGGTAAACCTGTAGTAACATTTTATAGTACATTAAAAAACATTTGATCCGGCAGTGGCCAGGAGGTAGTCCCTATGAGGAGACGGTATTTTTCAGGTTTCGTTTAGCGGCGAGACCTAACACCAAAACTAATTTTAGCGGTTTAAAAGCCCGCACCACTCAGGCCGAGATGGCCACGGAGGTAATCTATGAAAGGACGGCACACATCAGGTTTCGTTTAGATACGAAACTTACAAATCAAACTATTAATTGCGGAGGTGTATCCCCCGCCAGCTGAGGCGTAGTATACGCCAGCTTAGGTATATTTGATTTGGCGGCAATATAGACCGCCCTAGATTTGGCCGCGGATGGCGGCGCGATGTTTTTTATGGAGGTATTCGACGATGATCCGGTACGACCATGTTTATTATTCAGGATTTACTTAGCTAGACAAATCTCTAGCTGGCTGAACTTCTCAGCCAATTGTATTAAGGGCAGCTCACTTATTGAGCTGCCCTTTTCTTTTTCTATTTTTAATTTTCTTTTGTATAATCATTTATTTTTTTCATAAATATTATTCTATCAATAATATCTAATATACCATAAATTATTATTATAACTCCAACTGCTGTAAGTACTATATTTTGTTTTACTAAAACAATAATACCTGCTAGTATCATAAATATAGTTAACACTAATGAAATTGTCCAATATGGTGATTTAACTTTTTTCCATGTTAATACTGTTTGCAAGTCCATTATTCCTGTTGCAATAATCCAAATTCCTAGTATTATTCTAAACAATGATAATATTGCGCTAGATGCAAATAATACTACAACTCCAAATATTACCATTATTAGTGCCATAGTCAATAAATAATCTTCTTTTGCTTCTGAAGTATAATATTCTACTAATTTTAAAACACCCATAGCAATAAATATAACACCTAATATTATTGATATTGCTCCTAATGTTTCATTTGGTTTTACTACAAATAATGCTCCAAATAGTACAAATATTATTGAAATAACTATGTCTGTCCAACTTGATCTTTTTAAAAATTTTTCAAACATGATACTCCCTCTCTTTCTTTTGTATTTTTATTTATAATATCATAACATTAAAAAAATGTACACACATTTTTTTAATTTTTTATATATTTTTGTCATATAAGAACAAAAGGGGCATGATTGAAATTTTTTGACCTTTTAGATTATTTACATGCCCCGTCTTTGTTCGCCTGCGAAAAATTGCTCTGCAATTTTTCTGTAGAACGATTTTGTTGTATAGGAAAAATTCGATTTTTCCTATACAACGAAAAAATAGCACTTCTTTTGTGCTATCTTCTTTAATTTACTATGCATTTTCAGTTTCTTTTTTTGCAACTACTTGTTTTCCATCATAATATCCACAGTTTGCGCAAACTCTATGTGGCATTATAGGTTCATGACAATTTGGGCATGCAGCAAAACTTGGTTGTTCTTTTTTCCATGTAGATCTTTTTGAATGTGTTCTTGCTTTTGACCATCTTCTTTTTGGTTGTGCCATTTCTATTCCCCCTTTGCTTAAAGATATATGTTTATATCTATTTGAATTTTTCATTTTTTCATACTATAAAATTATACAAGTATTTTTCGTTTTTGTCAACCATTTTATGGGAGGATTTTTTTATTTTTTATATTTCTTTCTATAATTTATAAAAATAGCAGCAATTACAATAAGAAAAACAATTACACTTGTGCCAAAAATTATATATTTATTATTTTTTTCATTATTAATTTCTTCTTTATCATTATCCTTATTAATATTAGCATTAGTTTCTTCTAACCTATACGCTTCTTCAGCTTTTTCTATCTGTAATTTTTGTTCTTCAAGAAAAGTATTTTCTTCTTCTGCATTTCTTTTATATACTTCAATCAAATATTTCTTTTTTGTAAAACCATTAGGAGCTGTAACTGTAACTGTTACCAAATTACTTCCTATTTTCAAATTATCAGTTCCAATAATCTCAACCTTTGCTTCCTCATTTTCTCCTACTGCAAATATATTAATTTTTTCTAATGTGTTTGAAACTTCTATATTGTAATTAGTCTCATTAGTATCAAATGCAGGATTCAATAAATAATTTTCAATTGCTAATATTTCTAAATTTGCATTTGATAATTCTAAATTATCTGTTTTAGTTACTTCAATATTATATACTTTTTTCTGAGATTGATTTGGTGATGTAACAATAATTTCAATCTTGTTTAATCCATTCTTCAAATTAGTATTTCCACTTATTTCTATAGTAGCATTAGGATTTTCACTAATTGCTAATACTTCAATTTCTTCAATATTATTTGGAATTGTCAAATAGTATTCATATATATCTTTATCAAAAGAAGGAGAAATTCCTTCTTTATCTAATCTTAATACTTGTAAATATGCATTTTTACTTTGAGAATTCGTTCCTTGTTCTTCTGCTTGTTGTTTTAATAAACTTTTTTCTTTTCCTATTTGAATTTGCTTTTCTTTAAATTCTATTTGTATTAATTGACCTGTCTCACTATAAAATTCTCCCTGTATAACAAATGTAGCTAATCCATCTTCTTTTGCTTTAAATTTAAATTTTGCAAGTTCTCCTTCTTTAGGTAAATTTCCTCCATTTTCATCATACCAAACATAAAGAATTTGATTTTCTTTTATATTCATACTTTCAAAATCAGACATACATTCAAATTTAGTATCATCAAAATAAAGAGAAAAATTAAATGCTGCTGTTTTAGCATCTTTCAAATTTATAGATATTTCTATTTCATCATCTTTTTCTATAATTTCTTTATCACTTTGTATATAAACTGTTCCTGTTTCTGTCGCATAACTTATATTACAAATATAGCAACTGCAAACTAATATTATCAATATAAATATATTAATTATTTTATTTTTCAATTTTTTCCTCCTTTTCACAATTTAAGAATTAATCAAAATTTCTCTAAATTTTATATGCATATATTTTTGAGTAAGCTTGTGTGGGGACCAGCAAGCTTAGCAAAAGTAATTATTGTTTTATAAATTGCAACTCAAGTATATGCCTCTGTATTAGTAATAAATCAATTGATGTTGGCTCTTTACCATTTTTATTTATATTACTTGCTTTTTTATAAATACCTCTTAGTGGCTCTATTTCTAAAATGTGTCTTTGTATTACTAATAAATCTATACTATTAATTTTTCCATCTCCATTACTATCTCCATATATAATAATTTGATATTTTCTTAATATTTTACCATCTTCCTTTACTATTATTTTAGTTCCTGTACCTACAATATCTGTCTCTTCTAAAATTTCATTTTTATTATTTACAATTTCTATCTCATAATCTGTTGTAATTTTGCTTCTTACATCTGCTACTGTGTTTTCATTATAATCTATTCCACTTACTTCTAGACTATTTACCGTTAACGAACTATCAAAGTGTATTTCGGAATCATCCATTATTCTTACTACATTTATTTCACATTCTGATTTTATATTTGGATTTTCATTTGATGTTGCAACTACTATAGCTTTTCCTTCTTTAGTAGCAGTAATCATTCCATTTTCCTGAATATTTGCAACTAGACTATCTGTACTTTGGTATAAAATCTTCTTATCATTCGCATCATCTGGTTCTACATTAGCATTTATTGTGAATGTACCTCCTACTTCCATATAAATCTCTTCTTGATCTAATACAATTCCAGTTACAGAACTATACACTTCTATTTCAATTTCGTTTTGTACATCATTTTCTTCTGCTTTTACTTTAATTGTTGTTTTCCCTGACCTAATCGCTTGTATGTTTCCTTTATCATCAACTGTTGCTATTTTAGGATTGTTTGAAATATATTGCACTTTGTGTTCACTTGCTTCTTCTGGATAAATACTAATTTGTAATTGTGCTCTTTCTCCTTTTTGTATAACTTGATTATCTATACTTATATCAATTCTTTCAATTTGAACTAGTGGAACTTCTGTTACATATGTTTGATAAATATATCCTACAATTCCATTTTCTAATATTACCATATCCCATCTTTCACCATACTGATTGCCTTTTGCCATTCTAGTCATTTTATCATTTTTGTTTATTGTAGTTATTATTTCATAAGATGTAGATGGTCCTGTTCTTATATTTACATTTGTTGCATTACAATAAACATTCGTGTTATCTTGTATAAACTCATTTTGATTTATACTTGGACTTTGTGTTGGGATATTTGGCATATTATTATATACTGGAATAATAAAAGTCATTGGTATATTTATTAATCCACTTTTTTGATATCCGTTATAAATAGATTTTGATTCACTATATGGTGCTAATACATTTGTCATATATTGATGCCAAAATAGATCATTTCCTCTGTCATCATTCACATCAAATTTTTGCAAATAAATTGTATTTTGCCCTACATTAATGTAGCTTGAACCAATAAAAATTCCTCCTCCTGTTATCGCTCTTTCTTTAGTGTTCCACGGAATTAAATACTTATCCTTTGTTGCTTGACTTGCACCATTACCATCTTTAGCATACTGCAATCCTTTTTTTATAGCTCCCATTGGTTCTGCTGAGCTTGTTGCTCCTATATTATAAAAATTGTATAATCCCTTAAACCCATCTACATTTCCACTAATTGAACTATGTGATAAAAATGGTCCTACCTCTTGCTTAATACGAGACGCTAAATGATATGGACTAACTAATGATGTTTGTCCTCCTTTTAAGATTAAATCCGAATATTTTTCATTCATATTAATTGTATTTCCATTACTATCTAAATAAGAAACTTTATTTTGATAAAATTCTGTTCCATATAAGATTTTTTCAATTCCATCTAAATTGTTTGTATAGGCTTCATAAGATAAAGCTTCAAATTGAAAAATGCGAACTTCATTCAAAAAATTTCTTGGATCCATACAATATTCAACTGCTTGTCTTGAGCTATCTACCCATCCACTATCTATTTCTACATTATATTGTCCTGGTGTTGTATTTTTCCAACTGTCTGAATAATTTTTTGGCACTAAATTTTTCCCATATACATTTTCCTGATTTATAACATAATTCCAATCTAAATTTGTATACAAAGCTCTAAATTTCCAATTAGGATGTTTTTTAGTCAGTTCTATTAAATATGGTTGATAGCTACTTGGAAAATTTTCTATTCCATCTATTTTATTAGATGCTTGAACCCTAAAATGTATTACAATACTTATTGATATTAAAATAAATAAAATACCTATAAAGATATATTTTCTAGACTTTTTCATATTTTAAAAATCTCCATTTTTAAATTTTATATTATCAGATTATATTTTCTCTCTTGCTTGTACAATAATTCTTTGTGTAGAATCATTTGTACATGTAATTAAAGTAACAACTTTTCTTCCATCTGTCTCTTGAGATAAACAATCTGTATCATTAGGATATACTCTATATATATCGTAAATTTCATATTCTATTTTTCCTATATTATTGTCTGAAATAAAAAGTCTATCTCCTTTTTCTAATTTTTTTAATTTATAAAACATATTTCTGTTTGGAAAATTGTGACCAGCTACACAGAAGTTTCCTATCATATTGGGGTCTACTCCCCAAAATTTCGTTATTGCTACATTTAATGCTTGAATTGAATAGTTTTTTAATATATATGTTTCTAAAGCTATTTCTGGTATTTCTAATTTTGCACATACATCATATCCTTGATATTCTTCTTCTATTTGTTCTTTTGGATATTTTTTAATCTCTTTTATTTCTTCTATGTTGTTTATTTCTATTTCTTGTTTCTCTACTGTATAATTATTGTTTAATTGTTGTTTTTCTTCTTCTATTTTTTTGTCTTTATTATCTTCTATTCCCAACCATATCATGACTATTACAATAGTGCATATAAGAAAAATATTAATTATAATTTTTTTCTTTTTCATTTCTAAAGTCCTTTCTTTTTATATCTGACACCTTTTTAGGTTAGTTAATAATTGGTATGTAAAAAGGAGAATTAATTCTCCTTTTTGTTATGATATATATAACAACTTAATAAAGAAACTAAAATAAATACAATTGGAACATATACATTAATACCTGTTTTAGGTAATGTTGTAGGAGTTTGTTCTGGTTTTATTGTTTCTGGTGTAGTAGTTTCGGGAGTTGTTGGTTCTGGTGTTGTAACTGGTGGTTCTACTGGTGTTGCTGTTTCAGCTACTACTATTTGAAATGTTTTTTCTGCAATAATAGCATCTGAATTATCTCTATCTATTAATTTTAAAGTTATAGAATAATTTCCTTCCTTACTAAAAATTCCTCTTGTTTGTAATACTTGAGAAACATTTTTTCCTCCTATTTTATATCCTTGTGCATCTCCCCATCCACTTTCAATAATGTCATGTTCTAATCCTGTACTATCTGTTGCTAATAATTGAATATCTGCTCCTTCAGGTGTTGTTGCAGTTGCTACTAATCTAGCATGTTCATAATAGTGTCCCATTGGTGATGAATAAGAAACTGTTATTTCTTTTTCTTCTTCTTTTATAATTTCACCTGTATATTGTAAATTTAATGTATAATCAACATATTCTGGCTCAACTGTTACATTCTTTACAATTGGTGTTCCAATATCATCAAATGTTACTGATGCATCTGCATTTGCTAGCCCTTCTGCTGTAATTGTAAATTCTGTTGGATTTGATGTTGTAATGTCTTCTTTTGCTTTAAATGTCACACTCATATTTGTTCTTGGATTTGTACCTCCTGTTGTGTCATAATAAGTTACTATTACTTTATCTGTTGTGTCATTTGCTGTTCCTCCTTCTGATGATACATAATCAAAAATGTTATTGTCATATGATACTTTAAAAGTATAAGCACCTAAGCTTTGTCCAAATTCCATTGTTACTGTTACTTCTTCTCCTGGTCTTACTGTTGTTTTACTTGTTTTTATATCTAATGTATCTAAATCTGCAGCATAAGTATTTCCTGTAAAAATAACTAATGTTAATAATGTGATTATGGCAAAAATACTAATTATTTTTTTCATAAAAATTTTTCCTCCTTTTTTGTTTTTATATTTTTATTATGCTTTTTTTTTGTTTTTTATATTCAATTCTAAGTTTTACATTTTTTTCTTATTTTTGTTTTTGTTTAAAATACAACAAAAAAACATAATGGAATTTTTTTCCATTATGTTTTTTTAGTCAAATATTTAATTAGAATTTTTCTTCTTTCTTCAACATTCGTTCCATGCGAAGAATGAGCTATTTTACTTTTGTTCTATATCTTTAATTTCTTTTGCTATTTTTTCTATTTCTTGTTCTTTTATTCCTGATACTGTTGATATAAATTTTAATGTTGCTTTTTCTTTTAACATATTTTTTACTATATCAAGTTTCAGTTCCTCTTTTGCATTTTTTAAACTTTGACTTATATCTTTTTGTAACATTTCTACACAATTTAACATATTCCCATCTCCTTCCATATTAAATTTTTTTAAAACTTCTTCTGTATTCAATTCTTTACAACCTTTTTCTAACATAGCTTTTACTGATATTTTACATACTTTTATTTCATCTTTTGTATAACATTTTCTATTTAATTCATTTGATATTTTTTCTATATTTTCCAAAAATTCTTCTTTTGTTTTACATTTTTCAAGTATTATCAATTTACTTATTATATTTTCTTCTTTTAATAATTCTTTGCTATCTAATTCGTTTATATCTAAAATACTGTATCTTGCTAGTTCAATTCCTTCAAATTTTTTCCATTTTATTTGCATATTTCTAAAATCTAATTTTGCATTCCATTTTTGATTTCCTGTATATAATACTATTGGTATTATTATTGGATATCTGTATTCCTTATTTTTATATTTTCCTTTTGTTTCTGTTAATACACTTTCTATTATTGATACTTCATATTTTAATATTCTATATGCCATTGAATAATCTATTTTACTTTGATGTTCTATTAAGAAGAAAATATTATTATCTTTAACCTTATAAACTATATCTGCTTCTGAATTTTTTAATTCATCTGATACATAATTACTATTATATTTTTCTATCTCTTTTTCTTCTATTTTATTTTCAAAATCAGTAAAATTATTTATTATCCTTATTGCATCTTTTTTGTTTTCTAGTGTCTTTCTAAATATCTTATCATGTGTATTGTTTGTGTATTGATATTTTGCCTGTTCTTCTTGTAATTCTTCTACTTTTGTATTGCTTTTTTCATATTTTCCTTTATATAGCAAATATTCTTTTGTTGTAAATATTTCTTTATTACTTCTTATTATATTACTATATTTCTCATTTGTCAATATTTCTTCAAGAGTAAACTTAATAATTAATCACCACTTTTCTTTTTATTTTTACTTCAATTTTGTTTTTGGATTTTTTTAGAATTCTCGAATAAATTTTTTTGAATTAAATATGTTATATGATAACATAAAAAGTCGAACTTCGCAATTGCTTTTCATCGCAAAATTCGACAAATTATTTAAATTTGTTACATCTTATTTTCTTCCATTTCCTTTTACAACATAGCCATAAACATCTCCATAAACCCTTCCAACCTCTTTATAATTATATTCCATATCATTCTGAATCTTATCTTTTATTGATATAAACTCTTCTCCTATTATTAATGGATTCACATCTGTATAGATTGATTCAGCATCTCTCCCGATATATACATGCATATAATTTTCCATCAATTAAATATGCATCTATTCCCCATTCACCTTGATAACGTCCTGTTTCTTCTATATCATAATTTAAGAAGTCTTCCCATGTATCTCCGTTCCCATGCTGAAAACGTTGTATTAAATATTGAAAAATTTATACGTTTCTTTTCTTTTATTGGTATATATAAGTCTCCTTGCCAAATATCACTTACTTTTATTTCATATTTTCCTTTTTTAGTTGTCAATATTTCATCAAAAATTGAAGTATTTGTAGCTGATAAATCTCCATAAAATTTTAATATTCCTTTTAATTCATCTTCTGATAAATTTCTCTTATTTTCAGTTTGTTTTTCTAAAATATCTATTCTTGCTTTTTCTATAATTTCTGCTCTTTCTGATTTTATTTTTGCATCTCCTGCTTTTTGGAATAATCCACTTCCTGTTAAACTTGATATTGATATTCCTGCTAAAATTAATAAGATAATAATTGTGATTACTAGCGCAACTAGTGTTATTCCTTTGTTTTGTTTTTTCATTTTTTAATTTTCCTCCTTTGTTTTCTATTCCTATTTTATTACTCATATTTTAACTGCTTCTTCTTAGTTGTAAAATCATAATAAAACATTTACTTGATTATTATATATTTTATTATTTTTAAGCACAATAAAAGTGCATATTATTGCTACGCACTTTTTTACATAATGTTTATAATATATGATAATTTTAATAGATATTATTTGTTATAATGTGTATCTAAACTTTGAATATTTAAAGCGTTATATTATTAAGATATTTTAGAAAAAGAGCATATATCTAAAATTATATTTTAGAATATTATGCTCTTTTTTGTTTTCTAATTTTTTAAATTTTTCTCATACAGTCTGTTTCTCCATAATAATTATTCATACCATTTGAAAGAACAAACGGTATCCCTATCTTTCCCTCTTTCATTGATTCAATTGCTTTTTCATAGCTTGCCCTTTTTTGTTCTCTAGAAAATATTTCTTCTTCAATGTCAATACCATTTTTTCTCATGCAATATACCTCCTAAATATTTATTTAAGATTATTAGTGTAATTTACATAATTAATATATTATCATATTTATTCTGAATATTCAAGTATTTCATCAAAAATTTTCTTAATATCATCATTATAATAAATAGCACCACAAGGCTTAATATCTTCACCAATTTTAACTTGAACATTCATATTATTTTGTCACCAGAAAAATATTTAATAGCACTTCTTAACTTATCTTTCTTATCTTATGACAAATCAGTAATATCAAATGTT
>CAOKJC010000042.1 GCA_948468685.1 uncultured Clostridium sp. | reverse complement strand
CATCTTTATACAATATTCCATAAAAATTTAAAAAGTATATAAACAATGTTGCTGCAATTCTTTTATTACCATCTGCAAATACATGGTTTTTTACTATTAAGTATAAAAAATTTGCTCCTTTTTCTTCAATGCTTTTATAAATATCTTGTTCGTCAAAACTTTGATAAATATTACCTATAATTGATTCTAATCCTTTATCTCTTTCTACTGCAAATAGTGAACTTTCTTCATTAAATCTTAACTTATTTATTATTTCTATACATTCTTTGTATTCAATCTTTCTTTCATCAATATTACCATCTATTTTCTTTAAAGTTCTATGGTCATAATCATCTAGCAAATCTAATGCTTTTGAATAATCTCCAATTACTTTTAAAATTTCCCTTGCATCATTTCCTTTTAGTCTTTCATCTATTCTATTTGCTATATCAATTAGTTTTATTGTTTTTTTCTAAATATTCTAATCTTCTTTGATTTACTGCATATCCTTTTAATGTATATTCTTTTAAAACTTTATTCGCCCATCTCCTAAAGATAATACCTTTATTTGATTTTACTCTATATCCAACACTTAATATTATATCTAAATTATAATATTCAACTTGATAAGTTTTTCCATCAGAAGCAGTTGTCGCAAATTTTGCGACAACTGAATTATCTTCTAATAGTTCCTCTTTTAGAGCATTATTAATATGCTTTCCTATAGTTTTTATATCTCTACCAAATAGTTCTGATAATTGAGATCTATTTAACCACACTGTTTCATCTTTTAAATTTACTTCTAATTTTACTCCTTGATTTTCAAATAAAATAATTTCATTCTTTTTTTCGTCCATAAGAACACATCCTTTTTCAATAAATTTTAGTCCTTATTACATTTATTACTACTTATCTTTCTTTATTTATCGTCTCAGAACTATTGTTTGTATTTTATATTATATTTACCTACTTGTCAATGATTTTTGTAATTTTATCCAATATATTTTCTATGTGAAATCTTAACATTATTTTGATTTACCATTGCATAATGCATCGTTGTATCTATTTTGATGTGTCCTAATAATTTTTGAACTTGTTCGACTGGCATACCTTTATCAATAGCCATAGTAGCCATTGTTCTTCTAAATTTATGTGGATATACTTTACTTATATTTGCTTCTTTTCCTAATTTTCTAATTCGTATTTCTATTCCAGATATTTTTAGTCTATTATATGGCTTAATTAGTGATACAAATAATGCTTCATTATTATCTATTCTTGTTTCTAAATATTTTTCAATATACATTTTGCTTTTAGCATTAAAATATACTTCTCTTTCACTATTTCCTTTTCCTAAAGCAATACAACTTCTATCTTGTAAATTCAAATCTGAAATATTTAATCTTGTAAGCTCACCAACTCTCATTCCAGTAGAAATTAATAATTCAAGCATTGCTAAATCTCTTATATTAGAACAAGTATCTCTCAATTTTTCTAAATTTTCATCTGTAAGTGTTTCTTTTACTTTTTTAGCAACTTTAACTTTGTGTATTCTTCTAACAGGACTTTTTACAATATAATCTTCATTTTCTAGCCAAGTAAAGAAACTAGACATTACTCTTCTAATATTATCAATTGTAACTGTACTTATATCAGCATTTTCCTTATAATCTGATAAATATTTTCTTAAATCTTCTGTAGTAATTTCGTTTATTGGCTTATTTATGCTATTTAACATTTTATTAATATTATCTTTATAATATTTTAAAGTTCTACCTGAACATCCCTCAATTTCTTTTGCAGATAAAAACTGAGTTAATATTTGTTGATTATCTTTTAGTAGTTGTAATGTTTCACTTTCATTATTAAGTTTAGTAACTTCATATTCAAAAAGTAAATTTATTAATATATTTTCTAATTTTATTCTTTGATTATTATATAAAAAATCTTTTGTTTTATATATTAACTCTTTGATAAATAACTCTTTGATAAATAACTCTTTCAATTATATTCCCCCTACTACAAGCAGGTAAATATAAAACAAGATTCATTAAATTTCGTATGTTAAATTATCTTTCAATTTCTTTATTATTTTCTAGGTATTTTTCTAAAAAATATCTATGGTATTCAAAATACATTTTATTAACTGCATCTTCTGGTTTTGCCCAAACTAATTTAACATCTTTTTCAATTGGTTCACATACTTTTTCTCCTATATCTGCACTATAAAAATCCATTATCGCTAGTTCATACTTGTCTAGAAAATCCAAATAATGATAGCATCCCATGCTTTCTAAATATTTTATATTTTTAAGTTCATATCCTATTTCTTCTTTTGTTTCTCTAATTAAAGTTTCCTTTGCCTCTTCATCATCTTCTATTTCTCCACCAAGCATATTATAAATATTACCACGTTCTAATATTATAGCTATATTTCCATCAGTATCAGTTATTAATGCATAAGCTGTTTTTCTTTCTTTATATTCTTTTCCTTCTACTTTTCTACCTATATATTTCATATATATCATCTCCCCTACAACTTACTATTTATGAATATGATTATATCATATTATAAAAAGATATTCTACTTATATACAATAAAAAGCTATCAAATATGCTAAATAGCAATCTATTTATAACATATTTAGTAGCTTTCATAAACAATTTTGTTTTAACTCATTATTGAGATCTTAGAAAAATGTAAATCATCTTATATCTTCTTTAGGTATTACATTTTTTTCTAACAACTCAGGTTTCTTCATATATTTGTAAAATGATTTTAAAGCATTAGCGTAATAGAATCCATCACATATTCTTTCATCTGCAACCCATGCAAGCGATATTGTTTTTTCTTGTACAATATTGTCATCTTCATAAACATAACTTTTTTTCTTTTTTCCCATCGCTAAAAATACACCTGTTGTTCCAAAGTTATATATATGATGATAAATTGCGTCTATTCCAAGTGAGCCAACATTTGTTAAAAATGCACTTGTATGGAATGGACTTGCATTAATTACGGTTTTTGGCATTATTCCATGTTTATCTAAAAACATCAAAATATTTACTATAAGTTTAAATAGCCAGTTAGGTACAAGTGATAAAAGTTTTGCAAGTTTATCTGTGCTATTTTCTACCTTTAAGTCTTTGTTTTGTTCAATAGCACTATCTAATTTTTCTTTTATTTCGAATATATTTTCAGAACCTTTAAAAAGAATTTTTAAAGTAGTTTCTTCTATTTCTTCTGTCATTTCCTTTTTTATAGCAAGTGAAATTGTAATTCCATTTCTTGCATAAGTTCTTCCATTCATTACAAATCTATTTAAAGCTGGCTTCTCTGCTAGTAATCTGACCAATGCTGCATATATAATATTCATATATGACAACCTAATTCCTTCTTGTTCTTTTTTTGCAATATATTCATCTAATGATTTAATTGGCAAATCTTGAGTATAATATACATGAGAATCACTTCTATCTTTCATAACATGTGGTATAACTCTAAAAAATGGCCCTATCGTTTTTAACTTTCTTCCATCTGTTCTTAATCCAAACACAATTTATCTCCCCTTCTAATACATTATACATTAGAAAGCGTAGTTTTTGCAAGAAAAATGTCGAAAATCATCAATTACTTAATTTACCATTTGTCAGATTTCAATATTTTTTCTAAAATAATCATCCTCTTGTGAAATCTTCATTTCTATTTCCATATTATCTACTTGTTCAAATCCATGCTTTTTATAAAACTTATGTGCATTTTTTAAAACTTTGCCACATGCTAAATACAGTATTTTTATATTGGTTTTATCAATAATATACTTTTCAAGTGTAGTATATAACTTATTTCCAATCCCTAAATATTGATAATTTTCATCAACATATAATCGTTTTAATATTCCCTTTTCATTTCTTTTTTCAAACGCTATAGTTCCTACTATCTTATTTTCTCCTTTGTCAATTGCAATCCAAAAATTACCACCTTTTTCTATATAATATTTCTGTATATTAATAACATCATCTCTTCGCTTAAGTGGCTTTCCTATAAATTTGTGCATATTAAAATTTATAAATTCATGTATCTTTTCATTGCTAAACTTTCTATTAATATTTTTATATTCTACTATTTCTATATTATCTTCCATATTTTTAATCTCTTCATTACTTCCTTGTTTTTAAGATGTGTCCCCAGTGGGACAAAATGTCCCAAAAAGAAACGTCCCCAATGGGACATTAGTTTTCTCTTCTCCAGTAAAACAAATACTGTTGTGCTAATCCTTTTATATCTCCAAACTTTTCATCAGCCATTTTCTCTATTTTTGTTTTGCTTACTTTTGTTTCGTCCTCTTCTTTTATATATAAATCATTCATTACTCTTCTAACCCATACATCTATTGGAAATACATCAAGTCTTTTTAAATCTGAAAATAGAAGTATACAGTCTGCGACTTTTGGTCCTACTCCAGATAGTTTTAGTAATTCTTCTCTTACTTCTTGTGTATTTGGATTTTTTTGTAATTCTTCTAAATCCACTTCTTTGCTTAATATCATTTTTGTTGTTTCATATAATCTTATGTCTCTAAATCCTAATCCTAGTTTTCTGTATTCTTCAACTGTTACATCTTTTAGTTGCTCTACTGTTGGAAATGTATAATATTTCTTTCCATTCCATTCAATTTCATTTCCATATTTTTGTGATAATCTTTCTATTATTCCTTTTATTCTTGGTATATTGTTATTTGCTGATATTATAAATGATATTATTGTTTCCCATAAGTCCTGATTTAGTATTCTTATTCCTTTTCCATATTCTACACTTGTTTTTAAGTATTCATCTATGTTTGATAATTTTTCTTTTATTTCTTTATAGTTTGTATTTAAGTCAAAATAATATTCTACTATTTCTTTTATTTCTTCTTTACATTTTCCTGTAAATATAATGCTTCCATTTTCTTTTTTTACATTTATGATTGCATTTTTTATAACACCTGTATAACTTCCATCTTCTTCTTCATTCCATCTGAAGCATTGTCCACATTCAAATATATCTTTCAATTCAAATGAGTTTTGTTTTTTTAATATATATTTTTGTTCTTGCATTTTAATTTTATTCCTTCCATTACTTCTGTAATAATTATATCATGTTTATTATCAAAAATCTATTTTTATTTGTTCATACGCCAAATTTATGAAATAAATTTGTGTGCAATGTATTATATATATTAGAAAGTCAGTATGACTTTCCTAATATATAAAACAAAAAAATCCATTTTATAAAACTTGTTAGTTTTTATAATTTGGATTTATTTCGAATTATACATCTTACTTATTATTTTATTCCTATAAACTTCTCATTTTTCTTATAAAATACTATACTCATAAAAGCAATTATTAATATCATTACAATTAGGACAGTATTTATTCCTGCATAAGGCAGTCTATCTTTTGCTATTGTATCATCTTTCTCAGTATTTATATTCTTATTTTCAATTTCTTCTTTCTTTGTATCACTGTCAGTACCTGTAGAAGTTAAATTATCCCATTTAAAATCACTACTCGTATATGCCCATAAATACCAACTAGAATCTACAGAAGATTTCCATGCTTGACCTAGTGTCACTCCTTCTATTGGATAATACTTTCCATTTTCATCATCAAATTGTATATATATATAGTAATATTCTTCATTAACTAATAACTTATTTCCATCAAATGAAGTATTTTCATTTTTAGAATATCCTTCCATTGTTGTTATAAAATTTTCAGAATATATTGCTTTATCTTTTTTAGCATATGATAATAATTCAGTAATACCTGTATAATCATCATTCTTTATTTTATTCAATATTGAATTATCTGTGATTCTTCCTATTTTTAATGTAAATTTTCTATTTTCTGTTTCAGTAGGAAAGTTAAATCTTAAATTCACATTATTATTATTAAAACTTGCTATATCAACAGTTTGCAAAATTAAATTTAATTTTGGTAGTTGAGCTCTTTCTAATTTTTTTCCTTCAACTACCATTTCTGAAGAACAACTTATATATTGACCTTTTTCATTATAATACATATCTTCTAAACTCACTTCTTGTATTACCCATAAATACAAATCTTGTTTCAATTCTGTATATTTAGCAATATTAGCTGCATATAAATATTTTTCATCTTCATTTATAAGAAATTTCCCAATTATATCTTCCATTTCTTCAGTAGCAATGTGTCCTCCTAACTCATCTTTCTTGACTATATTGGGTCTAGAATTAGTTGGTGTAATTATATAATAATATTTATTTTTTTCATCTTTTGGTGTTACTCCTAAAACTTTTAAGATTTCAGCATTAAAATTAAGTTTTGTTTCAAATTTTGCTTTTGAAAAGTCTGTAAATTCTGGTTTTGCATATACTTTAATTTCACACTTTTTCTCTACTCCTGCTACTTTTGCTGTTACTGTAGTTATTCCTTCTTTTACAGCTTTTAGTTCTCCTGTTGAACTTACAGTAACTATACTAGTATCTGCACTTATCCATGTAACAGCTACATTTGATATCTCTTGATTAAGTCCATCTGTAACTTTAGCTTTTAGTGTCTCTTTTTCATGTTCTTTTATAAATAAATTCACACTACTCAAATGATCTCCTCTATTTCCTGAGATTGTTAGTCCACCATATACTACATTAACTTTGCATGTTGATATTTCACTTCCTTTAGTAGCAGTTATAGTAGCCGTTCCTACTTTTAATCCTTTTACTCTTCCGCTTTCAACAGTTGCAATACTTGTATCACTACTAGCCCAAGTAATATCTCCACTTCCACCCGAATATGTTATATACTCCGATGTATTTAACTCTACATTAATATTTTCATTCTCAAATGAAAATTTATCATTCTCAGTTGCAAATGACTTAATACTAAATGCTAACATAAATATTATTACTATTACAAATATTTTTAATAATCTTTTGTTCATTTTTTTCTCTCCTTTTTCTTATTTTTTCTACTTCATATTATAACAAAATTTTTTCATTTACAATACTTCAGGATAAAATTATGTTGATAGTTGCTCAATATCTTTTAACAATTTCATTGTTAATAAAATTTTCATATGATAAATTTATAAAAAAAGGTGGTGAATATAATTGAACGATTTAACAAACTTAATAGTATTTACAAAAAGTATCATATCAATAATCTTAGCATTTACTATAATAATTTATATAATATCAATAATTGCCAATTGGAAAATTTTCACTAAAGCTGGCGAAAAAGGCATAAAGTCAATAATTCCATTTTACAATTCATACACTTTATATAAATTATGTTGGGAAACTAAATATTTTTGGTATTTATTAGTAATAAGCTTCATTTACATACTACTTATTCATTTAACTTCAAAAGGATTCTTAGGTGCATTACTTACACTTGTATCTGCAATTACTATTTTAGACATAAAAGCAATGTTCTGTAATAAGTTAGCTAGTGCCTTCGGGAAAGGTAAAGGATTTTCTTTTGGTCTATTTTTCTTTCCTGTAATTTTCAAATTAATACTTGGTTTTGGAAGTTCAGAATACCAAAAAAACAATTAAATACTTTTTACATTATTAAAAGTTCAATAAAGCTGTCATTCTTTATTGAACTTCTAATCATATTCTACATTAACCAAATACAATCCATTTGGTGGCAAAGTTTTCCCTGCTAAGTTTCTATCTTTTAATTCTAATATTTTTTTTATTTCTTCTGGTTCTATTTTCCCTAACCCAACTTCAACTAAAGTTCCAGAAATTATCCTTACCATATTATATAAAAATCCATTTCCTGTTAACTCTATATAAATTTTATTATTAGGCATTTCAATTACTCTGGCTTTATATATAGTTCTTACACTACTTTTACTACTCGTTCCACTTGATTTAAAAGCTTTAAAATCATGTTCTCCCTCAAAGTATCTTACAGCTTGTTTCATTTTTTCTATATTTAATTTTTGAGGTATATGTGTTTCCAAATTTCTATATATTGCAGATGATAATTCAGAATTATTAATTATGTATCTATATGTTTTTTTCTTACATGTTAATCTACTATGAAACTTTTCATCTACATCTTCTGCTGATACTATTCTTATTGATTTCTTTAAATTTGAATTTAATGCAATTGCAACTTTATCTATTGGAATATTAGAATTAGTTTTAAAATTAGCAACTTGACCTAAGGCATGAACCCCAGCATCTGTTCTCCCAGATGCCATTAATTCTGCTTCCTCTCCTGTAATTGCTTTTATTGCTTGTTCTATCGTTCCTTGTATATTTAGTTTATTAGGTTGTTTCTGCCATCCGATTAAATTCTTTTCCATCATATTCTATCACTAATTTTATATTTCTCAATTTTTCCTCCTAAAAAATGCTACAATTCAGTAAAAACTTTCATAATTTTATTATTAGATTTTACTGAATTGTAACATATATTTTTTATGTAGCTTTCGTTCCTATTTATCATTTTCTTTAATTTTTTCTACTTTTTCCTTATTATTTTGCTTAATCAATTTTTGTTTAAGTTTTGAAATCTTTCCTTTTCTTTCCATATCCTTTTCTGTAAATCTCTTCGTTACAATATTACTTATTAATATTTTCTTCAAAACATCTTCTCTTACATCTGCTATTAATGTTCCATCTTTTGCTACTGATATTTTCCCTGTCTCTTCTGATATAACAACTGCTATACTATCTGATTCTTTTGATATTCCTATTGCCGCTCTGTGTCTTGTTCCTAGTTCTTTGGCAATATCTGGGTCATCTGCTAATGGTAATACACATGCTGCTGCTGCAATTTTATTATTACTTATAATAACTGCACCATCATGTAATGGTGTTTTTGGAACAAAAATATTCACTAACAATTGAGGTGATACCTCTGAATTCATTGGTACTCCAGTTGAAATTATATCTTGTATGTTAATATCCCTTTCTAAAACTATTAAAGCTCCTATTTTCGATTTAGCAAGTTCAGTTGCTGCAATTACAACTTTATAAATATCTTCTTTTGTTTTAGTAGCTATATCACTATCTAACCCAAAAAACCTTATAAATTTATTTGTTCCTAACTGTTCTAATGCTCTTCTCAATTCAGGTTGAAATATTACTATTATAGCAATTACTCCCCAATTCATAATTCCTGTCAAAATTGAATTTAATATATAAAGATTCAATAATCCACTAATCCATGTTGCAACAATTAAAAAAGCTATTCCTTTTATTAATTGTAACGCTCTTGAGCCTTTTACTATCTTTACAAAACAATATACTAAAAATAATACTATTACTACATCTAATATTATTGTTACTATATTTAAGGGATTTTCACTTACACTTTTTAACATATTCAACATGTTTTTACTGTATAAACTTGTTCCATTACTACTTATACTTCTTACCATAGTACACCTTCTCTTTATTATAATTATTACAACTTAACATTAATGAACTTCTAATAATTTATTTTATTATAATACAAAATCTTACACTAATGCAAATATTAATGATGCTGACACTGAAAATAACATTAAAGCAGCCAATATTCCAGCCATTATTTTCACAAATACTTGTCCCTTATCTAATCTTCTTTGTTCTTTATTATCTATTTTTTCCTTTTTCATATCGCTTTCCTCTTTCCTCTATTTCTATACTAGTTAACTATTTTACATTATTTATAAAAAACAATTAACTAGTAATCTCTTTTATTATTATAACATCAATTTAGTAATAATTTCAACAACTTATTTACAAATACCAAAAATTGTTGGTATTACTTCAACTTTATCATTTACAACTATTATAGTCTTTTGTAATTGTTGTTTAGCTATTTCTAATTTATTTATATCATTAGCATATATATAAGCTAAAATTTCTCCTTTTTCTACTTTTTCTGAAACTTTCTTACATAATTTTATTCCAACAGTATAATCAATTTCATCTTCTTTTCTTATTCTTCCAGCACCTAAATTGCAAGCTATTTTCCCAACTTCTTCTGCATTAATTTCTTGTATATATCCGTCTTTTCCTGCCACTATTTCTTTTATATATTTAGCTTTAGGAAACTTATTTGTATCTTCTAAATACGAAATATCTCCTTCTTGATTTTTTACCATTTCCACAAATTTATTAAATGCTTTTCCATTTTTTATATATTGTAACATTTTTGATTTGTTTTCATCTAAATCATTTCCTAATCCAGCTAATTTAATCATATAAGCTCCTAACTCTAATACTACTTGTTTTAAATCTTCTGGCATATTTCCTTTTAAAAACTCAATTGCTTCAATTACTTCTAAATTATTTCCAACCGCATATCCTACTGGCTCATCCATATTTGTTAATACACATACCGTTTCCCTATTTGCTAGCTTTCCAATTTCAATCATTTCATTGGCTAATTTTTTAGCATCATCAAGATTTTTCATAAATGCACCTTTTCCAACAGTTACATCTATTACTATTTTTTCAGCTCCACTTGCTATCTTTTTACTCATAATACTTGATGCAATTAGTGGAATACTTTCAACACATGAAATAGTATCTCTTAAAGCATATAATTTTTTATCTGCTGGTGCTAAATTTAATGTTTGCGAAATCATACTTATACCTATGTTATCCACATTTTTTATAAAATTGTGGATATTTATATCTGTTTTATATCCTGGTATTGATTGCATTTTGTCTACTGTTCCCCCTGTAAACCCAAGACCTCTTCCAGACATTTTTGCAACTGGAACTCCAAGTGATGCAACTAGTGGTAAAACACATATTGATACTTTATCACCTACTCCACCAGTTGAATGCTTGTCTACTATTATTTTATTTAATTTTGATAAATCTAATATTTCTCCAGAATTTGCCATTGCTATTGTCAAATTAGTTGTTTCTTCTTTTGTCATTCCATTCAAAAATATTGCCATAACTAATGCTGCTATTTGATAGTCTGCAATTTCTTCTTTTACATAACCATTTATAAAAAAGTCTATTTCGTCTTTTGTTAATTCTTTCTTATTTTTTTTCTTATCGATTATTTCTAAAATATTCATCTAATCACTTCCTATATTACTTATATTTATTAATTTTTTTACAAATATAAATATTAATTTACAAAGTTTTTAGTAAAACTTTTTCTATGTATTGGACTTAAACCATATTCTTTAATAGCTTCAATATGTTTTGCTGTACCATAACCTTTATGTTGTATAAAACCATATTGAGGAAATACTTCATCCCATTCTCTCATAATTCTATCTCTTGTAACTTTTGCAATTATTGATGCAGCTGCTATTGAATAACATTTCGCATCACCTTTTATTATTGCTTCATAAGGTACTCCATCTGTATCAATATGTTGCAAAGCATCTATTATTATTAACTCTGGTCTTATATCTAACCCTTTAACAACACTTGTTACTCCTTGTTTTGTAGCATTTAATATATTTATGTCATCAATTACATCTTGTCCTATTATAGCAACTGAATAACTTATTGCTTCTTTTAAAATGTTATCATATAATAATTCCCTTTTCTTCTCTGAAACTTTTTTAGAATCATTTACTCCTTCTATCATAGAATCTTTTGGCATTATAACTCCTGCTATTACTACTGGACCAGCTAATGGTCCTCTTCCTGCTTCATCTATTCCACATATATTTTCAAATCCTTTTTTGTGCAATTCATTTTCTATCTGTTTCAAATTTTGTAATCTTTCTAATTCTTTATCTTTCATTTTTTTCCTTCTTTTATTTATAAATTTTGTATTTCATTTAATGCATAATATTTAGTATTTTCTTTTTCAATACCTTTAGTATTATATACTTCTACTTCCGAATTTACTACATCATATTTAATTATATACCATCCTTTTTTTTCATCAGATTCAACATTTGTTATTCCCATATCTAACAAATTTTGTGTATCTAACTTATAATAATATACATTTTCTGCATCAGCAGTCACATTAATATTGTATGAAGATATACTATTTGTAATATCCTCACCTTCTAATTTACTTTTAGCTTTTTCAATTCTATTGTTTTTTTCTGTTTCATCTGTTATTTTTTCAAAAGCTGTACCTAAACTAAAGTTAGCATTTTCCACATACTCTTTTCCTTTTACTTTTATTAATAACATGTTTGTTTTTAAGTTTTCTATTTGTGATTGTTTTATTATATTATTTCCTGTATTTACTGATATTCCTACTACTAATAATAGTATTAATACTATTATTAGTAATGATATCATTGTTATTCCTTTATTTTCTTTCATTTTCAATTACCCCTTTTTATTTCTATTTATTTTTAGTTTTTTCTATATTATATATATAATTTTTCTTTTTTTCAATAATTGCTACAAAACTTGTGCATTTTTTATAAATCAAAAAGTGATATACTATTGGAGGATGATACAGAGAAAAGAGAAAAAATGAGTGAAGAATCTGAAGAAATAATTTTGAAAAATCTGATTTCTATTAGAAAAGGTAGAAATTTTAAGAGAAATAAGAGTGTAAAAAATAAATATCATATAAATAAAAGAAAAACATTCTGAAAAAAATCGAAAAACAGAATCTTTATTAAATGTGGTCAAAATTCATATATTTATAAAGTTAATAAAAAGAAAGAATAAAATTTCTCATAAAGTAATTTTTTATGTTTTAAAATTTCATTCTTTCTTTTCTTAAGTTAATGACATTGCTTTTTACTGTGCACTTTTTAACATAATATTGTCAAACTCTTTGACAAATTCATTTCACCTCTAACGTATTAAATTCGTTAGGTTACTCTTTCCATAATCTGTATTTTTAAAACTGTTTTTTACAATGTTTTTGTTACGTCTTCAGAGTTCAATTCTACTAATAAAAAGTAGAGCGGAAAGAGAAGTTATTAAAGTAGTCAGATGTGTCTTTGATTTCGCGGTAAGAAGCTGGGTCGCTGGAACCTCGACATCCGGAAATGGCCCCCCTACCAGTGCAAGGTTTGTAGTAGTTGTCCGTTTTTTCTAATGTCCATTCATATAAATTTCCTGCAAAATCATATATATTCATCTTTTTGTTTCTCCCTAATCCTGCTAATGGTGAGCCGCCAGCTGTATCAGTATATCTCCCCCAAGTTGAGCTATTTGAATTTATTTGTGCCGTTGTTAGACCTCCTTTAACTTCAAGATATTTACAAACTAAGTCCCATTGTATTCCAAATAATAAACTACTTGTTTTTGCTGAATCTGGTGCATATCCACTTGCTTTTATTTGTGCATTTGTACATGTTATATTTATTGTTCCATCTTCATATCTCTGAATCCAGAATCCTCCATTATTATATACACTACTTAACATTTTATTATACATTGTATTATATGTTGTACCATTTGCTATTCCACATCCATCATACCATATATCATCCCAATTATATTTTTGAATTGATGAACCTTTTCTATATACTCTTGCATATGTTATTAAATCTGATTTTATATTAGCATAATCTGTACTACTTTTTGCA
>CAOKJC010000041.1 GCA_948468685.1 uncultured Clostridium sp. | reverse complement strand
AAATGTTATTTCATAATCTTTTCCATCTACTTCTGCAAAATATCTTACTGTTGTCTCATCTGAATATATAAATGTATATGTTATTGTTTTTTCTGTATTTCTTTCCATTGTTATATCTTCTTCACTTAATGCTATTCCTGTTATACTATTTGTTCCTCCAGTTACTTCTTTTATTGTATATCCTTTTTCTTTTAAGTCACTTATCACTCCTGCTATTGTGGCATTTTCTCCTCCTGATATTTCTTCTAATTGTCTTGTCATATATGCTATTTGTGCAAATTCTTCTATCTCTTTCAATTTTGATAGCTTTGCTGCTTCTCCTGCTTTTGTTAATAATCCACTGTTTGTTAATGAATTTATTGCTATTCCTGCTAATATCAACAGAATTATAATTGTAATTACAAGTGCTACTAATGTTATACCTGAATTTTTACAAATTAAACTTTTTTTCTCTTTCATTTTACATTTACTCCTTTTTCTTTTGATTTTTCTTAAAAAATAATATCATAACAGACATTATTTTGCAAGCACTTTTAATTGCTTTTTTTTTATTTTATATTACTATTTGGTACAATTCACAATTAAACTATAAATATAATAAAAAATGTTGAATATGTATTATTGAAAAGACTGCGAATTGTAACTACTATGTTGTTATAATTTATAAATACTATATATTAAAATATTTTATACAATAATTTTTTAACTGTTAACTGTAACATTACTACAATTATTTTTTCCAATATTATCAATAATTATTCAATATTAACTTTTTTTATTTTTCCTCTTCCTATTTCATACAAAATGTGATAAAATATCAAAAAATATAGAAAAAGTCAAAAGAAAAATTAGGAGGAATTGAAAATGGAATTTAATAAATGTAGTAGATGTGGAAACTTTTTTATATCATGTAATGATGTATGCCCTAAATGTCAAACAAAGGACACTTTAGAATTTGAAACTTTCAAAAATTATATAGCTGAAAATGGTATTAATAATAACTTAGATATAATGTCTACTGAAACAGGAATAAGTGTAAAAAATATAAATAGATTTTTAGATTATACAGGTAATAGCTTACCTATTAAAAATATAAAATTATAAAATTATGCAATAATTGTTAATATATAAATATTTTTTGTTAGCTCTGCATATAGCTGTCGACACCAAATCAAAGATTTGGACGACATCTTAAAAACATATTTGGGATCTCCCATTAGGTCTTTAACTGCAAAATATTTATATATTAACAATTTCAAAATTTTAAGAAATAGAAAGGATGTAATATAAATGACAAATGTATTTGATATTTTAGAAGAAAGAGGCTATGTTGAGCAAATGACACATCCAAAAGAAATAAAAGAACTTTTTAGCAAAGAAAGTGTTCCTTTTTATATTGGAATAGACCCTACTGCTAATAGTCTTCATGTTGGACATTTTGTTTCTTTAATGGTTGCAAGTCATATGCAAAAATGTGGTCATAAACCAATTATATTAGTTGGTGGGGGTACTGCTATTATTGGTGACCCTTCTGGTAAAACAGATATGAGAAAAATGCTTTCAAAAGAAGAAATTGAAGAAAATGTTAAATGTATAAAAAAACAAATTGAGAAATTTGTAAGTTTTGAAGGTGAAAATGCTGCAATTATAGTTAATAATGCAGACTGGCTTTTAGACTTTAATTTCGTTGATTTTATGAGAGAAATTGGAAGTTTATTCTCTGTTAATAAAATGCTTGCAGCTGAATGTTACAAACAAAGACTAGAAACAGGATTAACTTTTTTTGAAATGAGCTATATGCTTATGCAATCTTATGACTTTTTGCATTTATATGAAACTTATGGATGTAAACTAGAAATGGGTGGAAATGACCAATGGTCTAACATTATTGGTGGAGTTGATTTAATAAGAAAAATAGGAAAAGATGATTCTTTTGGTCTAACATTTAAACTTCTTACAACTAAAGAAGGTAAAAAAATGGGTAAAACTGAAAAAGGTGCTCTATGGTTAGATTCTGAAAAAACTTCTCCTTATGACTTTTATCAATATTGGAGAAATATTGAAGATGATAGTGTTGAAAATGTTCTAAAATTATTAACATTCCTACCTATCGAAAAAATAAAAGAATTATCTTCTTTACAAGACGAACATATTAACGAAGCTAAAAAAGTTGCTGCTTTTGAAATTACTAAATTAGTTCATGGCGAAGAAGAAACTCTTAAAGCTGAAAGTGCTGCTGAAGCACTATTCTCTGGAAAAGGTAATTTAGATAATATGCCTACTGTTAATTTAAATGGAAACAAAAATATTTCAATTGTAGACGCTATTATTTTAACTGGAATTGCTCCTTCTAAAGGTCAAGCTAGAACTTTAATTACCCAAGGTGGTATTTCTTTGAATGATGAAAAAGTTACTGATATAAATTATTGTTTATCTGATAAAGATTTTGCTAATGGATATGCTATTTTGAAAAAGGGTAAAAAAATATTTTATAAATTAGTTTAAAAAATGTGCCAAAAGGGACATCCCTATTTGGCATACTTTTTTTGTTTGTGCCAAATAGGGACGTCCCTTTTGGCACACTTTTTATATTATTATTCCTATTAAGTCATAATTGCTTACATTTTCTATTTTACAATTAACAAAATTATTTAAAACTTCATTTTCATTTACTTTACCATCATTTTTAATATATACCAATCCATCTTCTTCTGGTACATCTTGCATAGTTCTACCTATAAAATATTTTCCATCGAATGACATATCTTCTATTAAGACTTTGTAAGTATTACCTATTTTGTTTTTTAATATTTCTTTTGATATTTTTTGTTGCACTTCCATAATTTTGTTATATCTTGATTTTTTTGTATTTCCATGTACTTGTTCAGGAAGTTTTGCTGCTGGTGTTCCATCCTCTTTTGAATACATAAATGTTCCTAATTTATCAAACTTTGTAGTTTTTACAAATTCCAATAATTCCTCAAAATTTTCTCTTGTTTCTCCTGGAAATCCAACAATTAAGCTTGTCCTTAATGTTACATTTGGTATTTGTTCTTTGATATTATTTACTAATTTTGTTATATTTTCTTTACTTGTTTTTCTATTCAGATTTGAGATATGTTGAATTGGAATATCAAAATATTTTGATATTTTCTTATTATTAGCTACTGTTTCTATTAATTCTTCTGTTATTCCTTCTGGATATGAATATAAAAATCTAATCCATTCAATTCCTTTAATTTTGCTTAATTTTTCTAATAGCTCTGCTAATTTACTTTCTCCATATATATCTATACCATATTTAGTTGTATCTTGTGCTATAACAATTAATTCTTTTATTCCTTTTTTTGATAACATTTCTGCTTCGTCTAATATATCTTCCATTTTTCTACTTACAAATGGTCCTCTTATATATGGAATAGCACAGTATGTACATTTATTACTACATCCTTCTCCTATTTTTAGATATGCATAATTTTTTCCTGTTGTAACTACTCTATCTAAAAATTCTTCATATTTAGGCATTGGAAGTGGCTTAATTTCAGATATTTTTTTAATTGTTTTTGTTTTTGCTTTTTCTACTATATCTCTTTTTAACAAATCTTCTATCTTGCTCCATAATTTATCATACTCATCTATTTTTATAAATAGATCAACTTCTGGAAATAGCTTTATCAAATCTTCATAATATCTTTGTACTAAACATCCCATTACAATTAAATATTTACATCTTTTCTTTTTATATTCTGCCATTTCTAAAATTGTATTAATTGCTTCTTCTTTTGCTGTTTCTATAAATCAACATGTATTTATTACTAATATTTCTGCTTCTTCTGGATTATTTACTATTTTATAATTATTGTTTTTAAACATTCCTATTGTTACTTCTGTATCTATTAGATTCTTGCTACATCCTAGTGATATAAATCCTACATTCATATTTTCTTTCCTTTCGCTCACTTCGTTCGCTCATCGCCATCCAAGATTTTTTCAAAATCTTGTCTGTCAAATCTTGCCTCTGAAGCTCTTTCGGCTTCGTTCGCTCATCGTCATCTAAAAATTTCATTTAAGATGTGTCCCCAGTTAAGATAGCCGTTTGAGCAAAGCGAATTACGGATATCTTATGTTGTAACTGGGACATTATTCTTTATGGCTACATATATGTTTTCTTGTCATCTCCATTAGGTCTAATTTTGTAAAGCCTTCTACTTGTGTCTTTGCTCTATCTTTCTTCAAATTTTCTTCTAATAATTTTTGAATTTTCTTCTTATTACTATTATTTTGCATATCTATATAGTCAATTATTATTATTCCACCTATATCTTTTAATCTTAATTGCTTTGCTATTTCTATTGTTGCTTCTTCATTTACTTTATAAATAGTCTGTTCAATATCTTTATTCCCTGTATATTTTCCTGTGTTTATATCTATTGCTGTTAATGCTTCAGTTCTATCTATTGTTATAAATCCTCCACATTTTAACCATATTTTTCTATTTTCTATTTTTGATATTTCTTTTTTTATATCATATTTTTCTAATACATCTTTATTTTCTTCTACTTCAATATTTGTTTCGCTTATATAATTATTATTTTGTCGATATTTTAACAATTTTTGATATTCATTTTTGTCATTCATAGTTATTTTTTGTATTGCTTTTTCTGGTAAATCGATTATCATCTTTTCAACTATATCTTCTGATTTTGATATTAATTTTGGCTTATTTTCTGTATCATTTTTAAAACCTTCTTCTATATCTTTCCATTTTTTTTCTATATTTTTTATATCATCAATAATTTCTTTTTCTTTTCCTATTGCTGATGTCCTTATTACCGCTCCATTTCCTTCACTTAGGTTTTCTTTTACTATTTTTATTAGCCTTTCTTGTTCTTTTTTATCTTCTATTTTTTGTGATACAGTTATTATATCTGTGTTTGGCATTAATACTATATACCTACTTGGCAAGTTAATATGTGTTGATACTCTTGCTCCTTTTTGAAGATTACTATCTTTTTTTACTTGTACTAACAATTTTTGTCCTATCTTAATAGCATCTCTTATATCTATACTATTATCTATTTTTTCTTTGCTTTCATCTACTTTTCTTAAGACATCTTTTAAATGTATAAAGCTATTTTTCTCTGTTCCTATATCTACAAATGCTGCTTGCATTCCTTTAATTACATCTTTTACTATTCCTATATATATATTTCCTTCTTTTCTATTTGAATTTTCTTCATCTATATAATATTCTACTAACTTACTATTTTCTACTAATGCTATTTCTTTCTGGTTTTCCTTTTTGTTTATCAATATTTCTACCAACTTCTTTGACATCCCTTCTAATTAAATTTGTTCATTGCCATTTCTATTCCATTTTTTATTATTTCTTCTACTGCTTCTGTTGCTTTTGTTACCCCTTGCTTTAAAATCTTTTGTTCTTCTTCTGGTACTTTTCCTATTACATAATTTATCATATCATTCTTGAATTCTGGTTGTCCTATTCCTACTCTTACTCTTCCAAATTCAGTTGTTCCTAATTCTTTTATCACTGATTTCATTCCATTATGTGTCCCTGCACTACCTTTTTTTCTTATTTTGATATTTCCTTTTTCTATGTCTATATCATCATATATCACTATTATCTCATCTTTTTCTATATTATAAAACTCAACTATTTCTTTTATAGATTCTCCACTTAAATTCATATATGTTTGTGGTTTTAATAATATTACTTTCTTTCCCTGTATTATTCCTGTTTCATATAATCCTTTAAATTTCGTTTTTGTTATATTTATATTATTGTTTTTTGCTATTTCATTTATAGTATCAAATCCCATGTTATGTCTTGTGTTTGCATATTCGTTTTCTGGATTTCCTAATCCTACTATTAAATACATATTTTTTCCTTTCTCTACGCTTCGCTTCGTTCATCGTCATCCAAAAAATTCTTCGAATTTTTCGTCTGCCAAATCCGCTTCTTATCTATTTTACATTGTTTTTGGCTTTTTTTCAAGTAAATTTGTACAAAAGAGGTGAAAATTTTTGTTTTGCTGCTAATTATCACTTCATCAAATTAGCTATAATAAAAATTTTCACCTTTAACTTATTATTTTTGTTTTTTATATATTCTTTTAATATATAATCTATTCAATTTTATCATCTATTTTTCTCACCTGTGTTTTATTAATTTCAGATTTTAAAACAATTACAGGACGAACTCCATAACTTAAGTAATTCTCATTAATCCCCATAGTACTAAACATATATGTAGTTCCCACATTAATGACATCTCCTATAATAACCTTACTAATACCACACCTAGCAGCACCTGAACTTCCATAAATTCCATGAGATGCTAGCCAATAACTTTCTTCTACATTACCAAATAACATTTTATATATTCTATTATTTGTTACTCTTACTGTTGGCTCTTCTGTATCATTTATAGTATAGCTATATCCATCTACTTTCCCTTCTACTGTTGTTTGTGTTTTTCCATTTAACCAACTTTCTGGTGTATATTGATTTTCAAAATTGTATTCTTCATCATATTGTTTAAAATTTGGATTTAATATTGGAAATAAATTAATTTCTTTTATTTTTTCTTTTGTTGTTATTCCTAGCACTTGGTCTATATCTTTCTGTTTTACACTCCTTCCTTCTCCATAATTTGTTGTATATAATTTTCCTATATTATCTAGTTCATTTACTCCATTTACATATGCATTTGCTCCATACAAAAATAAACATGGGAATTCTTGTCCATTTCCTTCAATATTGTTCTTCATTATTCTTTCTGATATTAACTTTATTCCTCCTGTTTTTTCATCTTTTCCCAGTACTCTCCAATTCAACTGATTTTTTGTTTCACTTATTTCAAACATTTGATTTGTTATTATACTATTTGGGCGTCTATCCATTCCTGATTTTATTGCTGTTACTATATAACTTCCACTTGTTGGATTTTTATAATCTACGTAATCTCCTATATGCAAATGGTCTTCTCTATCACAGTTTCCATCTTCATTTGTACATCTATCTGTTACTGCTCTATCATACATTGCTACTAATGTATCTACATTTGTTCCTTCTAATATACTAAAATCTGTTTCTATATCCCCTATTACTAGGATATCATTTTCTTTTAAGTATTCTACATCTTCACCTGTTAATTGTTTTTCTTTATACAATTCTTGTATTACTTGCTCTTTTCCTTTTGATTCTCTATTTGTATATTTTGCCATTTCATTTTCTGTTGCTACCATTCCTACTCTCTCTTGTACTGTTGAGCCTCTTGTTCTTTCTTTTGCATATTGGGCTTTTCCAAGTAATCCACTTCCTGTTAAACTTGATATTGATATTCCGTGCTAGTATTAATAAAATTATAATTGTTATCACAAGTGCTATTAATGTTATTCCATGTTTTTTTCTTAATTTTTCTTTCATTTTCTAATTTTCCTCCTTCGTTTCTTATTCCTTATTTTACTTTTATCACTCATATTTTTACAAATAATATCTCTGTTTTAAGCATTTTAAAGTCCGTGTCTTTGTTCGTGCGCCAAATTTGCTTTGGCAAATTTATGTGCAAAGTATTTATATTATAGGAAGTTCAGAAAACTTTCCTATAATAGTACAAAGTATTATCTATTTTGTAAAATATTTTTTCAAATTTATTATATATTTAATTATTTTCTACAACAATAAAAAAAATTAATTTTACTAGTCACTTTTTTACATAATGCCTTAATACTTTTTGAAATTAAAACTTTTTATTATAAATATAACATATAATTAAAAAATCTCTAATATCATTTAATGGTGAATATTTTTGAGAAAGAAAAGTAAATTATTTTTAATTAATGGAACGATTTTAACAATTACAGCACTTTTAATGAGATTTGCAACTCTTATTTTTAATGTTTATATATCAAATCAAATAGGTTCAGAAGCACTTGGAATATTTAGTTTAGTAATGGCAGTATATTTATTTTTTATAACAGTTTCAACCTCAGGTTTAAATATAGCTGTAACAGTAATAGTATCTGAAAAATTTGCACTTAATAAAGAAAAGACTGGCATAAAAGCTATAAGGACATGTATATTTTTCAGTTTTTTATTAGGAATTTTTGCTGGAATACTAATCTTACTATTTTCAGATTTTATAACTAATAAATGCCTACATAATATGGTCTCTTCAAAGCCTTTATTTTATATAGCTATTGGTTTGCCATTTATAGCTATGTCTTCTTGCATAACTAGCTATTTCACTTCTGTTAGAAAAGCATATAAAAATGCTATTACTCAAATTTTTGAATTTATTATAAAAATCATTATGACAATAATTTTGCTAAAAATAAACATTTTAAAAGGAGTAGAATATATATGTATTTCACTAATATTAGCCGATGTAATTTCAGAAATATGTTCTTTTAGTTTAATTTTTATTTTATATATTATTGATATAAAATTTAAGAAACTTGATAATGTACGTTCCTTTGGACAAAGAATTAATATAGTAAAAATTGCTTTTCCTGTTGCCTTAACCTCTTACATACGTTCTGGACTTTCAACTTTAAAACAATTAATTATTCCAACTCAATTAGAAAAATCAGGGCTTTCTTGTAAATCTTCTCTTTCTAAATATGGAATTATTAGTGGAATGGTAATGCCAATAATAAACTTTCCTACTGTTTTAATTAATTCCTATAGCATGCTATTAATTCCAGAATTTTCAACATATGTAGCACAAAAAAATTATAAATCTATTAATTTTATAAGTGACAAGATATTCAGATTTACATGTGCTTTTTCTGTTTGTATTTGTAGTATTTTTATGATTTTCGCCAATGAGCTTGGATTAGCAATTTATAATAATATTGAAGTAGGATATTATTTTAAAATACTTGCTCCTTTGATATTTTTTATGTATATGGATAATATTATTGACTCTATTTTAAAGGGTATGAATAAACAATTTAGTGTTATGTGTTGTAACATATTAGATTTAAGTATTACAACCTGCTTTATTTACTTTTTTCTTCCTATATATGGAATAAAAGGTTTTATAATATCTATTTTTATTAGTGAATTATTAAATTTTAGTATAAGTCTTTTTCAAATGATTAAATGTTGTAAATTGAAAATTAATTTTGTTGATTGGATATTTATTCCTTTAATTTGTAGCACTATTTCATATTTTATTATTACTGCTTTTCATTTTAATTTTGTTAATTTAGTTACTAATTTAGTTGTAAATATACTTTTATTTATATTATGTTATACTTTCATTTTTTTGCTACTATTAACAAAATTAAATGTCACTTTTTGTCGGAAAAATTTGACAAGAAAACTCTTTTTTAGTATACTATAATTAAGTAAGATGTAACCATGTAACCGTGTTTTGATTAAAGGAGGTTGCAAAATGAAAGAGCAAAAAACTTTCTTATCATCGCTGGTTGTCGCATTACCCGAAGCTCTTGGGTATTTAGATGTCTTTGCACATATAACAACTGTAAATGGTAAAACCACTAATATACAAGCAAAACATTTTTCTAGAGGAACATCCTGCAGCAACCAATCTTGGCCTACAATTTATCTGAATGATTGTAATAAGCCAGTTGTTGTTGAAAATGACCTTAATACAAGTTATTTTAAGGTTAATATGGAGCTCCATGAGAAAATGGAAGGTGAATACTATTTTACTGTTGTAGGGTGGAAAGACAATGAACCCAAATTCTACTATACTGAAAAACGGTACTTTTATGTTGGACAGTATTATTAGAAAAAGCACTCAAACGAGTGCTTTCTATATGTTTTCTTTTCTATAATTTTATTATTTTCTATTTTAACCATTCTGGATTTTCTAAATACCAATCAATAGTTTTTACAATACCATCTTCAAATTTTGTCTTAGGATACCATCCAAGTTCATTTTTTATTTTAGTTGGATCTATCGCATATCTATAATCATGACCTTTTCTATCTTCAACATGTTCTATTAAATCTTCTGATTTTCCTAGTCTTTGTAATATTAGTTTAACTATTTCAATATTTCTTTTTTCATTATGTCCACCAATATTATATCTTTCTCCAGCTACACCTTTATGGAATACTAAATCGATTGCTTCACAATGGTCTTCGACAAATAGCCAATCTCTAATATTTAGTCCTTCACCATAAACTGGTAATTTTTCATTATTTAGTGCTAATTTAATCATATGTGGTATTAATTTTTCATTATGTTGATATGGTCCATAATTATTTGAACAGTTTGTTACATTTACATTCATTTTAAATGTTTCTTTATATGCTAAAGCTACTAAGTCTGAACTTGCTTTTGATGAAGAATATGGACTGCTTGGTTTTATTGGTGATGTCTCTGTAAAATATCCTGCTTCTCCTAAAGAACCATAAACTTCATCTGTTGATATATGTACAAATTTGTTTGTACTTCCTTCTCCCCACACTTGTTTAGCAGCCTCTAGTAAAGTATGTGTTCCAATTACATTTGTTTGTGTAAATACAAATGGATTTTTTATACTATTATCAACATGTGATTCTGCTGCAAAATGAATTACTCCATTTATATCATATTTTTTAAATAAATCTAATACAAAATCAAAGTCGCAAATATCTCCCTGTACAAATGTTATTTTATCCATTACTTTTTTTAAATTGTCTAAATTTCCTGCATATGTTAATTTGTCTAATACTATTACATTATAATCTGGGTGCTTATTTACAAAATACTCAGCAAAGTTTGCTCCTATAAAACCTGCTGCTCCTGTTACTAATACATTATTACTCATTTTATACCTCTTTCTGTCCCATTGGGGACGGTTCTTTTTGGGACATTTTTGTCCCACTTGAGACACATCTTAATGTTTACAAATTCGCTATCACAAGATTTCTGTAGATTGCTTTGCTTCACACAGTAATCTTAATTTGCATAAGATGTCTGTAACTTCCTTTGTTTGAACAACTATCTTAATTTTAAAGATTTAAATAAATCTGTTTCTTTTAATTCTTTTAATGATGGCCAGTTTGCATCTTTTTCAGAAGTTAACAAGTCTGTTACTTTTAAGTCTCCCATAGGCCATTCAATTCCTACATCTGGGTCATTCCATGCTAATCCACCTTCAGCAGTATGGTTATATATATCATCACATTTATAAGCAAATTCTGCGGTTTCTGATAATACTAAAAATCCATGTGCAAATCCTCTTGGTATCATAAACATTTTCTTGTTTTCTTCTGTTAGAATTACGCCTTCCCATTTTCCATATGTTTCACTTCCTGGTCTTAAGTCAACTGCAACATCAAAAACTTCTCCTTTAATACATCTAACTAATTTTGCTTGTGTATTTTCTTTTTGGAAGTGTAATCCTCTTAAAACACCTTTTTTAGATTTTGATTGATTATCTTGTACAAAGTCATAATTTAATCCTATTTCTTCAAAATCTGGTTTACTATATGTTTCCATGAAATAACCTCTGTTATCTCCAAAAACTGTTGGTTCAATTATACATACACCTTCAATTGATGTATCTATTCTTTTAAATTTTCCCATTCTAAAACTCCTTTAATAAATATTATTTTTACAATTTTCGACAAATCTGTGAGACAAATTCGGACTGTCCCAAGTGTCTCATTTTATTAGATCTTTTAAATATCTTCCATAGTCTGTTTTCATGTATTTATCAGCTAGTACTGATAATTGCTCAGGTGTTATCCAACCTTTTTGATAAGCAATTTCTTCTGGGCAACATACTTGCATCCCTTGTCTTTTTTCTATTGTTTGTACAAAGCTTGCTGTTTCTAATAGCGCATCATGTGTTCCTGTATCAAACCATGTCATTCCTCTTCCAAATGTTTCTACATATAATTTACTTTTTTTCATATATGCTTCATTTACAGTTGTTATTTCTAATTCTCCTCTTGCTGATGGTTTTACATTTTTTGCTATTTCTACTACATCATTTGGATAGAAATATAATCCTGGTACTGCATAATTTGATTTTGGATTTTCTGGTTTTTCTTCAATTGATACTGCTTTTCCTGTATTATCTATTTCTACAACTCCATAAGCTCTAGGGTCTTTTACTTGATATCCAAATATTGTTGCTTCATTCTCTCTTTCATTTGCTTTTGCAAGCATCTCTGGCAAATGTGAACCATAGAACATATTGTCTCCTAATATCATTGCAACATTATCTTCTCCAATAAATTCTTCACCTATTATAAATGCTTCTGCTAGTCCATTTGGTTTTTCTTGAATTTTATATTCAAATTTCATTCCCCATTGTGAGCCATCTCCTAAAAGAGCTTTGAATGTTTCTGCATCTCTTGGTGTTGATATTATTAACACTTCTTTTATTCCTGCTTCCATCAATACTGATAA
Organism: uncultured Clostridium sp.; assembly: GCA_948468685.1. Classification (GTDB taxonomy): domain Bacteria; phylum Bacillota; class Clostridia; order TANB77; family CAG-508; genus CAG-269. The sequence continues at coordinate 1,194 of CAOKJC010000041.1, read as the reverse complement.
TGGATAATATATCATTGGTTTGTCATATACTGGCATTATTTGCTTTGATATTGCAAGTGTTAATGGATATAGTCTTGTTCCACTTCCTCCTGCTAATATTATTCCTTTTCTATTTTTCATTTTTTCCCTCCTTGTGCCAAAAAAGGACGTCCCTATTGACACACTTCTTCTAAATATCTTCTTAATCCGTCTTTCCATTCTGGTACTTTTATCCCTTGTTCAACTAGTTTATTTTTTGATAATTGTGAGTTGAATGGTCTTTTGGCTTGTGTTATTTTCATCATTTCAATATATTCTTCTGTTGTTACTGGATTTACTTTACATTCTATTCCTTGTTGATTTAAGATTTCTTTTGTAAATTCATACCATGTTGTATATCCTTCATTTGTTGCATGATATACTCCATATGGTATTTTCTTTTCTATTGCTTGATATATTATTTCGGTTAAATCTTTTGCATATGTTGGGCTTCCATGTTGATCTGCAACTACATTTAATTCGTCTTTGTCTGTTCCTAGTTTTGTCATTGTTTTTACAAAGTTGTTTCCTCCAATTCCATATAACCATGCTGTTCTGAAAATATAGTATTCTTCCATATTTTCTTCTATTCCTTCTTCTCCATGTAGTTTTGTTTTTCCATATACTGTTACAGGTGATTTTTCATCATATTCTTTATAATCTTTTGATAGTTCTAAGTCTCCCCCAAATACATAGTCTGTTGATATATGTACTAATTTGCTTCCTACTGCTTTTGCAGCTTTTGCTAGATTTGTAGGTCCATCTCCATTGATTTTGTCTGCTAATTCATAACATTCTTCTGCTTTGTCTACTGCTGTAAATGCTGCACAGTTGATTATATAGTCTGGCCTTAATTTGTTTACAAAATCATATACTGCTTTTTCATTTGTTATGTCTAATTCTGTAACGTCTGTAAGTGTTAATTCATTTCCTTTTGCAAATTTTTCTTTTACTTCTTTTGCAAGCATTCCGTTTGCTCCAGTTATTAATATTTTCATTACTTTGCCTTCTTTCTTTTTTCTTTTAAATTTCTTCAATATAATATCATTAAATAAAGAAAAGTACAAGTATTCCTTGTACTTTTTTTATATTTTGCTTATGCAATGGTTACTATTCACAGCCAATTTATATTTAATATTTGCTTAATAATAATTTTTACAGCTGTGAATTGTAACT
>CAOKJC010000040.1 GCA_948468685.1 uncultured Clostridium sp. | reverse complement strand
AGTTCGAGTGTTACGGATAACTTATGCGACAAAACGAAGTGAAGTCGCAATCATTGAAAATAGCCGTTAGCGAGAACGAATAGTTCGAGTGTTACGGATAACTTATGCGACAAAACGAAGTGAAGTCGCAATCATTAAAACTAGCCGTTAGCAAGAACGAATAGAAAAAATGGAGGAATAAAAATGCAATACAGATATGAACCACAAGGAGTATGCTCTTATGGAATGATAATAGAAATAGAAGGAGACACAATAAAAAAAGTAACAATAGAAGGTGGATGTGCAGGAAACACTGTAGGAGTATCCAGACTAGTTGAAGGAATGAAAATAGAAGAAGCAATAAAAAGATTAAAAGGAATACCATGTGGAAACAAAGGGACATCATGTCCAGATCAATTAGCAAAAGCACTAGAAGAAATACAAAAATAATGCATGGATAGATTAAATGTCGAATTTTGCGATGGAAATTAATTGCAAAGTTCGACTTTTTATGTTATTATAAAAAATATTTAATTCAAAATTTAGTTCAAAAATTCCCAAAGTTAAAATTCCAAAAACAAAATTAAAGATAAAAAAGTAAAGAAGTGATAAAATATTAATTTAACTATTAAAGAAATATTGATAAATAATAAAGATAGTAATATAATTAAAAGCAATACAGAAATATTTACAATTCAAGAATATGTTAAGTATAAAAAGAAATACATATTAAAGAATATAGAAGTAAGTGATATTAGTGAAGAATATCAATATATCAATAATATGCATGATAAAATTTTCAGAAAGGCACTCGAAGATAAGAAGAATGCAAGAAGAAATATTAAAAAAATTTAAGATTGGAGATGAGAATATGTCAAGAATACCTGAAATGTTAGCAAGAGAAAGAAAACAAATGCAAAAAGAAGCACGAGCTAAAGGGATAAGTGAAGGTAAGATTGAAATAATTAAAAATATGCTAAAAGAGAAATTTTCAATAAATACTATAACAACAATATCAGGAATGAACGAAAAAGAAATAGAGAGAATAGCAAAAAAGATGAGTTGAATAGAAAATAATATAATTTAAATATTAAAACAAGGGACATATAATTACAAATCAAATATGTCCCTCATATTATAGGTATAGATCATTTTACAATAAGACTGATATTTTTATGCAGAAAGTATAAAATCTTTATTAGCAAGTAGTAATTTTTTTATTAACTCAATCTGATTTTTAGTTAAACGGGATTTATCATCTAAAGAGTATAATTTGCTAATGGAAATAGCAATATTTAAATCAGAATTTTCATTTGAATTTTGATAGTTTTTATCTTTAGTCAAGCCAAGCAAATAATCTAAAGAAACATTAAATACTGAAGCTATTCTTGCAACAACATCAAGGCGAGGTATTCTTTCACAAGTCAAATATCTACAAATAGTAACATTTGAAGTTCCAATTTTTTTTGCTAATTGTGTTTGAGTCATATTATTTTCATCTAATAGAACACCTAACCTATAACTAAAATCTTCTATATTAAAGTCCATAGAAACCTCCTATATCAATTATTATAAAACTATAACTCATTAGTTATAAAATAATTACCAAAGTTATAATAATAAAAGATAATTAATCAACTGGTAATAAGAGCTTAATTTATAACTATTTGGCTAAATGCAAAAAAACAATAACAAAATGATATAAAAAAGACAACAAACTAAATATGTAAGAAGGTTTTAAGATATAAAAAAACAGCAGTATAAATTTCTATACAATCTCTATTTGTTAATAAAATCATAAAAGTTACTAAAAACATAACCTTGAGACCTTAAATAAGAAATAGAATCTTTTAAAATATCATAAGTTTTATTAACATCAGCAGTATCATGCATTAAAATAATTAAAGTTCCTTTATTCTTAGCAGATTTTTTCAAATTATTTAATAATTGAGAATTAGAATATTTCTTTTCGGAATCTCTATTTAAGCAATTCCAATCAACATAAACATAATCTAAATTAGATAAAACATTAAGAGCATTCTTTTTTTGACTAGTATATATATGTGACATATATCCGATTAGGGAATCTAAAAATATGAGAACAATAACCATCAATTCCAATAGCTTTTGAAATTTCTAAATCAGTTGAAACAATTTCGTTTTTAAAACTTTCCATATCTTTATATAGTAATTTATTATTATGATTATATCCATGGTTAGCAATATAATGACCTTCTTCATATTCACGTTTAACTAACTCAGGGTGTTCCTTTACATGTTTTCCAACAACAAAAAAAGTAGCTTTAACATTTTCTTCTTTTAAAATATCTAATATTTTTCCAGTTGCTTTAGTTGTTGGACCATCATCAAAAGTTAAATAAGCTATTTTTTTATCAGATTTTGCAATATCATCTAAAGTAGTAGTAAGAGGTATATTAAAAAAAGAAGTTTTATTTAGTTCAATTGCAAAAGAAAAAGGATGATTTATAAATAATAAGAGCATAGAGATTATAAAAAATAAAGAAAAAATAAAAATGGAATATAAAAAATTTTGCTTTTTTACAAATATAATTTTCATATATAACACCTCATAATAATATATATGAAAAGAATGAAAGAGGCATGATTAAAAATTTTTGACCTTTTAGAGTACTTTTCATGCCTCGATTTCGTTCGCCCACGAAAAAAATCGTTAGAATTTTTTCTGTGGAACGTATTTATATTATAGGAAAAATTAATTTTTTCTATAATATAAAAAATTACTACTTAAAAAAGTAGTAACAATTTATTATTTAACAGATAGAGCTTCATCCTTAGTAATATATCCATATTCAAGCATTTTATTTAAAACATGGTACTGACGTTTTTTGGCTAAATTTAAATTAACAGTAGGAGCATAAACAGAAGGAGCATTAGGAACTCCAGCAAGCATAGAAGCTTCATCTAAATTTAAATCTATTGGAGCTTTATCATAATAACCATAACTTGCTTGGTAAATACCATAATAACCATCACCAAAATAAGAAGTATTCACATATAATTCAAAAATTTCTCTTTTAGAATAATTTTGTTCTAAATCATAAGCAGCAAAAATTTCAGCGATTTTTCTTATCCAAGAACGTTCTTGAGATAATACAACATTTTTAGCAACTTGCTGAGTTATTGTGCTTCCACCTTCTTGAAATTCACCATTCTTTATATTTGTATAAATAGCTCTACAAATTGCAATAAAATCAACAGGACCATGATCATAATATCTATGGTCTTCAACACTTATTACAGCATTTCTATAAAATGAAGACATGTCCTCAAATTTAACAAAAGTATCTTTACTTGTAATTTCATCAATTCTAGTAATTAGTGGTTTTTCTTTTAGTGCTTTTACATAATAAGAATGACCTACTAGAAATACAAATGAACAGATTAGAATTATTAGTATAATAATTGCAATAAATAATTTTCTTATAAATTTCATATAAATAAACCTTTCTTTTTTATCATTGTACAATAAAATATAAAAAAAGAAAAGCCCCCTTATAAAAAGAGAGCAACATTTTAATTATTTAAAACATCAGGAAACAAGTCGTAGACATTGTGGACTAACATATTATCAAATTCTTTTTTTATTTTTGTGCTTCTGTAATATGATAAACTATATAATTTCATTATTTTAACTCCATATTAATTCTATTTTAAATTTACTTTTAAATTTTGTAATAAGTCATTCAAAACTTTTTCTCTATCTATTGAAGTATCAATGCAGTTAAATCCATATTTAGTACAATCTTTAATTATTTGTTGTTCAATTGGTTTATAAAATTCTATATGTTTTAAAATTTCATCATCACTTCTTCTAATAGTCCAGTCTTCCATATCATCGTATTTTCTACAATTATCTAAGATTTCTTTTGATGTTAACTTAGAATTAACAAAATAATATACAATAGTATTTTCTAAATTAAAATATTTAGCTAAATCTTGTGGCAGGATAGAATCTGCATTAATAATAAAATTTAAATGTTTTCCATTTTTATTCATATTCTTTTCAATGAATAAATTTAAAAATTGTGGTAATTTATTTTCAGTTAAATTATCATGAATAAAACCTATTGGAATATCTGGAATTGTTTTTTGTAAAGCTGATATAATAGTATCTACTTCGATAATTTGATAATTTGGAAATTCTTTTTGTATCATTCTTGAAAAAGTAGATTTTCCAGTTCTACAAATTCCTAAAATCATAATATTTTTCATTATAGAATCTCCTTTTCGTTTTGTGATATTTTATTTACAAGAGCAATACTTGCTTCTATTAAATCTTTTAAATTATTATAAGGTTCCTTATTATATTCTAAACTATATAACCAATCTAAAGATCCTATTCTTTCTGCATATTCTGGTCTTCCATAAATACACTTTTCACTTTTCAGCCAATATCCGAATTCTACATTTGTAGTAAGACCAAGCATATCAGGAAAGTGCCTAGGAACCCAAAATAACATAACAGAACAATTTAAATATACTTCTCTTTCCCAATTAAGTTGCTCAATATGATTATTAAATCTAAAGCTAGAAGAAGAATATTCAGGAACAAATACAGTACCTTCAAAATTTAAATCTTCAAATATTTTTAGTGCTTCTGGTCTCCAACTTAATGTATGGCTATCTCTTGGAGTAGGACCACATAAAACTATTGACTTTTCATTAGGAAGAATAGTATCACCATAATATTTTATTTTCATATTTTATAAGCCTCCTAACTTTTTAAATAAATCTTCAAATATTTTTTTACTATTTAAATAATTAACAACAGTAATTAAATGATTATTAGAAGTAAATTCATAAGAAGTATCATCATTTATATTAGGACAACTAGTTTTGATTGTTTCAAACCAATTTTTATTTATAAGATAAGCAATAGTGCTAATGTCCCAAATAACTCTTCTTTCTTGTATTCCATGAACACCGTCATTATAAAACCTTTGGCATAAATAATCACATAATTCACTTTTACCCTTTAAAAAATGTTCTAATTCATAAATAGAAGTACTCAAATTTGAAGCTACATTTTTACAAGGTATAATTGTAAGTGCAACTTTAGATTCAAAAACAGTTCTTACTGCTGGAACGTCTTGTCTAAAATTAAACTCTTTATTATTTCCACTTAAAAAACTATTACCACCAAGCCAGATAACTTCTATTTTGTCAATAATTTTAGAATCTTTTTTGATTGCTAATGCTATATTAGTTATTGCTCCAATTGCCAATATATAAGTCTTATCATTTTTATGTGCAATCTCAATAATTTTATTTACAGCATCATTATTTTCTTGATTACTTTCTTCGAAATAGTCAAGAGCACCTCTAAAAACTTTATTCTCTGTTTTGAAACTAAGCCAATTACAAATTTTTATGACTTCATTGTAACTTTTTTCTGTTCCTTCTTCAATTGATATATTATTATCATGATGAAAAGGAGCAACAGTAATAGCTTCTATATTAAATCTATCTTGTGAATTTAATAAATAAGCAAGAGCAAATTGGTCATCACATTCATTGTAAATATCAGTATCTAAAATTACATTTACTTTTTTATTAATATTTTCAGTATTATAATTTGAAGAAATTTTTTCATATATTTCTTTCCAATTTGATACTCTATCAAAACAATCTTCTTTTTGATTATATCTTGTATTCATAGTATAAACTTTAATACCACTTTTTATTAAATCTAAGCAAATTGATATGCTATCTTCAATCATTATATCAATATTATATTTTAAACATTCCTGTGATTTGGCATGTCTATCATAGACATTTGTTAATATTAATTTATCATAAATAATATTATAATTAGATAACCAATCTGTTGTTAATTTGAAGGCATCAGTATAATCACCATTATTTCTTCCAGATATAATATATATTTCATTTCCATCATCTTTTAATTTTTGAATATAATAAGTTGCGTCTTCAAGAGGTTTAAAACTTTTTGCAAATTTTTCAATATTAGCACTATAAAAACTTTTTTCTTCCTCATCTGACCAATCAAACATACCGTTTCTTATATATTCAGGATTTTCATTTATAATTCCAGTATTTCTTAGTTCTTTATCATGTTTCAAGTATTCTTTTAATAAAGTGTCATTAAAATTTGCAATTACATTATCAATATCAATTCCTATTCTCATTTTTATACTCCAATTTTATATTTTTCGATAAAAATATATCATAAGAAAATATTATTTTCAACTAAAAATTGACAAAAAAATACAACACTTATACAAACAAAAATTTGTTAAAAGTATTGACATTTTATAATTATATTTATATAATGGGCAAAAGAAATAAAAAGTCAAGTAGGAGTGAGAAAATGAAAGAACAATTTTTAGAATTATTAAAACAAGTCAAAAGAGAAGGAATAGAAGAATTAATAGAATTTATAGAAAAAACAGACTTTTTTAAAGCACCAGCAAGCACAAGATTTCATGGAGATTATGAAGGTGGATTAGTAGAACATAGCATGAAAGTATATGAAATACTAAAACATAAAGTAGAAACAAACATAGAACCATTAGAAATAAATCCAGAAACATTAATAATAGTACCTCTATTACATGATTTGTGTAAAGCAAACTTTTATAAAATAGATTATAGAAATGCAAAAAATGCACTAGGAGTATGGGAAAAAGTACCATATTACACAATAGAAGACACAATACCATATGGACATGGAGAAAAATCAGTAATGATGATAACAGAATATATGAAATTAACACCAGAAGAAAAATATGCAATACGTTGGCATATGGGATATACAGAACCAAAGGAATTATATAACACAATAGGAGCAGCATATAAAAAATATCCATTAGCACTATTAATGCATGAAGCCGACTTAGAAGCAACATATTTTTACGATATATAAATGTCCCAGCTCTGCATAAGATATTCGTAACCCGCTTTGCTCGAACGACTATCTTAATTGGGGACGGTTCTTGTTGGGACATTTTGTCCCATTTGGGATACATCTAAATGAAAGGAAGAATATTTATGTTAGCATATATAAAAGGAATACTAGAGATGAAAATGACAGGATACATAGTTATAGATGTAGGAGGACTAGGATATAAAATATTCATGTCAGATTCAGGAATAGATAAATTAGGAAACATAGGAGAAAATGTAAAAGTACATACATATTATAGAGTCAGAGAAGATGATATAAGTATATATGGATTTAATACATTAGAAGAATTAAAAATGTTTGAATTATTAATATCAGTAAGTGGAGTGGGAGCAAAAACAGCTTTAGCAATGTTAGCTGTATGTGAACCAACTGACTTTGCATTAGCTGTAATAACAGAAGATATAAAAACATTAACACAAATACCAGGAATTGGAGCAAAATCAGCACAAAGAATAATATTGGAGCTAAAAGATAAAATAAAGAAAGAACAACAAATACAAGAACTAACAGAAGCAGTAAAAGGAACAAAGACTAAAGTAGAAATAGCAATAGAAAATAATCAAAAAGTTGAAGAAGCAATTGCAGCGCTTCAAGTGTTAGGATATAACAAAAAAGAAATAGAAAAAGCATTTGAAAAATTAGAGAAGGAAGATTTATCAACAGAAGACTTAATAAGAAAAGGATTATCTGTTTTAGGTAAATAAAAAATATAAATATGTTACAAACATATAAGTAAGTAAAAGTGAGGTGATAATACCATGGATAGTAGTGATGAATCTAAAAATATATTTAAACAAATAGCTGATAATAAAACAAATGATTATTTAGTAGATATTGAAAAGATATATGATGATATTAGAAATAGAATTATCAAAGCACGAAACAGAATGTTAAAGCATATTGATACAACTATGGTTGAAGTTTATTGGTATGTTGGTAAGATAACTTATGAATTATCTGAAAATAGTAATAAAGCAAGTTATGGAAAAAAGATAGTAGAGGTATTGTCAACCAAGTTAACCACTGAATTTGGAGGAGGCTTTTCTCCAGTAAGTATTAGAAGAATGCGTAGATTTTATGAAATGTACCCAATTTGGTCGACAGTGTCGACCGAATTGAGTTGGGCACATTTTCAAGAATTAATTAGAATAGATAGAAAAGAAGAAAGAGATTTCTATGAAACAGAGAGTATTAAATCAAATTGGGGATGTAGAGAATTAAGAAGACAAATAAATACAAAGTTGTTTGATAGATATTTAGTATCTCCAAATAAAAATAAAATTATGAAAGAGTCTACAAAAGGTTTAATAGAAAAACAACCAGAAGAACTTTTGAAAACTCCATATATTTTTGAATTTGCAGGATTGAAAGAAAATAGAAATTATTTAGAAACTGATTTAGAAAAAGCATTGCTTTCGCATTTAACTGAATTCTTGTTAGAATTAGGAAGAGGGTTTTCTTTTGTAGCTAGTCAACAAAGAATAAAAATTGGTTCTGAATATTATTATCCTGATTTAATATTTTATAATCGTCTTGCAAAATGTTTTGTAATAATAGATTTAAAAATTGGAAAATTAACACATCAAGATATTGGACAAATGCAAATGTATGTAAATTATTATAAAAAGACTCAAATGATTGAAGGAGAAAATGAGCCAATAGGAATATTATTATGTGCTGATAAAGATGATGCAGTTGTGGAAATGACATTAGGAGATGATATAAAAAATGTTTATGCGTCAAAATATATAACTTATTTACCAACTAAGGAAGAATTAATTAAACTTATAAGAGATGAGAAGGAATTAATTGAGTTAGCAAAAGAAAATGAAAAAGAATAAGGAGAAAAAAACATGAATAGTAATGAACCACTTGCATATAGAGTAAGACCAAGAACACTAGAAGAATATGTTGGACAAGAACATGTACTAGCAAAAGACAAAATATTGTATAGAACAATAAAAGCAGACAGATTATCAAGCATAATACTATTTGGACCTCCTGGATGCGGAAAAACCTCACTAGCAAAAGTAATAAGTGAAACAACAAAATATAAATTTTATAAAATAAATGCAGTAACAGCAGGAGTTTCAGACATAAAAAAAGTAGTTGAAGAAACTAAAAATTTTATGATAAATCCAACAGGAAAAAGCATATTATTTATAGATGAAATTCATAGATTTAATAAATTACAACAAGACGCTTTGCTTCCATATGTAGAAAATGGACTAATAATTTTAATTGGTGCAACAACTGAAAATCCATATTTTGAGGTAAATAAAGCTTTAATATCAAGGTCAATGGTAGTAAAATTAGAACCTTTAACCGAAGAAAATATCTATAATATACTAAAAAACGCAATTGAAAGAAAAGATGGATTAGGAGAGTATAATATAAAAATAGAAGATAAGACATTAAAAAAACTTGCATTAATCTCAAATGGAGATGTAAGAACAGCATTAAATGGTTTAGAAATTGCAGTACTTACAACAAATATGGAAAGTGATGGATATATTCATATAACAGATGAAGTAATAAAAAATTGTATACAGACTAGAAAAGCAATATTTGATAAAAAAGGAGATACACATTATGATAATATAAGTGCATTTATAAAATCAATGAGAGGATCAGATGCTGATGCAACAATATTTTATTTAGCACGAGCACTAAATGGAGGCGAAGACCCAATGTTTTTAGCAAGAAGAATAGTAATATGTGCTTCAGAAGATGTAGGAATGGCAAATCCAAATGCACTAGTAGTAGCAAATTCAGCAATGCAAGCAGTACATATGGTAGGAATGCCAGAAGCTAAATTAATATTAGCAGAAGCAGCAGTATATATAGCAACATCTAAAAAATCAAATGCAACATATTTAGGAATAAATAGAGCCTTAGAAGATGTAGCAAATAAAGATACAGGAACAATACCAATGCATATAAGAAATGCACCAGTTGAAAATATGAGGGAATTTGGATATGGAGAAGGATATTTATATCCACATGACTTCCCAGGACATTGGGTAGAACAACAATATTTACCAGATGCAATGATTGGAACTAAATATTATATTAAAGATGAAAATATTGATTAAAATAATAAAAAATGGAAAACCTACTTATAAAGAGTAGGTTTTTTTATATAATAGGAAAGTCATACTTTCCTATTATATAAAACTTAATTGTACAGAAATTTTCTAACAAAAATTTCGCACATGAACAAATTAACGGAAAGCCAAGGAGAAAAGTTAAAATTATGCTAATGATAAGGCTTTCCGATTTGTTCAAAGCTCTAGGAATTTTTATCTAAATATAGTGAAAATGACATAGAGATTAGTTATGCGGAACGAAGTGGAGCTATTATGTTAAAAAAGTATATTAAAGAAATAATTATAGGGTTCTTAGCAGGAATAATAAGTCGGATTTTTCTCAACAGGAGGAGGACTAATATTAGTACCAGGATTTATATATCTTCTAAAATTAGAACCACAAAAATCAAGAGGAACATCAGTATTTTGCATATTACCAATGGTAATAGCAAGTAGTTTTTTTTACTATAAAGGAAATTTTATAAATTGGAATATAGCAATACTATGCGGTATAGGAGGAGCTATTGGTGGATATATAGGAGCAAAACTATTAAAAAAATTGCCAGACAGATTTTTTAAAATTGCATTTACAGCTTTTCTTATATATGTATCATATAAAATGTTATTTAATTAAATGTTTTAAATGAATTTGTAGTGTATTGGAGGAAATACATGAAAGAGATGATGATAGGGCTTATTTCTGGAATTGTAAGTGGAACAGGAATGGGTGGAGGAACAATACTAATTTTTTTACTTACATTTATGTGTGGAATAGAGCAACATATAGCTCAAGCAACGAATTTAATATTTTTTATTCCAACATCAATTGTAGCAATAATTGTAAATATAAAAAATAAGAATATAGATTTAAAATTAGCAATAATAATATCTATAATTGGAGTATTAGGAGCAATAATAGGAGCTAACTTATCAGTTCATACAGATGTACAAACATTAAGGAAATATTTTGGGATATTTTTAGCAATAATTGCTATTCATGAAATATATACCATTATAAAAGAGTATAAAAAAATGAAAATTAGGAAAAATAAAGAAAATAATAAATAAAGAAAGGATTGATAAATATGAAATTTGCAAAAGGTTTATTAGTAGGAGGATTAATTACAACAGGATTAATAATGATGTATAATGATACAAATATGATAGACAAAAATAAGATGATGAGAAAAGGAAGAAAAATTGCAAAGAAAATGGGGATAATGTAAAAAATAGGGATAATAGACTTGGTCTGTTATCCCCACTTTTAATATTATAGGAAAGTTCTATATATGCATAAATGTTTGATTATATATTCTACAAACTTTCCTATAATATAAATACATTGCACACAAATTTGCCAAAGCAAATTTGGCGCACGAACATTTCTTAGCTGTATGAAACGAAGTGAATTACAGATAAGTTATACAGAGGAAAGATGCGGACTTTAAAATGTCTTAAATATAGACAATGTTATTAATGTCCGCTTTTGTTCTTATATAGCGACATTATAATTAGTTTTATTTACAAGGTTTATCTTCTTTTTCACATTTATCTTCGAAACAATCTTCATACATTTCTTCTTTATGACAAGGTTTTTTATCATCTATAAAACAATCACATTTATCGCATTTATCACCTTTTAAGCATTTTCCTTCATGATGGCATTTTGCGCAAACTTTAATTTTTTGAGTATTGTTTGCCCAAATTTGAATTGCATAATGTCTGTTAGGACAAAGAGGTCCAAAAACAAATTCTCCTTCTTCATCTGTAAAAGTATGACCTATTGGTCTTCTTTCTTCTTTACCACAATCATATACAATTTCTGTTAATTTTACAACAGCATCACGAACTGGCTCTTTAAAGCAGTTTTTTATAACTCCATAAATAACATCTCTGTTATCTTCTGGTAAAGTTATATCTAAATCAAATTGTTTACCACCAGAAATAAGACCATCAATATCTATTTCTGGACAACAAGGTTTTTTACCTTCTATTTCCATAATACATACATCCCTTCAATTTGTTAATTTTTTTTCAAACTATATGTTTGATTAATATATAATATGCAAAAAATATCAAAGATTGATAGATTTTGCATTTTTTTTACAAGTATGTTATAATATAAGTAGTTTTAGTGTAGAAAATCTGACTAGATATAGTCATAGAGAAAAAGGAGAAAAAGATATGAAAAAACGGAATAAGAAATTTCAGGCAATACTGTATGTGATTTTAGGACCTATTGTATCACTTTTAGCAGCGCTTTTTGCTGGTTATATGTATTTTTCAGATACATTTTTACCTAATATGCATGTGGTCAGGTATACATTGTATGCTATAATGTTCATACTGTTTATGGCTGGATTATGGGCATTAGAAGAAGGTGAAAAATATCTCAAAAAGCTTCGGAGGAGACGCAAATAGCGTCTCCTTAACTTTTGTCGAATTTTGCGATGAAAATTTATTGCAAAATTCGACTTTTTGGTGTATTATATATAATATAATTAATTCAAATTTTAGTTCAAAGAAACTTATTATCCAGAAAAATCCAAAATCGAGAATAAAATAAAAAGTAAGGAAGTGATAAAAATCTATATTAACTGTAAAATAAATATTGACAATTTTGAAAAAGAACTTTATAATAAAATAAATAGAAGCAATAAGCAAATTTTTACTTATAAAAATTACTTGGAGTATGAAAAATTTATTAGTAACCAATCTAATAAAAATAATGAAGTAAAAGAAGATAATGAAAAGTATGAAATAAAAGAGAAAACTGAAAATAAAGATAGAAATTTTATAAATAATAGAGATGATAAAATTTTTAGAAAAATGCTAGATATAAAAATGGAAACAACACTATTTATAAATAAAATATTAAATACAAATTTAGAAGAAGAACAATTAGAAAAATATAGTAGTAGCTTTATAACAAGTAATTTAGAAAATAGAGAATCAGATATTGTATATAAAATAAAAGATAGAAATATATTCTTTTTAATTGAGCATCAAACTAAAATAGATTTTCGAATGGCATGGAGAATATTAGAATATGCTATGGAAATAATAAAAAGTGCAATAGATTACAATAAAATAGGACAAAAAAACTATAAATTACCATTAGTAATTCCAATAGTTTTATATACAGGAAAAAATAAATGGAATGTAAAACAATATATACAAGAAGTACAAGAGAAAATAGAAGGATATCAAGAATTAAAATTTGGAGAATATACAGTAATAGATATAAATAATTACACAGAAGAAGAATTACTAGAAGAGAATACATATTTATCAAAGTTGATGTTGATTGAAAAATATAAAAAAGGAAATGATTTTAAAAAATGTGTAGAACATATAGTTAAAGAAATTAACAGCAATAATTATAAATACAAAGGAAAAGGTAAAGAAGTTCTAATAATAATGTTTCAAAAAATTTTAAAAGATATAATAGGAAGAGACACAGAACTGTTAATTAAAAATTTGAAAGGGGATGATGAAGAAATGTTACAAATAATAGAAACATTAAGAGAGGAAAGAGAAGAATTAAAAATTGAAGCAATAAAGGAAGGAAAGAAGGAAGGAAAAAGAGAAGGAAAAA
>CAOKJC010000039.1 GCA_948468685.1 uncultured Clostridium sp. | reverse complement strand
TTAAAATGTCATTTCTTTATTTTAAAAATTAAACGAAATATACTAATATTAATATTTATAGCATTTGCTTCAAGTTTATTATTATTTTCAAGTAGTAATTTACCTGCAATAAAAAAAGGACTATCACTTTGGGCTAATTCTGTTGTACCTTCTCTTTTTCCTTTTTTTGTTGCAACAGAACTTTTAATGAATACTAATTTTGTTAATATTCTTGGAAGATTTTTAAATAAAATAATGAAACCTTTATTTAATATTAGAGGTGAAGGCTCTTTTGGTTTTATTATGGGTTTAATTAGTGGTTATCCTGTTGGTGCTAAAATAGCATGTGATTTTAGAGAAAATAATATTTGTACTAAAGAAGAATGTGAAAGATTATTGAGTTTTACTAATAATTCTGGTCCTTTATTTATTGTTGGAACTGTTGGTATTAGTATGTTTGGAAATTCAAGTATTGGTCTCTTATTATTAATAACACATATTCTAGCTTGTATTACTGTTGGAATAATTTTTAGATTTTGGAAATTTAATTCCTCTAGTCCTGATTATGTTGGAAGTAAAAATTCTAATTATAAAAAATATAAAAATACTACTTTTTCTAATTTAGGAGAAGTTTTGGGAAAAAGTATTACTAATAGCATTTCAACTGTTTTAATGATTGGTGGGTTTGTTGTTATTTTCTCTAGTATCATTTCAATTTTAAGGGCTAGTGGTATTTTAAATAGTTTAGTTTTAATGACTACTCCTATTTTTAATTTTTTACATATTGATACTTCTTTTATTTATGGTATTATTACTGGCTTACTTGAAATTACTAATGGTATTAGCTCTATTTCTAGTATTAATGTTAAGAAAATTTCAGTTAATATTATCTTGACTGCTTTTTTACTCGGTTTTGGTGGTTTATCTATTTTGCTTCAAGTTTTGAGTATTACTTCTAAAACTGATTTATCTATTAAGCCTTATATTTATGGCAAGTTATTACATGGAATTTTAGCTGCTTTTTATACTTTTGTTTTTATTAATACTTTTTCTTTTTTTAATTTTAATTTATAGTTTTTTTAAGCAAATAAGAACGTTGTTTTTTGTTGATTTCATTTCAACTTTAAATAACAACGTTCTATTAAAATTTACTTATCTACTTGTAATTTCTTTATTATTTCAATTACTTGTGGTAACTTCTCCACTCCAGATGAATTTCCACAATGATTTAAATCTTTTACAAAAACTTTTTCTGCTTTAATTAAATCTGCTGAATATTCTAAAACATCCTTTGAAAACAAATGATCACAATCTCCATATATAGAAAATCTATATTCTATATAATTAAGCATTTGAGAAATTTCTTCTAAATATACTTTAAAGTCCTTCCAAATTTCTTTAAAGTTTTCTTTAGTAATATCATCTTTAAATGAAGAAGCTATACAAATTAGCGACTTAAATTTCAATTTTTTCATTGCAGCATATTTAACAATAAATCTACTACCTAAACATCTTGATACTACAATTGTTTGCTCATTAATAAGATTTTGAGTTAAATACTTATCCATAGTATTCTTCCAATTTGCAAATTTACAATTTTCATTAACAGGAAATTCTAAAAAGTCTATTTTAATATTTAATTTTTCACATTCTTCCTTTAGATATTTTTCATATGTAATCCACTTATTTCCATTTATTCCGATGAATATATATAACATTCATGATATTACCTTCCTTTATTATTTTATATCTATTTTTAATTTATAATACTTTAAATTCTGCTGGAATTACTATAATTCCTCTTCCTTTTGAAATCAGATAATGGTTACTATATATTACTGATGTTCTTTTGTATATCTTCTGATGTCATTCTTCTTCCAAAATTAGTTTACTTTGAATAAGATTTATAATTTCAATTTTTTCTTCTACTTTTTTACCTCCTTTAGATTAGCAATTTAAATATAATAAATTGCTAATAACTAGACAAAACTCTTTGTCTTTTTGTACTATATTTGAATGTGAAACTTTTTTTATTGTATAGGAAAAATCGAATTTTTCCTATACAACAAAATCGTTCTACAGAAAAATTGCAGAGCAATTTTTCGCAGGCGAACAACGGTCGTGGCATGATAAGTAATTTAAAAAGTCAAGAGATTATAATCATGCCACTGTTGTTCTTTAATCCTTTTGATTTTGTTTCACATTTGATTACTGGTTGACCTTAAAATTTATATAATAACTAAAATGTTAATATTTTTTAGTTTACTCATTATATTTTATTTTTTCACTATTTTCAAGTATTATTTGATTTTTTATACATATATTTTATTAATATGTTACAGTTCACAGCTACACTATAAATATAATAATAAAATGTTGAATATGTAATATTTCAAATTGAGTTCGACCTTCAATTTCTATTCACTTCAATTATTATAGTGTGTATCTAAACTTCGAATTTTCAGTGTCTAAAACACCTTGGAGAACGGAAATTTCAAATATTACATATTCAACACTTATATATATTATTGAAAAAGCTGTGAATTGTAACATTAATATGATTGGAGTTGATTTTATGGATAAAGATTTTAATAATATTCCACCATTTATGGATTTTTCTATGATGCAACAAATGCGGTCGGACCTTCACCTGATATGAATGATTTGTATCGTGACCCTATGTTTAATCCTATGGCTCAATATGAGCAAGCTTATTGTTATTATAGATATTTATGTATGCAAATGGATTATAAGATTAAGTGTAAAGAATATGAAAGAATGTGTTCTTCTAATTCCTCTAATGAAAAAACAAATAATATATCGCAAAGAAGAGTAGAATAACCACTACTCTTCTTCATCTTGAAGCAATTTTAATAACACTTTTTCCTTCTCTGCTTTATATAAATCAACTTGAATTTTATCTCCTAAAAATTTGTTTAGCAAATCTGGATCTTTTATTAATAATTCTTTTTGTTTTTTATTTAATGTTTTAATATGAAATTCTAACTTAGATGCTAATATTCTACTTTCTGATTCCCAAGCTATTTCTATTTTTACAGCATTATGTGTTAATGTATATTTAGCTGTCTTTTCTCCTTTTTCTTTATGTTCTTTTAATCGTCTTTCTAAATCTGTTGTTATTCCTGTATATAATGAATTATCCTTGCATCTTAACATATATGTGTAGTACATTTGCTTCTCCTCTTTTTATTAATATTTTATTCATCATTTAATTGGCTTTCTATATTAAGAATTCTATTATATTTAGCAACTCTATCAGTTCTACAAGGTGCTCCTGTTTTTATTTGCCCTGCATTTACAGCTACTGCTAAATCTGCAATAGTTGTATCTTCTGTTTCTCCAGACCTATGTGATATTATAGTTTTATATCCATTTTCTTTTGCTTCTTGTATTGTATCTAATGTTTCTGTTAAAGTTCCAATTTGATTTGGTTTAATTAGTATTGCATTTGCAATATTTTCTTTAATACCTTTTTGTAGTCTCTTTTTATTAGTTACAAATAGGTCATCTCCAACTAATTGAATTCTATTTCCTATTTTTTGAGTTAATTCTTTCCATGATTCCCAATCTTCTTCTGCTAAACCATCTTCTACTGATATTATAGGATATTTTTCTGTTAAACCTATTATATATTCTACCATTTCTTGTTTAGTTTTGTATACATCTGTTTTCCAAAAGTAATATCCATCTCTACCTGTTTTTTTAGCTTCATCATACATTTCTGTACTTGCTACATCTAATGCTAAGCATATGTCCTTTCCAGGTTCATATCCAGCTTTCTTTATTGCCTCTACAATAGCTTCTAATGCTTCTTCTTCATCTTTTAGGTTTGGTGCAAATCCACCTTCATCTCCAACACCTACTGAATAGCCTTTTTCTTTTAATACTTTTTTTAATGTATGATATACTTCTACTCCTCTTTTTAGTCTTTCTGTAAATGTGATACTTCCTACTGGCATTATCATAAATTCCTGTATGTTTATGTTATTATCTGAATGTTTTCCTCCATTTAAAATATTCATCATCGGAACTGGTAATTCTTGTGCATTTATTCCTCCAATATAATTATATAACTCCATTCCTAACGAATTTGCTGCTACTTTAGCTACTGCTAATGATACTCCTAATATTGCATTTGCTCCTAGATTTGATTTGTTTGGTGTGTCATCTAATTCTATTAATGTTCTATCTATTTTTCTTTGTTCATATACATTCATATCTATTAGTTTTTTTGCTATCTTTTTATTTACATTTTCTACTGCTTTGCTTACACCTTTTCCTAAATATCTTGTTTTGTCTCCATCTCTCAATTCAACTGCTTCAAAGCTTCCTGTTGATGCTCCTGAAGGAACAATAGCTACTCCTGAAAATCCTCCGTTCTGTTACTACTTCTACTTGTACTGTTGGATTGCCTCTTGAGTCTAATACTTCTAATGCCTCTATATTTTTTATAGCTAAAAAATCTTTCATATAAAATACCTCCATTTATTTTAGAACAAAAGCGGACACTAATAACATTGTCTCTGTTTTTAACATTTTAAAGTTCGCGTCTTTGTTCATGTGCGAAAAATTGCTTGCAATTTTTCTGTACAAAGTATTTCTATTATAGAAAGTTCGGAGAACTTTCTTATAATAGAAATTCTTTAGATATTTTATACAAATTTTCCATTTTTATACATTATACTATTTAATTAATAATATTTATATATATATAATATAAAAGTAGATATATTAATATTTTAAAGTTCAAGACCCAATGGTAGACCCTAGATATGTTTTGAACATAAAATCTTAATATATCTACCTTTATAATTTTTTATATATTAGATATTCTATTTCTATACCATTTTGCAAATTCTTCCATTGAATCTATTGACTCATACTTTTCTCTATTTTTTCTTTCTTCTTCTGTCATCTGTGCTAATGTTTTGTCATATCCATATGGTTGATATATGTACCATAAATCTGACCATTTTTTATCAGTGTTATTACCTAACACTTCTTTTGACAATGTTCCTTCGTGTTTTCCCATAAATTGATATACTTCTTTTCCATCATAATACGATAAGCATTCTGTAAATCTGCATTTTCTATTTTCTTTTCCTTCCATTAATTTTAATATTCCTTCAATTTTTATGGTTTCTAATGCAAAATTTACAAATGCTCTTGGAAATCCATTTAGTTCATCTATCCAAAGTCCACAGTCTAATGATATACATGGCTTATTTACTAATTTATAAGCTTCCATTACTTTATATTTTGATATATATTTTATATCATCACTTCTTGGTTCTTCTAATTCATATTCAAATATTTTAAAATTAATTTCTTTTAAATGCTTATTAGCTGATGCTATCTTTCCTTTATTATGTGTTACAAATACAACTTCTTCTTTTTCTGACATAAAAATCCCTCCATCTGCAAATATTTTATCATATATAGCGGAATTATATATGTCACAATTATTTTTTTATTTTAATTTCATCATAATATAATTCTTCTAATACTTTATATTCTAAGATATCTTCTAATTTAAATAATCTTATTTCATTTCTTAATTCACAAAATGCTGCTACATACCATTTATCTATATAACAAAATAATTCTGCTGGGTGTATTATCCTTTTAGTAATTCCTGAATTAACAGAGTTATATTGTATTTCTATTTTGTTCTTATTTTTTATTGCTTTTTTCATTATAATATACATTTCTTCTTTTACTACATCTTCTAATTTTAAAAAGCTATTTTCTTTTTCTATTTGGTATCCACCATATTTCCCAGTAATTGAATTTATATATATTCCTGCTTGTTCTAGTTCTAATTTGTATTGTCTTATCATTCTTTCTGATACTTCTATTTTCTCTGCTAACTCTTTAATAGCATGTACTTTTTTATCTTTTAATATCTGTAACATGTTTAGCATATTAGAAACCTTACTCATTTTTTCACCTCATTTATTTAACTAGCTCTCTTATTTCTTAATTGAGTTGCATATTGTATAGTTGTTTCATTTACCTCTCCTGAAGAAATTCTTGCAATTTCTTCTATTGTTTCTTTTTCATTTAATAATTTTATATTAGTGTTAGTTCTATCATCAACAACTTTTTTACTAATAAAATAATTATAATCTGCAATTGCTGCAATACTTGGTAAGTGTGAAATACATAATACTTGATGATTTTTTGATATTCCATTTAATTTTTCTGCTACTGCATTTGCTGCTTTTCCACTTATTCCTGTGTCTATTTCATCAAAAATTAATATTGGCATTTTATCTGTGTCTGCTAATACTTTTTTGATTGCTAACATTATTCTAGACATTTCTCCTCCTGATGCTATTTTAGATAATGGCTTTTCATCTTCTCCTAAATTTGTTCTTATATAAAATTCTACTTCGTCTTTTCCATTTTCAAAAAATTCTAATTCATTATAGTCTACATGTATATTTATTTTAGCATTTTTCATTTCTAATTCTTCTAAAATTTCATTAATATTATTACTTAATTCTTTTGCATATTTGTTTCTTAACCAATTAATTTTTTGTGCTAATGTTGTCATTTCTTCTTCTATTTGCTTTAACTCTTTTTTTAGCTTATTATTATACCCGTCTAAATTTTCTATATGTTCTATTTCTTCTTGTATTTCATTTTTATAATTAATTATTTCTTTTACATTATTTCCATATTTTCTTTTTAATGAATATATTAAATCAATTCTTTGTTCTATCTCGTTTCTTTCTTCTTCATCAAAATATACATCTTCTTTATAATTTGAAATATCTCTTGATATTTCTTGTAGTTCATAATATATACTTTTTAAATCGCTTGATATTTTTTCATATATATTATCTATATTTTCAATTTTTTCTAATGCTCTTATTGCTGTATTTAAGCTATCTATGCTATTTTCTCCTATTGCTATATCTGCTTCATTCAAATTTGTTGATATTTTTTCTGAATTTAGCATTATCTTTCTTTTTTCTTCTAGTTGTTCTTCTTCATTTTCTTTTAAATTCGCTTCTTCTATTTCATTTACTTGATATTTTAGTAAGTCTAATTTTCTTTCTCTTTCTTTTTCATCTCCATAATTTGCCTTTAATTCTCTTTTTATTTCTAAATATCTTTTATATTTTTCAATATATTCTTTTTTTATATCAACTAATTCTTTTCCAATATATCCATCTAAATATTCTAAATGAAATTTGTTGTCTAATAAGCTTTGATTATCATTTTGCCCATGTATTTCTATGTATTTGCTCATAAAACTCTTAAGTTCATTTACTGTTACCATTCTTCCATTTATTTTGCACATGTTTTTTCCGTTTGCATTTATTTCTCTTGATACAATTATATTTCCATCTATTGAATTTTCATCTTCTGGTTCATACATGCATATTTCTACAAAAGAATTTGTTTCTCCTTTTCTTATCATTTCTTTAGAAAATCTTCCACCTGATATTATTTGTAGTGAATCTATTATTAGTGTTTTTCCTGCCCCTGTTTCTCCTGTTAATACATTTAATCCTTCATTTAAGTCTATATTTAAATCGTCTATAATTCCTATATTTTTTATATGTAATGTTGATATCATAAAAAGACCTCCTAAAAATTCTAAAATTTTTGTTCGGTCTTATTATATATTCTTATTTTAAAATTGTCAATAGTTTTGCGAACCTTTTTTCGTTTTATTTCATTTGCTTTTTTTATAATATTATGATATTCTTATTAAATATCAAAATTCTTTTAATTGTTATGGAGGAATGTTATAATGGATAAATTTAAAGAAATAAGACCAATTGTATTAGGACTACCTATAAGGGATAATAAATTATTAGTAAGTGAATGTTTTGACAACGTAAAAAATCAAACTTTTTATAGGTGCTTAGGTGGTGGAATTGAATTCTTGGAAAAAAGTGAAGATGCTTTAAAGAGAGAATTTTTAGAAGAGATTGATGCTGACATAATTGTAAAAGATTTTTTAGGAATATCTGAGAATATTTTTACTTTTAATGGTAAAAATGCACATGAATTAATATTATTATATTCTATTGATATAAAAGATGAAGATTACAAAGATGAATATCAAATTAAAGATTCTTGTGATGATCATAAAGTAATATGGGTAGATATTAATGATTTCAAAAATAAAACTAAAATATTATATCCTGAAGAAATGTTTAAATATATATAATAAATGAAGGAGCTTTCTACAGCCCCTTCTATTTTTTACTTAAAATGATAAATCTTTGAAATCTTTTTACCATCTTTTTCTTCTGTTTCAATTTTTCCTGATAATTTCCATGGATATAAACAATTTACTACTAATAAAAATAATAAGATTTTTATCCATGCAGGATCAATCTCTAGTAGCTCAATAAAATAATTTACTGCTACTGTCATTCTACATCCTCCTAGATAGAAGTTATTTTAATTATACGCTATTTTTTGCATTATGTCAAATTTTACAAAATATTTAAGTTTCGGAGTTTTTATTATTTTACAAATTGATTATAGAAGAAAGATATATATTTCAAAGTGAGTTCGACCTGATTAAGCAATTTTAATAACTGTTTATAGTGTGTTTCTAAAATTTGAACATTTAGTATCTCAAACGCCTTGAAGAACAGAACTTTTAAATATATATCTTTCTTCTAAATAATATTATATAAAAAAATACCGAAACTTAAATTACAAAACAATATCTCTTTTCAATAAATTATTTTCAACAATTCCAATTCCAATAAATTTTTCTTTTTTATCATAAACTCTGTATATCCCATCTTCCAAATGATATGTCAATTTCACACCATTTATAAACAATTCTAATTTCTTATCTTCTAAACTTACCAAATTACTATTTTCAAATAAATTCTCTATTGAAATAACTTTACCATCAATATAATCTTTGTTATCAACATTCTTTTGTAATTCTTCAATAATTATACTATCTTCTATTCTAAAATCTCCAACTTGAATTCTCTTTAATTCTTTCATATATCCAACAGTTTCAAACTTATTCGCTATATCTTCGCATAAACTTCTAATATATGTTCCTTTGCCACAAAAAACTTCAAATTCAATTTGTTTTTCTTTAATAGAATAATCAATTAAATTAATATCATAAATCTCTATCTCTCTTGGTTTTAATTCAACCTCTTGCCCTTTTCTTGCATATTCATATAGCTTTTTTCCATTTACTTTTATTGCTGAATAAATTGGTGGAATTTGATTTTGTTTTCCTATAAATGACCTTAACACATTTGTAATATTCTCTTTATTTAATAAATCAATATTAATATCTTTTTCTTCTATAACTTTCCCTTCTGAATCCGCTGTGTCTGTTTTTATTCCTAATTGAAGCTTAACTACATATTTTTTATCATGATTTATTAAATATTTAGACATCAATGTTCCTTTTCCAACAAGAATTGGAAGCACACC
The DNA here is from genome assembly GCA_948468685.1 of uncultured Clostridium sp. Lineage (GTDB taxonomy): Bacteria > Bacillota > Clostridia > TANB77 > CAG-508 > CAG-269. The sequence goes on along the minus strand of CAOKJC010000039.1, from coordinate 4,227 downwards.
TTCTGCCATAGGATCCAATGTTCCTGTATGTCCAACTTTTTCATTAAATACTTTCTTTATTTTGTACACTATATCATGTGATGTACAGCCTTGGGGTTTATTTACTACTATTATACCATCCATACTTTTCCTTTCTGTGTCAATAGGGACGCCCTTTTTTGACACATTTTTAAACAAAAAGGGACACCCTTCTTCAAGCTATATAAGAGGAGTGTCCCTTTTGACCTATTTTTGTGTCAAAAAAGGACGTCCCTATTGACACAGAACTTTCTCTAATTCATTCATTACTTTTTGTTTTACTTGTTCAATATTACCTTGGACAATAGCTCCAGCAGCTTTTTCATGTCCGCCTCCACCAAACATAAAACATACATCAGATACATTAACATAGTCATTAGAACGCATAGATACTTTATATACATTTTCATCATCTTCTCTTTGTCTTATAAATACCGAAACTTCTACCCCTTCTATGTCTCTTCCTATTTCAACTAAACCTTCGTGGTCACCTATTCCTGCATTTACTTCTTCTAAATCTTTATTTGTTATATATGTAAATGTAACTTTTCCATTTTGTAAAAATTCCATTCTGTCAATTGTTCTTCTCATTAATTCAAAATTAGCTTTAGTTTTTGTATCTAATACTCTCTTATATATATCAGATACATTTACACCATTTTGTAATAAATCTGCTGTAAATTCAAATGTTTCTGGTGTTACTCCTGAATATCTAAATCCACCTGTATCTGTTATTATTCCTGTTAAAATACAAGTTCCTAATTCTTTGCCTATATCTATACCAAAATATTGAAACATTCCTATTAAGATTTGGCAGCATGCTGGTGATACTGGATTTATAAAGTTAATATCTCCATACATTTTATTACTTCCATGATGGTCAATTACAATTGTTTGTTTTGCATTTTCAAAATATTCACTACCAACTAGTCTTTTAAAATCAGCACAGTCTAACGATATTGCTAAATCATATTTTTCTATGTCTGTATTCTCTTTAATTTCTTCTCTACCTGGTAAAAAGTCAAATATTTTTGGAACTTCCCTTATTATTACATCTGGATTCTTTCCTAATTGTTTTAATGCTACTCTCATAGCTAAACTACTTCCAATTGCATCTCCATCTGGTGTTTCGTGTGTAAGTATTACTATCTTTTCAGCCTTTTTTATTTCTTCAATTATATTATCTAAAGTCATATTTTTCCCTTTCCTTCTATGAATTTCAAAAGCGATTCTATATTGTTTATAGTTCACTTTTTATAATTAGTTTAAAACTATATTTATATTTAATCTTCTTTATTAGGCATTATCTCCTTTAATATAGAATCTATTTTAGCACCATATTCCATAGAATCATCAATTTCAAATACTAACTCTGGTGTATTTCTTAAGTTAATTCTTTTAGCTAATTCTGTTCTTATAAAACCAGATGACTTTTTTAAACCTTCTAATGTTTCTTTAACATTTTTTGAATTCAATATACTTACATAAACTTTAGCATATTTTAAGTCTGGTGTTACTTTTACTTTTGTAACACTTATCATTCCTGTCACATTTGGATTTTTCAACTCGTATCCAATAATTTGACTTAATTCTTTTCTGTATTCTTCGTCAATACGTCCTATTCTATTATTATTCTTACTTGGCATTAGTATACCTCCTATCTATAAAGTTCCCTATCACCTGAATCTGCATACATCTTCTGTCTATGTTTTTCAATTTCTAAATTTGCTTCTTTTACTAATTCTTTATGTTCAATAGTATATTTATCCCTTATATCTTTAACTATTATTCTATCTTTCCAACTTTTTTCATTATCCATTTTTCTTAAACTCCTCTATTCTATAATCAGTTAGAAAAAAATTGGATATTTGGCTAGGCAAATGAGATTTTAATTTATGAGACGTACGTGTGTACGTTGATTAAATTAAAATTGAAATTTAACAACGCCAAATGCCAATTATTTTTCAACTAACTTTCTTATCTTTTAATTTCCTCCATAACATAAGCCTCAATAATATCATTTTCTTTAATATCATTATAATTTTCAATCTGAATACCACATTCAAATCCTTTTGTTACTTCTTTAGCATCATCTTTAAATCTCTTTAATGTAGCAAGTTTACCTTCATGAATAACAATATTATCTCTAATAATTCTTACTCCAGCATTTCTTTCAACTTTTCCAGTTAAAACATATGCACCTGCAATAGTTCCTACATTTGAAATTCTAAATGTTTGTCTTACTTCTGCTGTTCCTATTACTTTTTCTTGATATTTTGGAGCTAGCATTCCGTTCATAGCCGCTTCTACTTCTTCTATTGCTTGATAAATTATAGAATATTGTTTTATTTCAACTTCTTCTTTTTCAGCCATTTCTTTAGCTGCTGGTATTGGTCTTACATTAAATGCTATTATTATTGCATTTGATACTTTTGCAAGTGTTACGTCTGATTCATTTACTGCTCCTGGTGCTGCATGTATAACTTTTACTTTGACTTCTTCATTTTGCAATTTTTCCATTGATTGTTTTACAGCTTCTACTGAACCTTGAACATCTGCTTTTACTATTAAATTTAATGTTTTTAAGTTTCCTTCTTCCATTTGGCTAAATAAATTATCAAGTGTAATTTTTGTTCCTGCTCCTATTGCTTTTTCTCTAGCTTCACGTTTTCTTTTTTCTATTAAGTGTTTTGCTGTTTTTTCATCATCTACTTCATAGAATATTTCTCCAGCTTCTGGAACTTCTGTTAATCCCATTATTTCTACTGGTGTTGATGGTCCTGCTGATTTTACTTTCTTACCATTTTCATTTGTCATAGCTCTTATTCTACCAATTGAAGAACCAACTATTACTGTGTCTCCAACATCTAGTGAACCTCTTTGTACAAGCATTGTTGCTATTGCACCTTTATTTTTATCAAGTCTTGCTTCTATAACAACACCTTTTGCTTGTTTATTAGGATTTGATTTTAATTCTAATACATCTGCTTCTAATAATACCATTTCTAATAATTGATCTATATTTATATTATTTTTAGCAGAAATTGGAACACATATTGTGTCTCCTCCCCATTCTTCTGGTACTATTTCATAAGTCATTAATTCTTGCTTTACTTTATCTACATTAGCATCTGGTAAATCTATTTTGTTTATAGCTACTATTATTGGTATTCCTGCTGATTTTGCATGGTTTATGGCTTCTACTGTTTGCGGCATTATTCCATCATTTGCAGCTACTACAAGTATTGCAATATCTGTTATTTGTGCCCCTCTTGCTCTCATTGCTGTAAATGCTTCATGTCCTGGTGTATCTAAAAATGTTATTTCTCTATCATTTACTTTTACTTTGTATGCACCTATTGCTTGTGTAATTCCGGCCTGCTTCTCCTCCAATAACATTTGTTTTTCTTATTGTATCTAATAATGATGTTTTACCATGGTCTACGTGTCCCATAACAACAACTACTGGTGGTCTTACCTCTAAATCTTCTTCTCTATCTTCTGAATCATCAAATAATATATCTTCGTCTGTTACTGTTTCTTTCTTTTTAGCTGTAATTCCAAATTCTCCTGCTACTAAAAATGCAGTATCAAAATCGATTTCTTGATTTATTGTTGCCATTATTCCATAGCCTAACAATTTTTTTATTACTTCTGCTGTTGTTTTCTTCATTTCAGCCGCTAAATCTTTTACTGTTATTGAATCTTGAATTTCTATTTCTGTTAATTCAAATATTTTTTGTTTATTTCTTTCTTCATCTTTTGAAGCTCTTCTTTTTCCTTTTCTTCCTCTTTGTGTTGTTAAATCATAATAATCTAACATTCCACCATCTTGGTCTTCAAACATGTTTGATAGTTTATTTGCTTGTTTTAATGATTTTAATTTTCCTTCATCAAAACCACTATCATTTCTCTTTGATTTTGTTTTTGATTTTTTATTTTCTTCAAATTTGTTGTTTACTTTTTGTTTATCTATATTTTTACTATAATCTCTTACAACTTCTTTTTCTACTGATTCTACTGCCATTATATTTTTAATATTTTTTTCTATTCCATTTTCATCTAATGGTCTTCTATTATTGAATCTATTTCCATTATTGTTGTTATAATTATTATTGTTTCCATTATTATTTCTATTATTAAAATTATTGTTTCTTTTGAAGTTGTTATTACCATTATTATAATTATTTGTATTATTATAGTTATTAT
>CAOKJC010000038.1 GCA_948468685.1 uncultured Clostridium sp. | reverse complement strand
TAAAATTATAACTCAAATCTCATTTTTCTAAGGAACTTTTTTTACAGCCCCTTTTAAAATTAATTTTTTGCTCTATTTTTCTAATTTTATTATTTTAGTTGCCACTTTTTCTATAAAGGCTTCATCATGTTCAACAAAAATTAGTGTTGGACTATATTTTAAAATTGCATCTTCAATTTGTATTCTTGTTAGTATATCTATATAATTTAGTGGTTCATCCCATATATAAATATTAGCTTGCTCTGATATACTTTTTGCAATTAGAACTTTCTTTTTTTGCCCTTCGCTCATATCCTTAATATCTGTATCAAAATCTGTTTTTGAAAATCCCATTTTAGATAACATTGCTTTAAAAATACTTTCATCAACTTTATTTTCGCTAATATATGTTTTTAATTTTCCTTTCAAATTATCTGTATTCTGTGGGACATATGATATTTTCAAGTCATTAGCTAATTTTAATTCTCCATTATATTGTATTCTATTTTCTAAAATTAATTTTAATATACTTGATTTTCCTATTCCATTTTTTCCAACTATTGCTATTCTATCTCCATTTTTTATTTCAAATGAAATTGGCTGAAATATTGTTTTATCTTCATATTTTATTTGTAGATTATTTGCTAATATTAATGGATTTTTTCTACTTTCTAATGGGATTATTTTTAAACTATCATTTCTATCTATATTATTTAGTAAATTAGATTTTTCATTTATGTTTTTTTCTATTCTCTTTTCTATTACTTTAGATTTTTTCATCATTTTAGCTGATTTATGACCTATATATCCTCTGTCTATTGTTGTTTCTGAATTATTGCTTTTATATTTTGACTTTTCTGCATCATTTGACCAGCTTTCAGTTTTTTTTGAGGCAACTTCAAGTCTATTTATATCTTTTTGTAATTTTTCATTTTGTTTCATTTCAAAATTGTCTTGTTTATCTTTGTTTTCTTTCCAAGACGAAAAGTTTCCTTGCACAATTTCAATATCAGTATTATTTATGGAAATAATATGGTCTACTACTTTATCTAATAGATTTCTATCATGTGATACTAGAATAAATCCTTTTTTCTTTTTCAAATATTCAACTATATTATTTTTAGTTTCAATATCTAAGTGATTTGTTGGTTCGTCAATAAGCAAAAAGTTTTCTCCTTTTAAAAATAGGCTTATTAAAAGGATCTTTACTTGCTCTCCTCCACTTAATGTATTAAAATTTCTATAAAGAATTTCAGTTTCTGTATTTAATAAGTTTAATTCTTTTATTATTTCCCAATCTTCTACATTTGGTGCTATTTCATTAACAATTTCTATTGCCATTCTCTCTTTATTTTTTACTTCAAATGGAAAATAATCAACTTCTACATTTTTTGTTATTGTTCCTTTATATTCATATTTTCCTTGCAATAATTTTAAAAATGTTGTTTTCCCTTTTCCATTTCTTCCTATTAGTCCTAATTTCCAGTCCGTATCTATATTAAATGTTAAATTTTCAAATACATTTTTTATGCTTCCATCGTATCCAAATGTTAAGTTACTTATTTTTATTAATGACATTTTTTTCTCCTTCTTTTTTGTTTATAATAACATAAAAGCATGTGTTTTTCAATTACTTGCATTTCTTTTTTTTACTTAAATCAAGCAGTAAATAATAGAACAAAAGCGGACATTAATAACATTGTCTCTGTTTATAACATTTTAAAGTCCGCGTCTTTGTTCGCGCGCCAAATTTGCTTTGGCAAATTTGTGTGCAAAGTATTTATATTATAGGAAGTTCGGAGAAGTTTCCTATAATATAAAAAGAGAAAGCAAATTTAATCGCTTTCTCTTTTTGAATTATTTGTTTTCTATTTTTCTGTTAATTATTTTAATTCTAGCATAAAGAAACATCACTAGTAATATACATACTCCTATCACTATAAATATAGTTATATTACTATTTCCTGCATATGGTAATTTATCATTTTTAATATTAGCATTACCAGTATTACCTTTATTTTCAGATGTATTTTGATTATTATTTATATTACTGTTATTATTACTTCCAGTATTGTTATTTGTGTTATCATTGTCATTACTTCCAACATTATTATTTGTGTTATCATTATTGTCATTGTTTCCAGTATCATTATTTGTATTATCATCATTATCATTATTTCCAGTACCATTGTTTGTATTATTATCATTATCATTGTTTCCAGTATCATTATTTGTATTATCATCATTGTTACTGTTTATTATTTCAATTTTAATAGATTTATTACTTGTCTCTACATCTGTTTCTGCTGTTGAGCCAGAGAAATTTTCCAATGTTATAGTAGTTTCTCCTATTCTAGCATCTTTCTTTACTTTAAAAGTAATTGTTCCAATATTCTGTGCAGTATTTACAACTTCTCCATCTTTTGTATTCCCTACAATTAATCCATCTTCATAAACTGGTGCTTCCCATTTATCTGTACCATTTGTTGATACATATTCTAAAACAGAAGAATCAAATTTTATATTACCTGTGTATGCACCTATTCCTTTTTCTCCACTTTCAATTTCAATGTTATTTAATCCAATAGTAATTGTAACATTATCTTCTGCTTTTAACTGACTACTACTTGCTTTTAATGTTGTTTCAAAACTATCATTTGCTGCATATACATTTGTAGTAATTATTAAAAGTGATATTAGTAATATACTAACTATTTTTTTAATTCCTATGTTCTTTTTCATATCTTTTCTCCTTTAACTTAAATTTTCTAAATATTGTATCTTAAAAAATTATTGTGTTCCTATTTGTTTTAATACTAGTCTTTTTATTAGTAGTAAATCTGTTGCTGTTATTTTTTCATCTTTATTGATATCTCCTGCCTCAAATTTGTCTCCTGTTAAAATCCATTCTTGTTTTTGTCCTGCTATTAAATGTCTTTTTACTAGTAGAAGGTCTGTTGCTGTTATTTTTCCATCTTTATTGATATCTCCTAATTGACCTTTATCTGGATTTTCTTCTTCCTTCTTTATCCAATCTACTTTTGCTGTAACTGTTCCTTTGTTTCCAGCTTTATCTTCAAATTCAAATGTGAATTCACCATTTTCATTAAATGTATATTGTCTGCTTGTACCATTATTCATAATTGTTATGTCTTCACTTTCATTTACTAAAGTTGCTATTACTGATTTATCTGTTGTTTCTTCTGTACTATATTTGATTTGTGCTGTTGGTGCAGTTTTATCAATCCAGCTTACTCTTGCTTTATGCGTTTTTTCTTCTTTATTAGGATTGTCTATGTCTTCATCTTTATCCATATATTCAAATGTAAATTCTCCATTTTCTGTGAATGTATGAGTATTTCCACCTTCACTTACAATTTTAACATTTGTATCTTTATTACCATTAATGTCTATTATATATGGTTTAATAGTAGCAATAACATCTTTATTTGTTATACTTGTTATATTATAAGTAATATCACTTACTAAAATTTTAGTATTATTATTAATATAATCTACTTGTATACTTTTGTATGATATATTGTCTGCCTTGTCTAAAATTCTAAATTCATATTCTCCACTAACTTCAAATGCATGTTCCAATGGATTTGATCTTGTTGTTTGTTGTAATACTTTTAATGTTTCTTTTTCAGCATCAGTTACAGTTACACTATTTCCTTCACTATCAAAATATTCTTCACTTTCAACAGTTCCATCTGATTTTAATGTAGTTACATATGTTGCTACATTTTGAACAGTTCCAGTTGTATTTTTGTATGTAATTTTTGTAGTATTTCCATTTTCATCTAATTCTACAATTTTATATACTTCACCTTCTGAATTTAAATATGAGACACTTTTTGTTTTTCCATTTTCAACTTCTACATAGTTAGTTTTATTATTATTTTCATCTAATATATATACATCTTCACTAATGTTATCTAATAAAATTCTTATTTTTTTATCTTCATCTAATTCATATTTTACATCTGCTGTTGGACCATCTTTATCAATCCATGTTACTTTAGCTGTTGCTGAGCCTTTTGCTCCATTTTCATCTTCAAATTCAAATGTGAATTCACCATTTTCACTAAATACATATGTATCACTTCCATTATTATTTGTAATTGTAATTTTTCTACTTGGATTTACAAGTCTAGCTACTACAACACCATTTGTTTTTTCAGTAGTACTGTATGCAATACCTGCTGTTGGATGAGGATTTTTAGTTAAATCTTGATATAAGTTAAATGCTCTTGCAGTAAACCAATTTGCATTTGAACGGTCTGCTACTATTTTAACATATTTAACTTCTTTTGGTTCTTCAATTTCAAAACTTTTAGTATTAGTTATAGCATCTTGAACTGTGTTTGCTTGATTAGTATATGTCAAATTTTTCTGGTTTGCTAATACTTCCCAAGTCTCTCCATCCATACTGCCATAAATAGTTCCATCATATATTTTACCATTTCCACCACCTGCTGGTACAAATTCTACTGCTGATAAAGTAACTGATTGATCTAATTCAATTACAATATAACGTTCTGTATCTGATCCATTCCATGCTGAATGCCATCTTGTATTATAGTTTGCATCAATTGCATTTGTTGCTGCTCCTCCTTGACTGGCAGCTTCTGTTGAAAAACTATGTATACTTAAGTGAGATACTGGAATATATTTTCTTGTATCTGGTTGATTATCTTCTGTAAAAGTAAATGTTGATGATGCATCACTTGCTAATCTTGTTCCAGTTGCTCCTTGCCTTAGTTGTACTGTTTTATTTCCTGTTAAATCTGGTGAACTTTCACTATAAGAAGTCCATGGTTCATTTTCTGAATAACGCCATTGAGTACTTAAATTTACTCCAACCATTCTATTTTCTAAATCATTTGCAAATAGTGTTTCAGGTAATCCTGCTGATTCTTGTATATCTATTTTGTATATATTTTCTTCACTATAGTTTGTCCCTACAATATGTATGTATATGTCATTTTCAGCTGTTATAGATGCTATTTCTTCTTTTGTTAAAGTATGTTTATGGTCTTCTGCTGTAGATGCTACTTCATTCCATGTTTTCTTTCCATCTAAACTATAATCCCAACGTATACCATTTCCATCAAATCTGCTTGATAATACTATTTTTTCTGCATCTGCTCCATCGAATGAGAATGTTGCTAAGCTTGTATCTATTTGTCCTAATAAATATGCAGCTAAACTTCTTGTTGTACCTGGTTGTAAAACTGTTGCTCCCTCATTTGGGTAATTTTTTGCTTCTGTTAATATTTTTGCTTGTAGTATTGTAAATTTAAATTCATATTCATCACTTGTTAATTTTGTTTTGATATAGTTTGATAAATTGTACATTGGGAATGGGAAACATTTTAAAGCTTCCATCATTTCTTTTTCTAAATTATAGTAGTCTTCTTCTGTTTTTGTTTCATCTCCCACATATAATTTAGCTAATCCTGCCCATGCATCTAAGTTAATTGATTGAATTTTTATAGCTTCTCTATATATTTGCTCTTGTTTTGCTTTATCATCTTTATATGTATCTACTGTCATTAAAAGTTCTTCTGCTTTTTCAAAATTATTATAATCATTTAAAGCTTCTTGGGCCAATATAACATATGGTACATTGTATCCTTTTACATAAGTTCTATCATTTCCCCATCCTAGAGGCATTCTTTCACCTTTTTCTGAAAGAGCCCATCCAGATACATCATTATCAATTCCCCATAATCCTTGTCCTTCTGCATTTTGATTGTAGTAAAGAAGTGCTGCATGCCCTGGTTGTCCAATAACTGCTGATGGTATTGCATTTACACCACGTATACAATGTCCAGATTTTGATATACCACCACAAACAGCTCCTGTACCAAATTTATTTCTAAAGTTCATCCATAATTTGTATACATATCCATTACTTGTGTCATTTCTATATGGTACATATTCAAATAGTCCTTTTTTAGTTATTGTTCCATCTTCATTTGTTTTTTCTACTGCAAATAAGTCATTAAAGTAATCTTTGTTGTTTTCATCATAGTAAACTGGATTTGCATAATTAGGCCATACATATGCCATATATGGGTGTGGAGTCAACAAACTCCATACACTACCTGGTGCTTTATCTATTCTTGTTTGTGTATATTCATTTAGCCATATAACTTCCTCATCATCAATTAGTGTTCCTAAAACCCATCTCATTTGTTCTATGTTATAAGCTTCAAACCATGGTGTAATATCTACTGTATCAGTAGCTTTAAATTGTCCATTATTATACATTTGTTTATAAAGTGCATAACGATTTACAGAATCTGATTGATTAAATTCTGAGTTTTGCATCCATAGTCCTACTCTTGAAGAGTGAGTTAATGAAATTGTTATTGCCATTCTTTTATAAAGGTTTCCTTTAGTTGTTGGCCAATTTAAATTTTTATTAGCTAATAATGTCTTACCAGCATCTGATATTTGTGTTTGGTCATCAAAATCGTTTTTGTATTCTTTTAATAATCTTGTTAACTCTTTTAATGAGTTATAATAACTTCCAGTTGGTGTTCCACCTAATATGTAATAACGAAGATTTTCTACATCGTTCATAAGCCAATCAATTGTCTCTTTGTTGGCTGAATCTTCTTCTATAAATCTTTCTAATGCATAATTTCCTACACTATCTATAAATTTTCTTTGTAATACAAGCAATTCATATTGAGAATCGGCTAAATCTTTATTATCATATTCTTTAATTCTTTGGTCATATACCTCAACTCCTGGATATACTGGTTGTTTTTCTTGGTAATTGTCTGTAATTAACATTGGGTCTATGTATACAGAATGATCACTTGCGTTATTTGCATTAGCTACAGCTGTAAATCTAAGATACTTAGCTCCTCTAATATCTATCTTCATAAATACAGCTTCTTCTCTTGGCAAATATACTTTGTCAGGATCACTTTTTATTGTCCAATGATTTGCTCCCTCTTTATAAAATGTGTCTTCATCTGATGTGTATATAAAAAATTTAACACCATCTCCACTAGTTGCTGTTTTATTTAATCCTACATACATTGTTAAATAATGATATTTTTCACTATACTCCCTTACATCAAAATATACTTCTGATTGAGCATGTGCCCATATACCATAATCAAATGTATAATAAGCCCCTTCTCTCTTAATCTCTAATTTTGCACCATTACTGTCTTCATTTTTTCTTATTTTATCCCATCCTGCTTTAGATTCAGGTCGGAAATCTAAATCTGTTAATCTAATATATTCCCCTTCGTTTGGATCTTCCTTAGCTTCAATATTATTATTGTTTTCATCATTATTTGCATACACTGTACTATAAAATAATTTGTTTATAACTATTCTTCCTATTTTTTCCCCTTCATACATAATTGTAAATATGTATTGTGCACAAATTAAAAGCACTAGTATAGCAATTATTTTAATTCCTTTACTTTTTATTGTTCTTTTACTTTGTTCTTTCATAGGCTCCTCCTTTATATATATATATTTATTATAGTATATATTATAGCACTTTTTCCAAGTTATGTCAACGTTTCACTTTTCTTTTTTCAGAACCTCGGTTCGTATTTCATATTTTACAATTCGTATAAAAAATAGGAATTATATTTCAAATCCCTACTATAATCTCCTTCATATTCTCTATATAATCCTATTGTCTTATTATTTACCTTATTGGGTATTTTTTCATAAATTCCTTCTATAAATAATTTTTGCCAAGTTAAACCTATATCCTTTATTGCCTTCCCATTTTGATTAGTTGTTTTTATGTATGTCATATTAAAATAAAAACTTTTAAATTATAAACAATTTTCTATCATTTTTTTAGTTTATTTCTTATAATATTTTTGCTCTATCTAGTAATAGAACTTTTATATATTCCATCTATATTATCATAAAATTACTTTTTTATTTAGTTAATACTTTCTTATTCCAAGATTTTTCATTACATTTAGGACATTTCATATATCTTGTTCTTCCATAATGCATTGAAAATAATACACTTTTATATAATGGAATATATTTGTAATGGCATTTACCACATTCATAATAACCAGCTGTTTGCTCAATTTTAATTGCATTTGCAACTCCAATAGAAAAAATAATACTTCCTAAAATAATAAGCATAATTCTAATTATAGAATACATTTCGACAAATGATGCAACAAATACTAATACTAAAAATGCTATTGATGATATATATCCTATACTCATTTCTAGTTTTAACATATTTTTGTCGCTTTCTTCTTTTTGTTTCTTTAATTCTATCAAATTTTCTTCTGCTTTTCTATCATAATTATTCATTTCAATCATCTCCCCACTTAATAATTCATTTACACTAATGTTAAGTTCTTTACATAGTTCAAGCATTATTGATGAATCTGGCATTCCTTTTCCTGTTTCCCATTTTGATATTGCTCTATCTGTAATGTTTAATTTTTCTGCTAGTGTTGCTTGTGTCATGTTCTTTTTCTTTCTACATTCTGCAATGAACTTCCCTATTTTTATTTGGTCCATAATTTAACCTCCTTTGATATTATTGTAAAATTTTTATATTAAAAAGTAAACATACTAATCGTTGAGTGAGGAAAACAACGATTAGTGGAGTTACCCTATTTTCCTTTTCCTTCTTGAAATCCTATTAGTAATAAAAGCAAATACTATTATAAATATAAAAATTATTCCCATATTAAACAATATTGGTCTTAGAGTTTCTGAATTAATAGTTTCCAATTGTGTAACCAATTCATTATTACTAATAAAATAATAAGATGGCAATATGTGAGCTATTTTTAATACAGAGTCTGGTAACCATTCCATTGGTACAAAAGCACCACACAAAAAGCTTGAGCCAAGTGCTACTACATTTACAATTCCATTTATTGCATTTTTATTATTTACTAAATTTCCTATTAAAAATGCTATTGTTACTGCACATATTGTAAATATGAATGAGTTTGCAATATAAATTAGTCCATGTGTTGTAAACATTACATCTCCTACTAATATAAAGCTTAATAATACATAGAATATCCATAATACAATAGCAAATAAACTGTTTGATAAAAGTAAATATCCATTATATTTTTTATAATTCATACTACTAATAATTGTTCTCTTTGCTATTCTTTCTTCTTTAAAACTAGATAGTATCAAACAAATTACATATACACATCCTGCTAATATGCTATAATTTGAAAAATTGTAATAAAAGGTTGCTTTTTTTAGATTGTTTGTATCTAATTTAGAAGTAATTTCTATTTCCGCTTCTTTCGATAATGTTTCATTTATTTTTTCTATTAGTTCTTCTTCTGAAGTTATATTCTTTTGATATATATTTGCTACTTTTATATATCTTTCTAACATCATTTCTGCAAGACTTGCTTGATAATCTCCTGTACTTTTTATTTCAATTTCAGGATTTCTGCCATTTAAAAAATCTTCTCTATAATTTTTAGGTATGTATATAATATAATTTACATCTCTATAAAATAAAGCATCATTAATTGCTTCTTCATCATCTTTTATGTCTATTATTTTACTATTTTCTTTAATATAATCTATTAAATTTTTTGTTATTCCCTCTTCTTCATCTTGATTTACAATTAAAATATCTGGTTTACTTACTTCAAAGTTTATGCTCTTTTCACTTGTTTGCATATTAAATCCACCAAAGAAGATTAGTATTACTGTATACATTATAATTGGCACTTTGCATTTGTTTAGTACTTTTAAAAATGTTTTAAATACTGTCATATTATCCCCTTTCTTATTTCTAAATTTGAAAAAGTATAGTTATATTGCTAGGCGAAATTTATTTAAAAAGTAAGGGCGCATACTGTTGTATGTAACCTCTTTTTAAATAAATTTCAACACCGCAAGATGGCTATAATTTTTCAAATTTTTGACTCCTTAAACTAAATATTGATATAGATATCATTATAAAAGCAAAAATAATTAAACTAGCTATATTAAAAAAGTATCTATCTAATGTATCATAATAATATAATGAATAAAATCCATCTGTTATCATACTTGCAGGATTTAATTTATTTACAATAGGAACATTTTTATCAATTATATATTTCATTGTAATTCCCATCATTCCAGATAAAAAGCATCCTAGCATTGTAATAGATATTAAAATTCCTGTTTTTACTCCTTCATTTGCTTTTAATAATGTTCCTACCGCTAATCCCATAGCTAATCCTGCAAAACTTCCAACCATTCCTAATAAGATTATTAGTGGTAAATTTGTTCCATAATCTACTTTTAATACAAATATTGTATATACAAATAAGAGTGCTAATCCCACTAATTGTGTTATATAGCTGGCAATAATACTACTAAAGACTACTTTTCCCTTTGATGTTGGCGCTACTGATATTCTTTTTCCATTATTACTCATATTTGCTAAATTTTGATTGATTGCTACCATTCCAAGTATTCCGCCATAAAGACATGTCATTGCTATTAATGTATAATATTCTATCATTGTATAACTTAAATTGCTGTTTGATATATTTTTAATTTTTGCTTCTTCTTTTTGTATGTTTTCTATTATATTGTTGTAAATTTTTTCGTAATCAATATTATAATTTTCTGCTGTTAATTCTTTTTTTATTTCACTTTCAGCTATATTACTTATTATTTCACTTGTCTGAATAATTTCTTCTGTTACAGATTTTAATATAGTTTCATTTATCCCACTTGTTGTGACTATTATTTTTGGTTTTTCTTCTAATATTAAATATCCACTTATTTCATCATTTTCTAATAGTTCTTTTGCTTTTTCTTCTGTAACATATTTTGTATTAAATAATCTATCTTCATTTTTTTCATCGCTTAATGTTTTAAATGTTTCTTTAAAGATTTCGTTTTCTTCAAACTCTTTATTATTAACTATTGCTATATTTATTACTTCCAACTTTTCACTATTTTCAATATTTGAAAAAGCCATATTGAAAAATGTTCCTAATATTATTGGAAAGGCAAAGGTCCAAAATATTAGCATCTTATTTCTAAAAAGAGTTTTTAGAGCATATTTAAAATTATGTATAAACATTAGTCCCTAAGCCCCTTTCCTGTTAATTCTAAGAATACATCATTTAATGTTGGTCTTTCTGAATATATTTTGTTATATTTTATATTCTCTTCTTTCATATAATCTATTAATTCTACCAAATTATTTTTGCCTTTTTTGTATGTAACAAGCAATATGTTTCCATTATATGTTACTTCATCTACATTTTCTAATTTGCTTATTTGCTCTATATATTTTTTATCTAAGCTATTTACTTCTACTGTTACTTTTTCTTCTATTTTTGCTAATTCTTTTAGTTCATCTGTTGTTCCAGTTGCTAATATTTTTCCTTTGTCTAATATTATTACTCTATCACAAATAATTTCAACTTCTTCCATATAGTGAGTTGTATAAACTATTGTCGCTCCGTTATCTCTTAATTTCTTAATTCCATCTAATATATTATTTCTACTTTGTGGATCTACTGCAACTGTTGGTTCATCTAAAAAGATTATCTCTGGTTTATGTGCTATTCCACATGCTATATTTAATCTTCTTAATAATCCTCCTGATAGTTGTTTTGGATGAAATTTTTTAAATTCTTCTAGTCCTACTAATTCTATTGCTTCTTCTATATATTGTTTTCTTTTATTTTTATCTTTTATATATAATCCACAAAAATAGTCTATATTTTCATATACAGTTAATTCCTCAAATACTGCAACTTCTTGGAATATAACCCCTATTTTTGATTTTATATCATAACTGTCTGGTTTCATTTCTTTTCCAAATATTTTTATACTTCCTTCATTAAAATTTAATAATGATAGTATACAGTTTATCGTTGTTGATTTTCCACTTCCATTTGGACCGTAATAATCCTAATATTTCTCCTTCGTGTACTTCAAATGATAAGTTATCAATTGCTTTTAGTTTTTTGTATTCTTTTGTTAAATTTTTGATTTCAATAATATTATTCATTTTTATTTTCTCCTTACTTTTTTGTGCCAAAGGGGACGTCCCTTTTTGGCACACTATTTAAATTTAATAATATTTACGCTATTAAGTCATTTCGTATTTTCCAAAAAGGGACGTCCCCTTTGGCACATTTATTATATCACTTGACATTTTTCTTGTATATATATTTATGTATATTTGTTGATCAATATAAAAAGCACCTTAAAACAAAGTGCTAAATATCATATAAATAATCTTAATTACAATACTCATTTGAGCTATACCAGCCAAATTGCCAGTCACAAATCTTCTAAAGTTGCTGGACTCTTTTATGTTTTTATATTGTATATACCAATCCAAAAACATAATTAGTAAAAAACAAATATCTACATAAATTGGTATTTGGATTTTAAACATATATAAAATTAATCCTATTATTTGTCCAGTTAATATTCCTGTACATCTACTACATACAGGAAGCTGCCATCCTTTTATTTTAAAACTTCTGTCTTCTCTTTGATGGCATCCACATTTATTTCCTAATCTCATAAAAAATGCCCATGTTTTTATTTTTGTACTCTTTTTCATTAAAATCTGTTTCCACAATCATTACATATATTATTAGTTTTAGTAGTTACTGTTGTATCTCCTGTATTGCATAATCCACACAATATACCTGGCCATCCAAATAATAGATAACCGCAACATGCATCTCCTCCATCAAATCCTTTTGTATGAGTTTTTGTGCTTACTACACTTGATATACTTTCACTACCACATTTTGGACATTTCATATTATACCTCCATCAATTCATTTTATAAATCTTTGATTTATTATATCTTTTACTTCTTCATCTGTCAAATATTTGTTTATCTTTGTTTGAAGTTTTGTTTGATATCTATAGAATTAAAGAAAATTTAGACCAAAAATAGACTTATCAAAAACTTTTACAGCTTTGATAAGTCTATGGTGCAGATGAGCAAATTGGTTATTTTGTAACTGCTTATGATGTAAGCGTTTAAGCTATTGTCTATATTTTTTTAATGGAGTTTTAATGGAATTACTATAAATAAACAAAAGAACATATGATTTTACACACATGTTCTTTTAATTTTTTATATATTATTTTTCCATACTATCTAATTCACTTTGTAATTTTTCAATTTGAGCTTTTTTATCTGCAATTGCTTTTTGTCTTTGTTTTTCAATCATTTCTCTATGTTCTTGTTTTCTATTTACCATTAACTCGGAATTATGAGATGCTTTACCTACTATTGTAGAAAAGAATTTACCATAGCCTTTTTCTGTTTGTCTAATTCCTCCTATGTATTTGCCACAAGGATGTTCTGGTGTTTCTTGCAATCCGCTTTCAAGATATCTTTCAACTCTTTGCTTATCTAGCAGTTCCTTCATTACCATATTACAATAATTTGGGTCAGTTTGTAATAGTTCTAAATCTATTTCTGCTAAAACACCTCTATATTCTTGTGCTCTTAAACTATCAAATTGTCCAGTTTTTTCATCAAACATTTGACAATCACTATGTCCATACCAAGAAACAGCACAATTATAAACTTGATGACCTTCAATATTTAAAGGTTGTCTACACACTATTAATCTTGTAGTATCATAGAATTTCTTAAAATCTGAATCTTTATCATAAAAATTCACTTGCAAATTACCATTAGAAATTTGACTATATTCAACATCAAATGGTAATTGTTCTACTAGTTGTCTATTATTAACTACATTCCCAATATTTTGTTTATCATTCTTTTTAAATCTATCAAAAAATCCCATAAAATCATCTCCTATGGATTTATTATCCTGAATCCGTGAATTAGATAATGAATAGTTCGCTGAAAGTGTTGATATAAC
>CAOKJC010000037.1 GCA_948468685.1 uncultured Clostridium sp. | reverse complement strand
AAAGGAAAAAATAAAAAATAATTATTTAAATAAATTAGAAAAAAATGAAATAAATAATTTTTTAAATTTAAATAATTTAGAAAATATAAATTTTGAAATTGAAAAAATTCAAAAAATTATAAATGAGAAAAAATTGGAATTACATTCTTTAGATTTGGATAAAAAAAATATAGAACCACAGTTAGACAATTTGTCAAAAATTGAGGAAAATTTAGTAAACGATAATGAAAAAATGTCAACTTTAAAAAGTTTAAATTTGAGTATGAATTTAGCGAAGGAAATTTTGAGTGAGGCTTATGAAGAAATGAAAAGTACTGTTACCCCTAAGTTTACAGAGAATTTGTCTATGAATATATCTAAAGTTACAGGGGACAAATATAGTAAGGCAATGTTTAATGAAACAGAAGGATTAATTGTTGAGCTAGAAAATGGTGATTATGTTCCAGTTAATAGAATGAGTGTAGGAACTATTGATCAATTATACCTATCTTTAAGACTTTCAATGATTGATGAAATGTCAGAGGAAAAAGTTCCAATTTTGTTAGATGAAGCTTTTGCTTTTTATGATGATGAAAGATTAAAAAATATTTTATTATATTTAAATTCTGAATTTAATGATAGACAAATTATTATTTTTACTTGTACAAATAGAGAAAAAGAAATTTTGGATAAACTTAATATAAATTATAATTTGACAATTATGTAAATTTAATATATAATAGTTGCGTAACTAAAAATTAGATTACATAAGGAGGATTATAAGAATGGCTATTAGAAAGCAATTAAGTGAAAAACGGAGGACTTATTGGGAAGATATTCTAAGTAATACAAATAATAAATTGAAAGAATACTTGTTAGAATATCAAGTAAGAGAAGAGTTTACATCAGAAATTTATAATGTAAAATTAATTGTAAAATATAATAAAGATCTTCTGAAATGTTTTCTGATTTATGTAAGGATAAATGATGAATATTGTGATTATGAGGACTCTGGCGATTGTATAGAATGTTTCGGTAGTGATAAAGCTGTAAGATGTTATATAGAGTTTTTGGATACAGAAATATTGGATGGAGAATATAAATTCATTTATATGAATTCTGATTTTTCTATAGATGATATGGAAGATGAAGAAGAAATATGTATTTTCGAATGCGAGTTAGAATTAGAAGTTTGATTTATAATCCACGGGCTAGAACAAAATTGTTCTAGCCCTGAAATTTAGCTTGTAAATATTATAAAAATAGTGTATAATATAAAAGTAATTATAACTAGCAATAAAAATAGGATTTGGCGGACAAAAAAATTCGAAGAATTTTTTTGATGACGATGAGCGTAACGAAGTGAAGCGAAAGGGAGAATATTTATGTTTGAAAAATTAGAAGCTGTAGAAAAAAGATATGAGGAACTAACAAAAATGATAAGTGACCCAGAAGTAATATCAAATCAAGCTGAATGGCAGAAGTTGATGAAAGAACATGCAAGTATAGAAGATGTAGTATTAAAATTTAAAGAATATAAAAAAGTTAAAGAGGCAATGGAAGAAGCAAAAGAAATGATGGAAGACAAGGAATTGAAAGAATTAGCAGAAGCAGAATTCTATGAAGCAAAAGAACAATTACCAAAGATAGAAGAAGAGTTAAAATTCTTATTAATTCCTAAAGATCCAGATGATGATAAAAATATTATATGTGAAATTAGAGCAGGTGCTGGTGGAGATGAAGCAGCATTATTTGCAGGTTCATTATTTAGAATGTATACTATGTATGCAGAAACTAAACATTGGAAAGTTGAAGTATTAAATGAGAATGAAACAGGGCTTGGTGGATATAAAGAAATAACATTTATGGTTACAGGTAAAGGTGTATATAGTAGATTAAAATTTGAAAGTGGTGTACACAGAGTTCAAAGAGTTCCAGACACAGAAAGTAGTGGTAGAATTCATACATCAACAGCTACGGTCGCAGTACTTCCAGTAGTTGAAGATGTTGAAATAGAAATAAACCCATCAGATATAAAAATGGAAGTTTTCCGTGCTTCTGGTGCTGGAGGACAACATATCAATAAAACATCATCAGCCGTAAGACTTATACACGAACCAACAGGTATTGTTGTTGAATGTCAAACTGAAAGGTCACAATTCCAAAATAAGGATAATGCTATGAGAATGCTTAGAACAAAATTATATGAGATTGAGAAGCAAAAACAAGATAGTGAAGTTGCAAATGCAAGAAAGTCTCAAGTTGGTTCTGGAGATAGAAGTGAAAAAATTAGAACTTATAATTATCCTCAAGGTAGAATTACAGACCATAGAATTGGAATGAGTATTTATCAAATGGAAAATTTCTTAAATGGTAATATTGATGAGATGGTTGATAATTTAATTGCAGCTGATAGAGCTGAAAGATTGAAGGGTGATGAAGAGTAAATAATTGTTGACTTTTTAATTTTATATGTTATAATTAATATAGGAAAAAGAGAAACCACATCTGCTTATTCTCATTTCCTATGAAGATATTTTATATTAAAATTAATGATTTGTCTGCACTTTGAAGTTAATATTTATAAAAAAGTTAGAATAAAAAAGATATCCTTAGAATATACTTATATTAAGTATATTTTGAGGAGTTTTTTTATGGATGGGATTTTAAAAACAACATTATTAGGATTATTTTTTGGAACATTTGGAACGACAATAGGAGGAGTATTAGGGATAGTTACTAAGAAGAATTCAAACAAATTTTTAAGTTTTGTATTATCATTTGCATCAGGATTGATGATGTCAATAATATGTTTTGATTTAATACCAGAAGCACTAGGAATCAGTAGTATTTATAGTGTAATTTTTGGAGTATTAATCGGCATAGTAACAATGATTTTTTGTGATATTGTTGTTCAGAGAAAATTTAATAAAAAAGCAGATGAATGTAATAATAAAAATGACCTGTTAAGAACAGGAATTATAGTGTCAATAGGTTTAGCTATTCATAATTTTCCTGAAGGTTTAGCTATTGGTTCAGGGTTTGAAGCTTCGTTAAGATTAGGATTAGGTTTAGCTATAGCGATTTGCTTGCATGATATACCAGAAGGAATATCAATGTCTGTTCCAATGAAAAATGGTGGAATGAAAAAATCAAAAGTTATTTTTTATGTAATATTGTCTGGAATAACTACAGGAATAGGAGCTTTTTTTGGTGCTATTATTGGCTCAATATCAGAAAGTGTAATTTCTATATGCCTAAGCTTTGCAGCAGGTGCAATGTTATATATTGTGTCTGGTGAGCTGATACCAGAGTCTAATAAATTATATAAAGGTCGAATGTCCGCTGTCGGAAATATGATTGGCTTTATAATTGGAATTTTTGCAACTACATTATAGCGAAAAAATGTTTGAAAAAACTTCTAATTTCTATTGACTTTTACATTTAAAGAATATATAATTAAGAAACGAAAATGAGAGAGAGCAGAATGTGGTTTCCACCCATATATTACATAGAAAGTGAGGTGGTTTTATGCTAGAAGGAATAATATTGGAACTTTTAATTATATCATTAGTTGCAAATGTAATTCTTGCTACCATATCTTTTGCATTAATAATAGTTTTAACTATTAGGAATATAAAAGAAAATCACATCTCTGCCGCCGAATAGAGATGTGATTTTTTATATTAATATCGGCAACCACATTTTGTGGCTTTCTTATTTTCTAAAATTATTATAATATAAAAAATAGAAAAAGTCAAATAGAATAGGAGAAAAGTATGCAAAACATATTAGAAGGATTAAATGATAAACAATACGAAGCAGTAGTAAATACAGAAGGACCATGTTTAGTAATTGCTCGGTGCAGGAAGTGGAAAAACAAAAGTATTAACACATAAAATAGCTTATTTAATAGGAGAAAAAGGTGCATTGCCTTGGAACATATTAGCGATAACATTTACAAATAAAGCAGCAAATGAAATGAAAGAAAGAATAGCAAATTTAGTAGGAGATGTTGCTAAAGATATATGGATGGGTACATTTCACTCAATATGTGTTAGAATTTTAAGAAGATTTATAGATAGAATAGGATTTGACTCATCATTTATAATATTTGATACATCAGACCAAAGAACATTAATTAAGGCATGTATAAAAAATATAGGCTTAGATGATAAAATGTTTACAGACAGGTCAGTTTTGTCAGAAATAAGCAATGCAAAAAATGAAATGTTAGAACCTGAACAGTATGCTATAAGAGCCAATGGGGATTTTAGAAAAGAAAAAATTTCAGCAGTATATGAAATGTATCAAAAAAGATTAAAAGAAAATAATGCAATTGACTTTGATGATATTATAAATTATACAATTAAAATTTTAATGGAAAATCCAGATATATTAGAATATTATTCAGATAAATTTAAGTATGTTTTGGTAGATGAGTATCAAGATACAAATAAAGCACAATTTACATTAGTTACAATGTTAGCATCTAAGAATGGAAATATAACAGTTGTTGGCGATAATGACCAAGGGATTTATAGCTTTAGAGGAGCTGATATTTCTAATATATTAAATTTTGAAAGAGACTTTCCAGGAACAAAAATAATCAAGTTAGAGCAAAATTATAGATGTACAGGAAATATCTTAAAAGCAGCTAATTCCGTAATAAAGAACAATGAAGTTACTTACAAAAAAGAATTATGGACAGAAAATGATATAGGAAACTTACCTAGAGTATATTCAGCAAGTAATGAATATGATGAAGGAACATATATAGCAAATCAAATTGAACACTTAAGAAGAGAAGAATATTATAAATATTCAGATTTTGCAGTTTTATATAGAATGAATACTCAATCAAGAGCAATAGAAGATATTTTAAGAAGAGAAAAAATTCCTTATAAAATTGTAGGAGGACTTAAATTCTATGAAAGAAAAGAAATAAAAGATATTATTTCATATTTAAGATTAATACAGAATCCAGCAGATAATTTGAGTTTAAAAAGAATAATAAATGAACCTAAAAGAGGAATTGGAAAGACAAGCTTAGATAAAATTGAAGAAATTTCAGATAACAATGGAGTTTCTATGTATGAAATAATAGAACATGCAGACCAATATGGATTAAATAGAGTATTTTTAAGTTCAAGAGAATTTATAAATGTAATAGAAGAATTAAGAGCTAAAAAAGATGATATGAAGATATCAGAATTAATTAAAGAAACATTGAAAAAATCAGGATACACACAAGCTTTAGAAAATGAAAATACAATTGAAGCAGAAAATAGAATAGAAAACTTAGATGAATTTTTAACTGTTGCAATTGAATTTGAAGAAGAATCAGCAGATAATAAATTAACAGACTTTTTGGAAGGAATAACATTATCAAGTGACCTTGATAATATGGAAGAAACAGAAGATACAGTTACATTAATGACATTACATAGTGCTAAAGGATTGGAATTTCCAGTTGTATTCTTAGTAGGTATGGAAGAAGGAATTTTTCCAGGATATAAATCAATTTCTGAACCTAAAGAATTGGAAGAAGAAAGACGTTTATGCTATGTTGGAATTACTAGAGCTAAGGAAAACTTATTTTTAACATGTAGTAAGCAAAGAACTATTTTTGGTTCTACAAGTTGTAATCAAGTATCAAGATTTTTAAAAGAAATACCAAGTGAGTTATTAGATGGATATGATGAAGCTTTAGGAGAGAAACAAGAAACAAATAATATTTTTGGAGACTCAAAATATAGTTGGACATATGGAAGTAGAGATAATGGAGCAATAAAAACTTATAAAATTGATAAGAAAGAGCCAGTTGTTGCTGCTGCAAGTTCAAATAATAATGGATTTATGTTTAGAACAGCAGAAAGTTTCTTAAATACATTAGGAAAGAAATCAACAGGAAATAATGTTGATTTATCTAAATACAAGTCAGGTGTAAGGATATTCCATAAGAAATTTGGTGAAGGTACAATAAGTAATGTTGAGCCTGAAGGCGACGATTTAAAAGTTGATATTAGCTTTGATAAAGTTGGACATAAGAGATTAATGGCTAAATTTGCTAATTTGGAAATAATATAATATGTAAAATTGATAGAGCGACAAATTGTCGCTCTTTTGACTATGGATTTATACTTTTTTGCTTTTTAATTGTGACATACATTCATCAAAGTCCTCAACAAAAAGAATTATTTGAGATTTTTCATATGAAGGATCTTTATAGTAAACGTATGTCCCTAAATAAGGCTGTCTTTTAATGCTATCTATAATCTGCCATTCATTATTACACTTTTCTATTATACTTTGGCAACAACTTGTATTGATTCCTTCTTCAATTTTTAAGATACTTTTTGCAGGAATTGATACTCTTTTATCAAGGGCGAAACCTACATCAATATTTCCAATAAGTTTTGTACCAACTAAAAATTTTTCTTCCATGTTGTCCTCCTATTATGTGGATAATGTTTATGAATTACAATTACTATATCATATACGATATAGTAACAAAGTATTACTAGAGCACTTTTTAGTGATGTGCATATTATAATACATTTTATATAAAAATGCAATAATAAATAAAAAATGTATAAAAAATGTATAAATGTAAATAATAAAAAAGAATAATTTGTAAAATTACAAATAAGTGAAAGGAAGGATAAAAATGGCAGATTTAAGTCAAGTAGAATTACAACATTTAAGACATCTAATAGGAGCGCATGAAACAGCATATCAAAAATTAAACACATATTCAGCACAAGCAGTAGACCCACAAATAAAGCAAATATTTACAAAGGCTGCTCAAGATAGTTTAAATACAAAACAAAAATTAATGACTTTTTTAAATAATTAATGGGAGGTAATATAAATGGATGAAAAGACAATGGTAAATGACATTTTGTCTGGAGTTAAATCAGATTTAACAGCATATCAAACTGCTATTTCAGAAACAGAGAATATGAACTTAAGACAAACTTTTCAACAAATAAGAAATAATGATGAAAGTTTCCAATATGAACTTTTTAAAGTGGCTCAGAGCAAAGGATATTATAAACCAGCTCAAAAGGCTACAACTACAGAAATTGAAACTGTAAAAACAGAATTACAACAATAATATAGTTACTAGTCAACCATATTATTGATTTATTTGTTGTATAGGAAAAATCGAATTTTTCCTATACAACAAAATCGTTCTACAGAAAAATTGCAGAGCAATTTTTCGCAGGCGAACAAAGACGGGTCATGTAAATAATCTAAAAGGTCAAAAAATTTCAATCATGCCCCTTTTGTTCCATGAAAGTTTATTATAGGATTTTTTCATACCTTGTGTCGCATGGTCGCTTACGTAGTATTTCAAAAATAATATAATAAACTTTTCTGATAAAAAATATAAGAGCAAGGCTGACTAGTAACAGAATATAAAAAAACTTACGGAAAATTAATATATAACCTCTTGCAAAATTTTAAAAAAAAGTATAAAATTATATCATAATATTATAAGGAGAAATTTTGTAATGTTAAAAAAATTGTTAGTGCACACAAGAAGGTCAATAAAATTAATAACGTTAATATCAGTGGCTCTTTTAATAGTAATAGGCTTTATAGCTTCTTTTTATAAAGTAAGTTATAGTGTTAATATAGATGGCGAAATGGTTGGATATACAGATAATAAAAGTAAATTACAATCTCAAATAAATGATTATATTGAAAATGGGGAAGGTGAAAATGCAGCTTTTGTGCAAGTTGAAAGTTTACCTGAGTATAATATATGTTTATTAAAAAGAGATGTAAATTCTGATGATGATAAGATTTTTGATATAATAAAATCAGATGGAACTACATATTATAGATATTATGCTGTTTTAGATAATCAAGAAGAAAAGATATATGTTCCTACTTTTTCAGAAGCGGAGACTATTGTTGAAAAGTTAAAAGAGAAAAAAAGTTCTAATACTGAAAAAATAACAATTGCTGAAAAATATGAAACAGAGTTAAAAGAAATGACATCGATAGAGGATGCAGTTTCTAAATTGTATGTTGCACCACCTAAAAAAGTTGTAGTTGCGAAAAAAACAGTAAATACGTCAACAAATATATCAAGTGCAAAAGTAAGTTTAGGAATTTCCTTAGCAAAGCCTGTTAGTGGGATAATAACTTCAAGATTTGGTGTAAATAGTAGTGTAAGAAGCTCATCTCATACAGGTTTAGATATAGCAACTTCTTTAGGAACACCTGTAAAAGCGGCGGCTTCAGGAACAGTAAGTTATGCAGATTGGAAAGGGTCTTATGGAAAGTTAGTTGTAATTACACATGAAAATGGTGTTCAAACATATTATGGACATTGTAATGCATTGTATGTAACAGCTGGACAAACTGTGTCACAAGGACAAACTATTGCAGCGGTTGGTTCAACTGGAAACTCAACAGGTCCACATTTACATTTTGAAATTAGAGTTAATGGGGTTGCATATAACCCACAAAATTATTTATATTAAGTAAAAAAGGGATTAAGATTATACTTCTTAAAATCCCTTTTTTGATTGTTATTTATTAGCAAAATATTTTATTCCTGTAGTTATTGCATTGTTTTTAATTATTATTTTACTATGTTCTTTTAATTTAAACTTAAAATTTTCAGAAAACGTTAAAAAACTAGAAAATTCTAATAAAACAGAATGAAACAAATTTAGTGATTTATTAGAAATATTTATACCATCAATTACTAAATAATATGTATCATTATAAAGATATAACACAGAGGTTTTGAAAATACTTTTTAAATTAATGTTGGTATTTTTATTTATGGAGTTGCAAAAATTGCAAAAGTCCTCAAAGTCGTTAAATTGATATATAGAACATGATTTATTTAATATTTGACTTTTTCTTTTTATTGTTAAAAGTTTTCTGTTTTTTGTTTTAAATGTATTATTAGATTCTATATATTTTGTTATTGTGAATATAAAAGCATCTTCATTTTGAAAAGAAGCTTCTATTAATAATTTATGTCCATCTGTATCAAAATTGACTTCTTTTTTTGCTCTATTTAATATTTCTAAAAATAAGTTTTGAGATTCAGGTGTTGTTAAAAGAAGTTTTTGGACATCTATTGATGTGTCTTTAAAGTCTTCTTTTTTTAATATTATTCTAATTTTGTTTTCAGTTAGTTTTTCTATTTTCATTGAATTACCTCCAGTACTATTAATTATATTATACTACTATTTATATTATATTTAAAGGAACAATTTTTGGTAATTCATAATTAAACTTTTTCATATTATAGGAAACAATATGAAATTTTTTAGTTTTGTAACACAAAGTGAGAATAAAAATAATTATATTGATATTCAAAAATTCCGTTCTCCAAGGCGCTATAGATAGCAGATATTTTGAATTTATATACACACTATAAATTAGTTAAAATAAATAAGTTTTCAGGTCGAACTCATTTTTTCATATTAATATAATTATTTTTTATATTATATGAAACTTTCAAAGGTAAGGAAAATATTATGTAAAAAAGTGATTAGCAAAACTAATTGATTTTGTTGTTGAGGATAGTAATTAAATATATAATAAATTTGTTAAGGCAAAATTATTAAACTGTAAATTTTCATATATTATTCTATATACTATAAGCATAAAAGAAAAGTATGCAAAAAGTATATAAATTTTGCAAAAAGTATTGAAAAAACAAAAAAGTTGTGAGAAAATTTAAGAGTAAAATTATAATATTTTTACAAATAAGAACTTTGAAAAAAGAATAATCCATGAAATAATATCTAAGTTTTTATAGAGCATATATTTGTTCATAAACGATAAAAATTTATAAATATTATAAAAACAAGTATATTATTTGTAAAAATATAAATACTAAAAACAAAGAAAAAATAGAAATATAAAACAAAGGAGGAAAAATTGTAAAATGAAAAAGCAAAATAAAGGTATAACATTAGTGGCATTAGTAATAACAATAATTATATTATTAATATTAGCAGGAATATCAATAAGTGCATTAACAGGAAGTGGATTATTCCAAAAGGCAGGAGAAGCCAAGAATAGTTATGAAGAAGCAGAAAGAAGAGAAAACTCAATATTAGGAGAATATGAAAACTATATTAATAATGTAGCAAATGAAACAGCAGAATTATTTGTAGGTATAAATAAGAATGAAACAAATCCAGAAGGAGCAATGCCAAGTGAAAATGTAACAATAATTGAAGCAGATAGCACAAAAGGAATAGTAATAAAAGATAAAAATGAAAGAGAATGGGTATGGGTAGAAGTACCAAAAACAATATTTACAACAGCAGATGCATTAGGAGAAGAAAAAACAGAAGAGCAATTAAATGCAGCAATAAAAGCAGATTTAATAACATATGCAGGAGTATATAGAAAAGGTGATGCAAGTCAAAATCATAATTGGACAGATGAATGGTATAGTGGATGTGGAGTAGCAGATGCTGCAACATATAATGAAATGTATAATAAAATGATAAATAGTGTGTATAATAATGGAGGATTCTGGATCCAAAGATATGAAGATGGAACAGTTAATATAACATGTAGTAATGCACAAATAAAAGCAAGTGGATATGCTCCAGATGAAGAAAAGACAAGTAGTTTATTATTTGGAATACAATGGGATTTGGTATGTAGATATTTAGATGGAAAAGAAGGATTAACAACAGCCATGATAAATTCAAATAGTTCAAGTTGGGGAAGATATAGTGACACAGCTAATAATACACCATCAGCAGGATTAGAAAGAAATAAAAAAATGAATATCTATGATTTTGCAGGAAATTTATATGAATGGACATTAGAACATGCAACGGACTACAGCAGCTGTCCGTGTAGCATTAGGGGAGGCAGTTGCGGCAGTACAGGTTCCAACTATCCAGCCTCTCGCCGCGGCAACGATGTCACTGGCGATGCCAATACCAACATTTCCTTCAGAGCCACTTTTTATTAATGTAGGACTGAGTTCTAAAGCCGTGACAAAAACATTGTAAAAAAATTAGTTTTAAAAGTACAGATTATGAAGAACGTAATCTAACGAATGTAATACGTTAGAGGTGAAAATTTTTGTTTATTGCTAAAATTTGACAAAGTCAAATAATTAGCGGTAAAAGAAAAATTTTCACCTTTTTGTTTTGTATAAAGTTACTTTACAATAAGGTTGTGTAGAACTGCAATTACATAGCAACAAAAATTTTTACAATTTGTTTAAAGTACTTGAAAAAAATGGCAATTCAATATATAATAGCACTGTATTAGAAAAAGGTGTAAATGTAAAAACAAATGAAAAATTGGAGGTATAAAAAAATGGCAACAAGAGATAAAAATATATGGGTATTATTAGTATTTTTGTTAGCAGGATTAGTAGTAGGGGGACTACTTGGAAAATTAGCATCAGAAGTATCATGGCTTTGGTGGTTGGCTTATGGACAATCATTTGGATTAGAGAGTCCATTAGTTTTAGATTTAAGTGTATTAAAACTAACATTTGGAGTAGCATTTAATATAAATGTTGCAAGTATTATAGGAATGATATTAGCTATATTTATATATAGAAAAATTTAGTTGATATTATATATGAATGCTTAATTAAAAAATAAAAAGTGGGACAAGATAAAACAAGAAAGGAGTTTTAAATTGTCTTTAAAAATAAAAGATTTACCAGAAGTAGAAAGACCTTATGAAAAATTAGAATTATATGGAGAAAAAAACTTATCAAATTCAGAATTATTAGCCATAATAATAAAGTCAGGAACTAAAGAAGAGACTTCAGTACAAATTGCTCAAAGGATTTTAAAACTAAATTATGACCCAGAAATGGGAGAATTGAATTTCTTAAAGTCTATGAGTTTAGAAGAGCTTATGCAAGTTAAAGGTATAGGAAGAGTTAAGGCAATACAATTAAAAGCTGTTTGTGAATTAGCAGTTAGGATGTCAAAACTTTCAAATTACAAAAAGATACAAATAAAGAGTACAGAAGATATAGCAAATTTAGTAATGGAAGAATTAAGGCTAGAAAAAAGAGAATTTGTTAAGTTATTTTTATTAAATACCAAAAATGAAATATTAAAAAGTGTTGATGTAGCAGTTGGAGGCACTAATTTTGCAAATGTAAATATGAAGGAAATTATATCAGAAGCTTTAAAAATAAAGGCTCCAAAGATGATATTAGTACATAATCATCCTACGGGTGATCCAACACCTAGTACGATGGATATTAAATTTACAGATAAATTGTTTAATGCAACAAAGATTTTTGATATAGAGTTATTAGACCATATAGTAATTGGGAATAAAAATTATAAGAGTGTTTTTGTAGAGACTCAAAAAATGGCACAAAAATGTATAAATAATAAATAATTTAATAACTAAAATTTTAATATATTAATATTAAAAAAACATGAAATACTTAATTATATTTTAGGAAAGGATAGGATTTTATGAAATTTTTTACATTTGGTTCAAAGGATATTGGAATTGATTTAGGAACTGCTAATATCTTAGTTACATTAAAAGGAAAAGGAATTATATTAAAAGAGCCTTCTGTTGTTGCAATTGATAAGAAATCAGGAAATATTGTTGCAATAGGAAATGAAGCAAAAGAAATGCTTGGTAGAACTCCAGAACAAATAAAGGCGGTTAGACCTTTAAAGGATGGTGTTATTGCAGATTTTACAGCTACTCAATTAATGTTAAAAAATATTATTCAAAAAGTAGAAAAAAGATATAATATAGGAAGACCTAGAGTAGTAGTTGGGGTTCCATCTGGAATTACAGAGGTTGAGGAAAGAGCTGTTGAAGAGTCTGTTCTTCAAGCTGGAGCTAGAGAAGTATATTTAATAGAAGAACCAATGGCAGCTGCAATTGGTGCATCCTTAGATGTTTCTGAACCAAGTGGTAATATTATAGTTGATATTGGTGGAGGGACTACTGAAGTTGCTGTAATATCATTAGGAGGAATTGTTGTTAGCTATTCTTTAAGAATAGCAGGAGATGAACTTGATGATGATATAGTAAATTATATAAAAAGAGAAATGAATTTAGCTATTGGAGAAACTACTGCTGAACAAATAAAAATGCAAATTGGATGTGCTATGCCACTTATGACAGAAACATCAATGGAAATAAGAGGAAGAGATTTAAATGATGGTTTACCTAGAAATGAAAGAATAACATCAGTACAAGTTGAAGAGGCTATAAAAGAATCAATATTTAAGATTGTTGAAGTTGTAAAAGGTACTCTTGAAAAAACTCCACCAGAGCTTGCATCAGATATTATGGAAAAAGGAATTGTTCTTGCAGGTGGAGGAGCGCTAATTAAAAATTTGGATAAATTGTTAAGTATTGAGACAGGTATGCCAGTATATATTGCAGAGGAACCTCTAGATTGTGTTGTTAGGGGGACTGGTAAAACATTAGAAGATTTAGAAAGATTAAAAACAGTACTTATTAATTCTAGAAAGAGAAAATAAAATTTTTCTTTTATATAAAATGTTATAACAAATAGTAATGCTTTTTATTTCTTCTCATGCTTTCCCACTGATACTGTAACAGAACGTTCAGTTCTTAACAGTATTCAGCGGTCCCCACGTAGCATTTGTAAAAATAAAAAGTATTACTATTTGAAAGTAAGTATTATAAATTAAAATGATAAATATTTTAAGGAGATTTTATGTATAAAAGTAAGAAAAGTGGCATAGTAGGAATTGTTATTACAATAATAGTATTAGTTTTAATTGTTATATTTTCTAATAGAGAAGCCAATACAACTTTTATTGAAAATATTGCTAATAAATTAGTTATGCCAGTCCAAAATGGTTTAACATATTTAAAAAATAAAGTTAGTGGTAATTCTACATTTTTTACGGATATAAATAATTTGAAAATAGAAAATAGCATAGGGATCCATTGGAATTCCGTTATTTCA
>CAOKJC010000036.1 GCA_948468685.1 uncultured Clostridium sp. | reverse complement strand
AGAAAATGGAGAAATAGTAGAAATAACAGAAGAAGGAAGATTAGTAGGAGTAAAACATATAAAATAGGAGTAGGTGACACAGCTCTAGTAAATGGAAAGGTTGTAAGAGTATTAGAATTTAACCATGATGAATTATCAGATGCAGAAAAAACAACTGCATATGATGGGAAGCAAACATATGCAGGAATATCATTTGAATATGTAGATTTTATAGTTAATGATGCAAGGCAAATGAATAGTAAGTCTAAGAATTCAGGAGGTTGGGGGGTATGCAATTTAAGAGATGCATTAAATAGTACAATTTTCAATTCGTTGCCAACTGACGTGAGAATTAGAATAAAAGAAGTGAAAAAACAATATATACAAACTTATAATAATCCAAGTAGTTTTGCATATTCAGCGGATAAATTATGGTTATTATCTTGTGGAGAAGTATGGAATGATAAGGCACGTTCAACTGCAATAGAAGGAAAACAATATAAATTCTATAAAAACTTAAATCTAAGTGTTTCAGCAAATAGTTTAATTGTTAAGCCATCAGCTAAAGTTGGAACTTCGACTGGATCAATTTGGTGGCTTCGCTCTCCTAGTGCATCATATTATAGACATTTTCATAGTGTTTATTCAAATCGGTGATGCATGGGCTTGTAATAAGATAGATAATAATTATGCTTATTATGTAGCACCAGGATTTTCGATTTAATAACTCTTATAAAATGTAAAAATATCAAGAATTAAACTTGATATTTTTTTATTGTATAGGAAAAATCGAATTTTTCCTATACAACAAAATCGTTCTACAGAAAAATTGCAGAGCAATTTTTCGCAGGCGAACAACGGTCGTGGCATGATAAGTAATTTAAAAGGTCAAGAGATTATAATCATGCCACTGTTGTTCTACATAAAAATAGTAAGAAATAATTGATTTTAAAATATGCATATAGTAAAATAAAATTAACAATATTTCACAAACAAGACACAAATAGATAGTATAATAAAATAAAAAATTGACTTTAGGGGGCAAAATATAAAAATGGATAATTATATTTTAATTGTTGATGATGAACAAAGAATGAGAAAACTAATAAAAGACTTCCTTATAGCAAAAGGATATAACATATTAGAAGCAGAAGATGGAGAAAAAGCATTACAAATATTTGAAGAAAATCAATCAAAAATAGAATTAATACTATTAGACGTAATGATGCCAAAACTAGATGGATGGTCTGTATTAAGACAAATAAGACAAAATTCAAAAGTGCCAATAATAATGTTAACAGCCAGAGGAGAAGAGCAAGATGAACTATTTGGATTTGAACTAGGAGTAGATGAATACATATCAAAACCATTCAGCCCTAAAATATTAGTAGCGAGAGTAGAAGCAATATTAAAAAGAACCAAAAGTGAAACAAAAGAAATAAAAGAATATGCAGGAATAAAAATAGACAAAGAAGGAAGGACAATAACAGTTGATGGAAAAACATTAGAACTCAGCCTAAGAGAATATGAATTATTAGTATATCTAGTAGAAAATGAAAACATAGCATTATCAAGAGACAAAATATTAAACAATGTATGGAATTATGATTATTATGGAGACTCTAGAACAATAGACAGTCATATAAAGAAGATAAGACACAAACTAGGAAAGAAAGGAAAATATATAAAAACAATTAGAGGGGTAGGTTATAAATTTGAAACTAAATAATACACTATTTTCATCTGTAAAAGTAAAATTATTTACAACATTAAGTATAACAATATTAATGATAATAATATTCTTAATATTAGTAAACAGCTTTGCATTAGAAAATTTTTATTTATATAGCAAGCAACGAACATTAAAAGCAGTATATGAAACAATAAACAACTATTACAAAAATTCAGAACAAGAAAATGATATAGAAACAGAACTTGAAAAAATATCAGTAAGAAACAATTTTGATATATTAATAAAAGATAATAATGGGATAAATATATACACTACAAATAGAAACTTTTCAAGTGTAATGGAATCAATAAATGACATGATAAATAAATTCAATGTAAGCTCATCAAAAGATATAGAAACAAATGACAAATTTTCAATAAAGAAGCAAAGTGATTTAAAAAGTGGAATAACATATGTTATGCTTACAGGAAAACTAGAAAATGGATATTTTTTATACATACGCATACCAGTTAACTCAATACAAGATAGTGTCAGAATATCAAATAATTTCTTATGGCTAATGGCAGGATTCACAATATTAATAGCATCAATAATGGTATCAATAGTATCAAGAAAATTTACAGACCCAATATTAGAACTAAACAATATAGCTAAAAAAATGTCAAATTTAGACTTTAGCCAAAAATATGAAGTAACAGATGCAAAAGATGAAATAAATAATCTAGGAAAAAGTATAAATATAATGTCAGACAAACTAGAAAAAACAATAAGGCAATTAAGAAATACAAATATAGAGCTAGAAAAAGATATAGAAGAAAAATCAAAATTAGATGAAATGAGAACAAGTTTTATATCAGACGTATCTCATGAACTAAAAACACCAATTGCACTAATACAAGGATATAGTGAAGGACTTCTAGAAAATATAAATGCAGATGAAGAAAGCAGAAAATTTTATGCTGAAGTAATAATAGATGAAACTAACAAAATGGATAGATTAGTTAAACAATTATTAGAATTAATGAAACTTGAATATGGAAAAAGAGAATTTAGTAATCATGAATTTGATATAGTTGAGCTTGAAAAAGAAGTTATTAGAAAATCAAAAGTAATGTTAGAAGAAAAAGGAATAAAGGTAGAGTTTGATGAAGGGCAAGAAATTAATGTAATTGCTGATGATTTTTATATAGAACAAGTAATAACAAATTATTTAACAAATGCTATAAAAAATGCTAAAGAAATAGATGGAGAGAAAACAATTAGAATATCAAATAATATAGATACTGAAAAAAATAAAGTATGTGTTAAAGTATTTAATACAGGTGAAACAATAAAAGAAGAAAATTTAAATAGAATATGGAATAGATTTTATAAAGCAGATGAGTCAAGAAATAGAGAAGATGGTGGAAGTGGTATAGGCTTAGCATTTGTAAAAGCTATTATGAACAATTATCAAAATAAATATGGTGTTAATAACTTAGATAATGGGGTAGAATTCTATTTTGAGTTAGATTTAAAATGAGACAGTTGGGACAGACCTAAGTTGTCTCATTTTTTATGTAACTTTTTGTCGAAAGCCATATAGATTTTAAGATAAAAATATTGACTTTTTATGTAAAATGATATATGCTAAAACAGTAACTAAGCAAAACAACTTCTATAGAATAATTATTTATAAGGAGGAAATAGAATGAAAGAAGAAAAAATATGGTCTGAAGAACGGAAAAAATGGATAACAGTAGTAGAGCTTTGGTCTGAAGAAGAAAAGCAATGGAGAAAAGAAATTGTGGATTATACGTATGGTATTGGAGTTGATGATAAACAATTTCAGGGAGTTGCACTAAGGGATGGAAGAGTAAAGGTATACCATAATGGAAAGCCATGGATAGCTGATAAATGGTACAAGAAAATTACTATAAATTCAACACAATTTTCAGGCAGACCAGTAGGAGAAAGAACTTATGAAGTAATGACTACTGAAGGTAAGAAAGGATTATATATATCTACAGTTTTCCCTATGAGAGCCCCTAAACAAATTATACCAGCAGAGTTCGATATGATTAGAACTACTTCAATGGCTATAGGGGTAAGAAAAGATGGAAAGAGTGGATTATACTCATATGAGGGAAAGATGATAGTACCAATAGAATATAGCAGAATAATCACAGGAAAAAAAGCAGTAATAGTAGTAATAAATGAAGTAGAGCCTTGGGAAGATAAATATGCTATTTTCGGAGACAAAGACTTAGGTTTATCAGGGAGTTCAAGAAAAGAAGAAGGTATATGTGGAGCATACTCATATGATGGAAGGCATATATTAGAAGACATATATTTTAAAATCGAAGAAGAATCAACAGGAATAAAAGCCTGGATAGACGAAAAAAATTATAAGATGTTTTCTTATGATGGAGAAGAAATGTAAAAAGTAAAAATTAAGTAAAGCACTTTTTGTCGAATTTTGCGATGAAAAGTGCTTTACAAAATAAAAAAAATGTAGTATCATAGATACAGATTTCAATCAAATGCACAAAAGTGCTTTAATCTAAAAATTTTTTCGAAAAAATTAAATCCAAATTGAAATTAAATAAAGGTTGGTGAATAATATGAATGATTAGTTACACCAAAAGATACATTAATGTAGTTAGTCTTTTAATAACTATAATGATATTTCTTTTAATTTCAAAATCAAATATAATCTTAAACAAGTTTGATTTTAAAACACACCCTATTTCTAATATATTTAAAAGAAGTATAGTATTAGTAGAATTAAATTCTAGCAACATTAATCAAGAAACAAAAGAAGAAAACAAAAATGATTACTCCGATACAAATGCAAAAGATATAGAAACAAAAGAGGCAAATTGGAAAATAATAATTCCCAAAATATCATTAGAAGCAGAAATCTGTGAAGGCACAAGCAAGAAAGTAATGAATGAATATGTAGGACACTTTGAAGAAACGTCCTTAAAGAGTGGAAATATAGGCTTAGCTGCACACAACAGAGGATATCAAGTAAATTATTTTGCAAACATAAAAAAATTACAAATAGGAGATGAAATAATTTATAAATATTATGATTTTGAGAAAACATACAAAGTATCAAAAAATATAATAATAACTGATGAAGATTGGAGTTTTTTAGAAGAAACAGAAGAAAATACAATAACATTAATCACGTGCATAGAAAATCAACCAGAATACAGAAGATGTGTACAAGCAATAGAAGAAATCTAAAAAAATAAAGCTCTTCATAACAAAAGGAGGTAATAAAAAATTATAAAACATAAGAAAATTGTATTAATAATAAGTTTTTTAATTCTAAATATAATAGGAATATTTAATTCAATACAAGCTGTAGATATTAATTCAGCAAATATTTTTTCAGGAGGAGACTGTGGAAGTCTACTAATTTATAAAGGAATTGTTGTAAAAGCAGACTATGCCCAATATATTCAAGATGGAATAAGCTACCCTGCATACTGCCTAGACAAAACAAAACAGCGGAGTCAACAGTTCAATATCATATTCAGTATCAGTACAAGAAGCAATATCAGATGTAAAACTATGGAGAATAATCATAAATGGATATCCATATAAAACAATAGAAGAATTAGGATGTAGCAATAAGGAAGAAGCATTTACTGCAACAAAACAAGCAATATATTGTTATATACATGGAAATAACCCAGCAGATTATAGCCCAATAGGAGAGGCAGGAACAAGAACATTGAAAGCATTAAATCAAATTTTAGCTAATGCAGAAAAATGCACTGAAACACAAATTTCAAATACAATAAAAATAATTAAAGAAAAAAGCAATTTTGAAGTAGACGAAAAAGAAAATGAATATGTATCAAAAATCTATTCAATTGAAGCAGGAGGAACAATTTCAAATTATGTAGTAGAAGTAAGAAATAATGATACAGAACTACCTGGAGGAATAAAGATAACAGACTTAGAAAACAACAGTAAAAAAGAATTCGCCCCAAACGAAAAATTTAAAGTACTAATTCCCATAAAAAATCTTACAAAAGAAGCCAATTTTTATATACAAAT
The DNA here is from genome assembly GCA_948468685.1 of uncultured Clostridium sp. GTDB lineage: Bacteria > Bacillota > Clostridia > TANB77 > CAG-508 > CAG-269. The sequence continues at coordinate 8,337 of CAOKJC010000036.1, read as the reverse complement.
AGATACAAAGATAAATAGCAAATCAGTATTATATGGAAAAGCAGAAAACACATCATATCAAGATTATGCATTAACTGCTGCTACATATGAAGATGCAAAAGGAAATACAAAAGATACATATTATAAAAACGAAACAAAGATAAAAATAATTAAACAAGACCAAGAAACTAAAGAAAGATTAGAAAATGTAGAATTTAATATTTTAGACAATAATAAAAATATTATTTATGCAAATCTAAAAACAAATAGCAATGGAGAAATAACAATAAATAACTTAATTCCAGGAAAATATTATATTCAAGAAACAAGCTCTAAAGATGGATATATATTAGATGAGCAATTAATAGAAGTTAATGTTAAATTAAACGAAGAATTAACAGTGACTATTAATAATTTATTTGAAAAAAGAACAAAAGATGAACCTGAAGAAACAGAAATAACAGAGACAACTAAACAAGTAGAGATTATACAAGAAGTGCCTCAGAAAACAAAATCAGAAACAGTTGTAAAGAAATTACCTATTACAGGTATGTAATTTCTAAATATCGTATTTTAATAAGCATGTAATATATAAATAATATATTATATGCTTTTATAGTTTTAATATATTTTTTTAGTTTCAGTATTTTTAAAAACAATAATTTATATACAAATAAAAAGTATTTCCAAATGCGTGGATACTCAATTTGTTTAGAATTTAACCTGAACTATAACAATAAAAATACCAAAACTTAAAAAATATATATTTTCCTTGAAAAAAATATATAAAACTATTATAATATTATTACAATTCACAATTACAAAAAATATTATAAAAATATTTAATATATAATATTTAGATATTAATAAAACGAGGAGAAAAAGAATATGAAAAATAAAAAAGTGTTAATATTAATAATAATAGCAATAATTGCAATAATATCAATATTAGGATATTCTATTATAAAAAAAGTGAACAAAGAAAATAGAAAATATGAAATAGAAGAAATATCAGAATATAAATATTTTGTAGTAAGAGAAGATGGCAAATATGGAATAATAGATACAAAAGGAAGTAAAATAATAGATACAAAATATCAAGATGTAAAAATACCAAATCCAGAAAAAGCAGTATTTATATGTTATGAAGAAGAAACAACAAAAGTTTTAAATGAAAGAAATGAAGAAATATTTACAGAATATAAAGATATAGAACCATTAAGATTAAAAAATATATCAACAGATTTAGTTTATGAAAAAAGTATTTTAAAATATAGTGAAGATGGAAAGTATGGAATAATAGACTTTAATGGAAAAAGAATAACTAAAGCAATATATGAAGAAATAGATACATTACAATATAAAGAGGGCGAACTATTAGTAAAAGAAAAAGGAAAATATGGGATAATAAATATAAAAGGAACAGTACTAGTAAAAGCAAAATATGATAAAATAGAATCAGACAAGTTTTATGAAGTAGAAAGCGGATATCAAAAATCAGGATATATTGTAGGTCAAAGAACAGAAGAAGGATATAGATATGGATATGTAAATTTAGATGGAAAAGAAATCATAGAATCTAAATATAATGATTTATATAGGATATTAAACATAGATAGTGAAGAGATATATATAATATGTGCAGAAAATGGAAAGTATGGATTGATAAAAAATAAAGAAATAGTAATAGAAAATCTATATCAAGCACTAGAATATTCAGAAACTAGTAACACTATAGTTGCATACAAAGGGATAAAACGTGGAGTAATAGCAATAAATGGAAAAAATATAATTCCTTGCGAATATAAACAAATAGATATAATAGGAGAAAATATATATGCAACAGATGATGATGAAAATGTAAAGATATTTAATTCAAAAGGTGAAAGAATTGAATTAGATAAAGAAGAATCGATTGTAAATGTAAAAGATACCAATTATAAAATACATATAAAAACAACAAATGGAAAAACAAATTATGGAATATATATAAACGATAAAAAAGTAACTAAAGAAGAATATACATATATTCAATATCTATTTGATAACTATTTTATAGCATGTGACTTAAATGGAAAAATAGGTATTATTAATGAAAATGAGAAAATAATAATACCATTTAATTATAACTCTATTCAGAAAATCGATAAAACAAAAATGCTACAAGCCACAAATAACGCATTAAAAACAACAGAAATATATTCTCATGATATGAATAAAATATGTGAATTAAAAAATGGAACAGTAGAAATTAAAAATGGATATATAAAATTGTATAATGCTGAAGAAATAAAATATATAACAGAAGATGAAAAAGAAGTTAGAAATATGGATATATTTAAACAAAATAATATATTTACACAAAAAATTGGAGAAAAATGGGGATTTGTAGATAAAGAAAATAAAGTAATAGTAGAAGCACAATACGAGAATGCAACAGAATTAAATAAATATGGATTTGCAGGAATTATGAGAGATAATAAATGGGGGGTCATAAATTCTGATGGACAAGTTGTAGTAGAACCAGTGTATGAACTAAATGATAATGAACCAATATTTATTGGAGAATACTATCAAGTTGTTTATGGAAATGGAGAAATATATTATACCAAATAAATAGTATTAGTTAATTTTAAAAATTATAAGAAGAGGTTGATATATTAATATTTTTGTTCAAAACATAGCTGTGGGCTATATATTTGTCTTGAACTTCAAATATTAATATATCAACTTTCTTTGTTAAAAAAATAATAACAAATAGTGGTTAAAAATTTTGATAAAGTAACAAAAACGAGTTTAAATACATAAAAAATAGTAAATAATTATAAAAAATATAATGAAAAGAGGGATAATAATTTGAAACTTGGATTAGCTTTATCAGGTGGAGGAATAAGAGGAATTGCGCATGCAGGAGTATTAAAAGCATTAGAAGAAAATAATATAAAAATAGATGCTATTGGAGGAACAAGTTCAGGAAGTATAATATCAACATTATATGCAATGGGATATTCACCATATTACATTTACATATTATTTAAAAGGTATGCTAAAGATTTGGTAAATCAAAATTCATTATCTACAATAACAAGTTTAGGAAGCTTTGTGACAAGTAAAAAGACACGTTTTTCAGGATTCTATTCAGGAGAAGAAATAGAAAAAGGATTTAATGAAGTAGCATTAAGAAAAGGAATAAGAAAAATATCAGATATAAAAATGCCAATAAGTATTCCAGCAGTAGACTTTCAAGATTCAAAGGAATATATATTTACAAATAGTATACCAGAAAATATGGAAGATAGTAATAAATATATAACTGAAATATCAATAGGAAAAGCAATAAGAGCAAGTAGTAGCTTTCCAGTAGTATTTAGCCCATGTGAATATGGAAGTCACAAATTTTTAGATGGCGGAATTTTAGATAATTTTCCATCTATAGAGGTAAAAAAACAAGGAGCAGATAAAGTGTTAACAGTGAATTTTAAAGCAGATGATATAAGTGAAGAAAGTAATGTTATGGATATAATAATGAGAACTGTAGATATAATGGGAAATAAGGTATCTCAAGAAAATTTAAAAAATAGTGATATGGTTCTTACAATACAAACAGATAAAACAGGATTATTAGAAATTGATAAATTGGATGATTGTTATAAATATGGATATAGACAGACTATTAATAATATTGATAAAATTAAAAAATTAATTAATTATGATATTTAAAAAATAGTTGGTATATTAATATTTTTAGCAAAAACATATCTAGGGTCTACCTAAGGGTCTTTGCTTTCAAATATTAATATACCAACTATTTTTCTATTATATATAATTAAATAGTAGCATAATAGTATTAAATGAATATAATATTATAATTAAAAGAAAGAGAGGTAAGCTATGGAGATTAGATATTTTGATAATAGTGCTACAACTAGGATAAAAGAAGAAGTTATTAATGAGATGTTTCCATATTTAAGTGTACAATATGGAAATCCATCATCTATATATAGTATTGGAAGAAATGCAAAAAGAGCAATTGAAGAAGCTAGAAGAAAAGTAGCATCTTTAATTAATTGTAAGCCTGAAGAAATATACTTTACAAGTTGTGGCTCTGAAAGTGATAATACAGCACTAAAAGGAATAGCATATTTAAATAAACAAAAAGGAAAACATATTATAACATCAAAAATAGAACATCCAGCAATACTTCATAGTTGCCAAAATCTAGAAAAAAATGGATTTGAAGTAACATATTTAGATGTTGATAAAAATGGTTTTATTGATTTACAAAGTTTAAAAAATTCCATTAGAACAGATACAATATTAATAAGTATCATGTTTGCAAATAATGAAATCGGAACAATTCAACCAATAGAAGAAATAGCTTCAATAGCACATAAAAATAATATAATATTTCATACAGATGCAGTTCAAGCAGTAGGTAATATTGAAATAGATGTACAAAAAATGAATATAGATATGTTATCATTATCTGGACATAAAATATATGCACCAAAAGGAGTAGGAGCATTATATGTAAAAAAAGGTATTGAATTTGAAAGATTTATGGATGGAGGACACCAAGAAAAAAATAAAAGAGCTGGAACAGAAAATGTTGCAGAAATAGTAGCCATTCGGAAAAGCAGCGGAAATAGCAGAAAAGAACTTGAAACAATATCAAAATAAATTAAAAGAATTAAGAGATTATTGTTTAAAAGAGATAAAGAAAAATATACCTAATATTCACATTAATGGAACAATGGAAAAAAGATTACCAGGAAACTTAAATGTAAGTTTTGAAGGAATAGATTCAAATGAGTTACTATTTGAATTAGATAGTTATGGGATTTGTGCATCAGGAGGGTCAGCATGTTCATCTGGAGATAATAATCCATCACATGTTTTAACTGCAATACGGATTACCAGCTCAATTATCTAAAAGTGCAATACGTTTTACTTTTGGAGATTTTAATACTAAAGATGATGTAGATTATTTGATTAAAATATTAATAGAAATAATAAAGAACAGGGATTAATGAGGATTCTCATTAATCCTGATTTTGAATTACAGAAATTGCACACTTAATCCCATCAACAGCAGCAGTCATAATTCCGACCTGCATAACCAGCACCCTCACCACAAGGAAAAATACCACTAATATTAGAAAGAAAATTCGCATCTCTCAAAATTTTAACAGGAGAAGAACTACGAGTTTCCATACCAGTCAGAATACTATCAGGATTAGCAAAACCATACAATTTAGTATCAAAAAATTTTATACCATCTTTTAAAGTCTTAGAAACAAACTCAGGCATAATATCATTCAAATTAGCTAAAGTAACACCAGGCTTGTAAGAAGGTTTAACAGTTCCTATAAATTCAGATTTAACATTTTTATCAAAATCTTCAAATCTTTGAGCTGGTGCAAAATAATTTGAACCACCTAAAATAAAAGCTTTTTCCTCTAAATCTTTTTGGAAATCAATACCAGCTAAAGGATTACTAGTTTTAAAATCAGAAGGAGTAACATTAACTAAAACAGCTGAATTAGCATTTTTGCCATCTCTTGCAAAATAACTCATACCATTTGTAACAATAGTATTTTTTTCACTAGATGATGGCATAACAGTTCCGCCAGGACACATACAAAATGTATAACAAGAACGACCATCTTCTCCATGAAAAGCCAATTTATAATCAGCAGCAGGCAATTTCAATTTAGTAATTGTACCATATTGTGCCTTATCTATTTCACTTTGTAAATGTTCAATTCTAACACCAACAGAAAAATTTTTAGGTTCTAAGAAAAGCCCTTTCTCATAAATTTTTTTGAAAGTATCTCTGGAACTATGACCAATTGCAAGGATTAATATATTACATTCAAGCTCTTCTATTGAATTTGTATCTAAATGTAAAAGTTGAACTCTTGAAATAGAATTATTTTTTATTTCAAAATCAGTAAATTTGGTGTTAAATAAAAATTCTCCACCATTAGAGATTATATATTCTCTCATATTTCTAATTATATTTATAAGATTATCTGTTCCAATATGAGGCTTTGTTAGATACAAAATTTGCTCTGGAGCACCAAATTTAACAAAATCCTCTAAAACTTTTTGACAATAAGGAGAATTAATACTAGTAGTAAGCTTACCGTCAGAGAAAGTACCAGCACCACCTTCACCAAATTGAACATTAGAATTTACATTCAAAATGCCATTATTAACAAAGCTATCAACAACTTGCTTTCTTTTATCAACAGTATCACCTTGTTCAACAACTATTGGCTTATATCCATTTTGAATAAATGTTAAAGCAGCAAATAAGCCACTTGGACCACTACCAATAATTATAGGTCTAATAGATTTATCTAGTTTAGTTATAATTTCTGGAGGTTCAATTTTTGATACATTAGATACATTTTTATTTTTTAAAAGTTTATTTTCATTTTTTAAAGTAATATCTATTGAATAAGAAAAGTGGACATCGTCTTTTTTTCTTGCATCAATAGATTTTTTCGAAATATGCCATTCTATTATATTTTCTTTTGATATTTTATAAGTTTTAATTACTTCATTGAAAACATCTTCATCAGAGATGTTTTTATATATTTTTATATTACTAATTCTTATCATAAAAGCTCCTAATTAACATTTTTAAATATTATATAATTAATATTAGCCGTTTTCAATAGAAGTATAAAAAAAGTGTAATTAATATTGATAAAGGACTATGAAAATTTGTAGATTTATGATATAAGAGAAATTAATAATATAGACATTAAAGATAGGAGAATTACAAATGAAAAATGACATAGTAGAATATAAATTGAATTTCTTTTTGAGATTAATAAAGAAAGTCTTGGATTAGTAATGAAATTTGCAATAATAAAAATATTGTTGATTTAAATAATTGGACTAAAATATATGAATATATAGGAGAATTAGAAGAAACAAAATGAAGAAAATAAAAGATGAAAATAAAATATTAATAATGTTAGCATTTTTTAGTATATCAATTGGACTATGGGGGAATTTTAGACAACTTTGGTTACAAGATAATAACTTTTCTGTAACACAGATAAGCAATATTATAAGTATAGGAACTTTTATAAGTGTTATAGGAATAGCTTTAATTGGAAAATATGTTACATTAAATAAATTAAAGAAAACATTAACCTTTATTTTAATTACAAAATTTATTAATATGTTGGTATTATATTATTTGAATGGAACAAGCCAAACAGAATTAATAAATTTAAGTATAGTAATAGATATAATAATGGAATATGTAATAATAACAAGTATATATCCACTAATAACTACCATAGTAAAGAGTGATACAATATACAGTAAAAGAAAATTAACAGAATATTTATTTAGAGATATAGGCATTTTATTTGGTGGAATATTTATAGGAAAAAGTATTGCAGGAGTATTTGTAAACTATAATATTTGCTTAATCATATCAAATATATTTTTAGTAATTTCAATAATTACTATGATGAACATAAAAATTAATCACATAAAAGAAAGACAAAAGAAAAAAGATTCAATGTTTAAGTACATCTTGAAAAGTAAAATATTGTCATTATATTTGTTAGATATGTTTGTGGGAACGATAGCAATGTCAACAGCATTAGGATTGAAAATGTTAACACTAACGAATTACTTTAAATTTTCTGATAGTATTGCTACAAACTATTTACTAATTGTTGGGTTAATTGCAGATGGAATAGGAATATTAGCACTTAAATATTTAACACCTAAAAATGATTATTTAACAATAACAATAAAGTTTGGAATAAGATTTATGGGATATGTAATTGCTTTTATATCTAACAACTTAAATGTAACTTTAATAGCAATAACATGGTCACTTCTTATTTCAACTTCATATGAGAACATATGTGATGGAGTGTATATAAATCGTGTAGAAAACGAACATCAATTATCATTTACTAATATAAGATATATAATAAGATTTTTAGGTGAAGCAATAGGAGTATTCTTCTGTGGAATAATGTATGAAATGGGACTTAAATATATGTTTGGATTATCTGCAATATTTATGATTTTTCAAATAGGACTAGCATATTATTTAATTCATTTAAGAAGGGTGGAAAAAACACAAAATGAGTAAGAGAATAACTTTAATAAGTTTTATAGAAAAAAATGAAATTAACAAAGTAGAACAATTAGTGGGTAATTTAAAAGAAAATACTTGTAAAGTACCATATGGAATTAATGATGAAAAGAGATATGAAATAGATAATTTACCTTATCATTTTACTATTTTTGCAACTAATAAGGAAAATCAAGATGAAATATTAGAAATAGTAGAGAGTATAAATATTGATAAGA
>CAOKJC010000035.1 GCA_948468685.1 uncultured Clostridium sp. | reverse complement strand
AGAAGAAAGAAATAGAACAAATACCAAGTTTTTAGATGAAAGATAAATTACAATTTTGTAAGGAGGTATCTATGAAAAAGAAAGCTATAATTACAATTTCGGTTATGATTGCAATATTAGTTTTATGTGGAATATATTTACATTATGAAAACACCAAATTACAAGTAAGTAATTATAATATAATCAATCATAATATACCTGTTGATTTTAATAACTATAAAATAGTGCAAATATCAGACTTTCACAATAATAAATCTAATGCTTTAACTAATGATTTAATAAAAGAAATAGAAAAACAAAAACCGAACATTATTGTTTTGACAGGAGATTTAATTGATTCAAATAAAATAGATATAGAAGTTGCTACAGATTTTATTAAAAATATAAACAATATTGCACCTATTTACTTTATTTCTGGCAATCATGAATCCAATATTAGTAGTTATCCAGAACTTAAAGAACAACTAGAAAAAAATAGGGTTATTGTTTTAGATAATAAAACTGAAGTGTTAAAAATAAATGAATCAAAGATAAACTTAATAGGTATAGATGATCCACGAATGGCTCACGAAAATTTTGTATCAGATTCTGAAATAATAAAAGTTGAGTTAGATAATGCAAAATACAATGAAAATAAATATAGTATATTGCTATCTCACAGACCAGAATTGTTTGATACTTATGCAGAAAAGGAATTAGACTTAATTTTAGTAGGACATGCACATGGAGGGCAAATAAGAATACCATTTATAGGTGGAATTGTTGCTCCAAATCAAGGATTTTTTCCTAAATATACAAGTGGAATATTTGAAGAAAATAAAACAACAATGGTAGTAAGTAGGGGGATTGGGAATAGTATTTTGCCTTTTAGAATAAATAATAGACCAGAATTAGTAATTGTAACATTAAATAATAAGTAACACAAAATTACAATCTATTGATAGATTTCCAAAAATGTTAGGTTTAAGTGTCAATATTCCAGTATGAAATGGTAGAAATAAGTGCGATAAAATTCTACAATAATAATAGATATTGGTTAATATCAAATTATGTAGAAAGGAAGATGTAACAATGAAATTTAACGAAAAACTAATTAAGTTAAGGAAGGCAGCAGGGTTATCTCAAGAAGAACTAGGAAACAGACTAGATGTAGCAAGGCAAACTGTTTCAAAGTGGGAACTCGGAGAAACAACACCAGAAATGGATAAATTAGTAGAATTATCTAATTTATTCAATGTTAGTATGGATGAAATGGCAAAGGAAACAGAAATACCAGAAGTAATTGCAAGAGAATTAGACCATAAAAAAATTGATTCAGTTTATAATGATGTTGGAACAGCAAAAAAAATCATAAAACATTATATAATAATTTTCGGAACAATAGCAATTATAATAGCAATAATACTGATAAATTACTTTGTTAGAACAGCCTTTCATTTATGGTAATTCAATAATTTAAGTAAAATTGTAAGGGAGTAAATTTACTCCCTTTTCAATTACCATAAATGCAGGTAAGAAGTTGAAAATTATTATCATTTTGTGTTATAATCATCTCGAGAAATTACAATTTGTAAAGATGATTAGGAGATATAATATGGGAAACAAAGAAGATTGGGAAGAATTAGAAAAGTGGGAAGAAAGTAGGAAACAAGAACAAAAGGAAAAATTTAGATTAGACTTTTCTGAAATACAGAAAGATAAAGAACACAAGGGTGTAAATACTGTGGTAAAAGGAATGAAAATAGCAGGAAAAACAATTAAAATCGGAGGTATTATTACTGCTATAATAGTTATTGCAATTGTTATTTTGATTTTTGACCTTATTATTTCTAACATTAATTCAAAAACAAATGTAAATCCAGAAAAGACAATAGAAAGTATGTATAATACAAAGATTGATTTAGTAAATAAAGATATAGATGAAAAAGAAAATGGCAGATATACTTTTAAAATGTCAGATAATAATGAAATTCAATTTACAGCGATAAGAAGATTTGGAAATTTAAGTGAAGATTATATGGATAATTGTCATAAATATTATTTTGATAAATGGGAAAATGAATCCAAAAGCAATTTTGTAGTAAATGAAAATAGAACAGGTGATATTTTGGAATATGATACATATATCAAAATAAATACTTATGAGGATTTAGATAAGGCAATGAAAAATATAAATGATTTTGTAAGTTACTGTGGAAAAAATTTTTCTGCTAGTTGGAGAATTTATCTAAAAAAAGGAGATTATATAATTTATCCTTATCAACAAGAAGGAATAACTAAAGAAGAGGCTAGTAAGAATGCCAAAGAGATATTTAAAAATATTGTAAAATGAATAAATTTGCTAAAAATAAGCAAATATGTTATAATATAGTTAGATTATTGTAAAAAAGCAAAATAAACGAAAGTTTATGACGCAAAGCCATAGGTCTAAAAGCAGTAATGCTTATGATTGCTAGGTTGCACTAAAGAGGAGGTAATATATATGGAAAAGAAAAAAATAATAAAAAATGTATTAAAAATAGCCTTAATAGTGATTGCTATTTTGCTTGTAATTCTTATTATTCATACAATTAGAAATTATGTAATTGTTACAGATTTGCAAAATAAGATTGCAGAATACAATGGTAGCACAAATTATCATATAAAATCAGTTGCAACTGAAAATAATGGAACTATTGTAAAAATGGACTATTATAAAAAAGATGGTAAGCAAGTTGTTTTTATGGAACGAAATGTAAATAATGAAATAACAAGAATATCAATGTATAATAATGGAGAAAGAACAGATACTTTTACAGAAACAAAAGATTCAAAAATTGCACAACTCAATAGTGGAACAATAATGTCTGTTGGTATTTATAATCATTTAGAAAGTGATAGTAAGTGGCAAACAATTCTAGGATGCATAAATGCAAAAATAAAATCAGTTGATTATAATGGAAAAGAATGCTATATTGTAAAAGAATTTATGTCATCAATATCTTTAACTTCTGAAGGTGCAGAAACATATATAGATAAAGAAACAGGACTATTTGTAAAATCAACAGAAGCAGATATAGTAAATGAAAGAGAATATGAATTTAATACGGTAGATGATTCTGTCTTTACAGAACCAGATATTAGTCAATATACATTAAAAGAAAATGAGTAGAGAAATATTAAGGAACAGGTATTTTATATCTGTTCCTTATTTAACACACAAATTTTGATGGGAATAGTTATATTGATAAGTATTCCAATTTATGATAATATAAGCATAATAAAATATAGTAATTTTTTGTTGAGGTTAATTTATAAAAGGAAAGGTAAACTGGTGGTTGTTATGAAAAAATATTTAAAAGTAATTGGAGTTATTTTAGGAGTTATAATTATTTTAGGAATAATATTTTTTGCAGTAGATTATGTTAGAGTACAAAAACAAGAAAAACCTATTTTCTGCATACAAAATCCAGCAGGAATTATAAATGATGGAGGAACAATAGAATACTTTGGCTTAGGATATAAGGTAATTGATTTTCATACATTAGCAGGATTTGATGACATTAAAATTGGTACTTGGTTTATGGATTATAATGACTTTGAAGAAGAAATGAAAAAATATGAAAAAGAATTTGAAGAAGAATTAAATAAAAATAAGGAATATGTAATTAATTTATTTGAGTTAAAAGAAATATCAAGTATAACAATAGATACTTTAGCTCAATATGATAATGAAAAAGAGTTCAACGATGAAGAATCAATAGAAGAAATTTATGAGGTTTTTGCAGATAAAAAAACTCATATAGAAAGTGTAAATGATATTCCAGTTAACCCTGATATATTATATTTTGTCAAATTTAAAAATGATTCTGGAAATTACAAATCAGCTTATATTTATAAAAAAGACAATCAATATTATATTGAGCAACCTTATAATGGTATTTATCAGGTAACTGAAGATGAATATACTAGGATAGAGAAAGTTGTTAAGTAACATACAAATTACAATTTATGAAGGAGAAATAAAATGAGATTAAGAGCAATAAATATATATTCTGCTTTTTTGGGAGATTTAGAAAAAACAAAGGAACGAACAGCATTGATACGAAAAGAATCAGATTTTTTATATCTTGAATATTACAATGTGGTTAGATTTTGTAATAACGAATTTATAAAACAATTAAATGTCAGTTGTGATGAAAATGCAAAAGAGATTGAAGTAAGGGAGCGAAATTCCGATGGTTATTCAGTAATTACAATGCCTTTTGATTTTTCTTCATATCAAACTTTATCGCTAGAAGAAAAAAATGCTTTCTGGGTAGAAGAAATTATAAAAGTATTTAATTTTGTATTGCCTCTAATGAAATGTGAATCAGATAAAAAAATAATTGATTTTATAGATTATCTAAAAGAAAAATATATCAAAAGATAAATTACAATATATAGAAAGGACTTTATTATGGGAACATCAAAAGATTATAAAGATTTTATATTAGAGCAATTAGACTTATTAGATGATATAAATTGTAGAGCAATGATGGGAGAATATTTATTGTATTATAGCAATGTCTTATTCGGTGGAATATATGATAATAGGCTACTTGTAAAGATAGTTGATAGCAATAAAAAATATAATATGCAAGAACAAATACCCTATGAAAGTGCTAAACCTATGTATTTAATTGATGATATAGATAATAAAGAAAAACTAAAAGAAATAGTAGTTGAAACTTGCAAAGATTTGCAAAGTAAAAAGTAACAAGAAATTACAAGTTATAGAGCAGATGATTAGTTGATAATATCAGTCTTTTATTATATAATGATAACATCAATTAGTAAGTTGTGAAGGAGATTGATTATGGGATTATTTAATAAAAAGAAGAAAAATGTAAATGTAGACAAAGAGCAAAATACACAAATAGACATTAGAAAGGGATTTGAGGCTAATTTAAAATATATTTCAAGTACCGAAAAAGATGTTGATGTTATAAGAGGACAATTTGTAAAAAGTGATACAAGATTTTATTTAACCATTGGAAAAGTTGATTGTCCAACAGGTAAAATAGTTGTTGCTGATCCTCTTGCATATTTACCATCAAATAAATACAGTCCAGTTCTTAATATTCAAGTGCCAGTTGGAGAATATCCAGTTGAAATTTCTATTTGTAGAAGTAACGAGGTAGGAGTTCGTATGTGTACTGTTAGATTGAAAATAAAGAAAACAGTAGCAATATTATATAAGTTGGCTAATCCTACCGAAGAAAGTGCAGCATTTATTGGAACAGACGGAGTATTAAGTGGCTTTCCAGTTGATGCAGGTATGATTTCTATTTGTGATGAACAAGTTGCAAAAGAGTATAAAGATTTTATAAATGAGTGGTATGAAGATAATCCAGACGGAAACCACTATGATGATTATTTTGCTAAACTATTTAAAGAAAGTTATGAAAAATTTCCACAATATCAAAGAAAAGGTGGAGATTTCATAGAATGGGAAAATCCTAATACAAAAAATAAGCTAGTTATGGTTGCTAGTGGATTGGGTGATGGCTTTTATCAAAGTTATTGGGGGTATGATTCGAATAACGATATTTGTGAATTGATTGTACCATTAGTAAACCCAGATTTATTTGGATTATAATTACAAATTACAATTCGTGAAGAAGATAATAAGTTGAAATTATCTGTCTTTTATTATATAATCGTAACATGAATAGTAATTTATAAAAAGATTGGAGATGTAATTATGGGATTATTTGATAAATTTAAGAAAAAAGAAAATAATAATTGGGAAAATGCTTATATAGGAAAGCCAAATTTTTATAATGGTAAAGATAGTAAGCCATTTGGTGCATTTGCACTAACAGAAGGCACTTTAACTTCCTTTCCTAAAAATCCGAGATTATTGTATAAAGTAAATAATACAGAGGTTGATGAATGGAAACTAATGCTTGTAAGTACAACAAATAATGGAGTTTTAGGAGATATAGATTATTATGAAGCAATAAATAGACTTATGAAATTTGTTATTGATGAAAAAGATAATAATATATTAATTAGAGGATTATCACTAGAAGAATTAAATGAAGTGTTGAAATAATTAAAAATTGCAAGTTCGTAGTATATTAAAAATAGTAAATTGGAGGAAAATATGAAAAAAAGTGAATTTAAAAAAATGATGAAAAAAGAAAACAAAGCATTTAAGAACTACTATGTTTATGAAATAATTATTATATTGCTTACAATGATAATGGTTGTAGGAAATGTTTTTGCAACAAGCAAAAATTTAATTCTCAATAATATAACTATAATCAATTCAATTTTAATTATGATAATTGCAATTCCAATAATTCTTATAGATGTAAAAAATGATAAAGATATAAAAGAGATGTATCAAATATACAATAAGGAAAGTAAAATACCAGAATATAAAGATAAAACAAAATCTTTAAAAATAGTATTAGTTATAAGTATAGTAGCTGCCTTAATTAGTGGTATTATTACAATAACAAATATATCTGTTAATAAAGATCCGTATATTAGTGAAATAGAAAATACATTGGAGATTACAAGTAATAAAGGAAATATAATTAAAACACAATATGAAGATTTTGGAGGCTTTTCACTAAAGATACCAACCGAATTTAAAATAATGAGTGATGAAATGTTAAATGTAAAATATCCAAATGGAAATCCACCATCATTAGTTTATACAAATGAAAGAGGAACAATAAATGTAGCATTAGTTATGAATGATGTAGCAATGAAAAATACTCAAATAGAAGAATATATAAAAACAATGGAATCTACATATAAAAATTATTCAAAAGATGTAAAAGTAAACTTTTGGGAAATAAATAATCATAAAATTGGAGAAATAGAATTTACAACACAGGCTTCAGATACAGAAATATATAATCATATAATAGCATTTTCAGTTGATGGTAAATTAAGATTAGTTAATTTTAATTGCACCAAAGAACTAGAAGATGAATGGAAAGAAATTAGTAAATTTATTATTGATTCTATAAAATTTGCATAAAACAAATTTAGAATCAGATAGTCATTATGAATATCAAGTAAAAAGACTTTATAAATAAGTTACAATTTGTATAAATAAAGAGATTACTATTTCAAATTTTAGTAATCTCTTTTAATTTTTTTCTTTTTTTACATATTTAGAAAAATCTTTTAGTAGTGCATCAGAAGTTGTATCTAACATTTCTGCTATTGCACAAAGTTCATAATCAGCTACAGTTCTTTTTCCAGATTCAATATCGTAAATAGCTTGCCTATGAATATCTAAACCAATCATAATTAGTTTATCAGATAATGCTTGTGCAGATAAATTTTGCTGTACTCTAATACGATTTATATTTTCGCCAGTAACATTTAATCTGCCTTTTAGCCCATTATATGGATTTCTATTATTGCTCATAAAAAAATTCCTTCCTTTTATTGTAAGTATGTTGATTTTATCATTTTTTTATGCTACAATTTGAAAGGCACAACCTTGAAAATGAAAGGAGGAAATTTATGAAGTATGACATTGTAAAGCTAGATCAAGATATTACTAATGCAGAAAATGAACTAAATAGACTTGTTGATAATGCAACTGAATATGATAAACTATATGAACAATCAGTAGTAACAGATAAAGTAATTGCAAAATATTTAGAAGCAAAACAATATTTAGAAAATGAAAAGAAGAAAATTGTGAAAGATTATAGCGAATTATTGAACAAGCCATTTAGATTAGAAATGACAATAAAAATAAAGGAAGAAGTGAGGAAATCTTTTCCTAATGCTCAAGAGGAAGAATTAAATCATTTTTCAAATAATGTTTATGTATATGCAACATTGAGAGCTTGTAATATTGATGAGCAAGAAATAGTTGAACAACTATTATACTTAAACAATAGATACTTTGACGAAATGCAAGAAGATGGGGTAGTAAAAAATACTCAAATTACTAATGCTAACCTTGAATATTTACAAAAATTAAATGATAAGTATATGAAATTGATAAAACAAAAAATGTAAACTCAAAGCGATTTAAAATCGTATTTTTATTTGCTTATAAAATGACTAATAATAATAATATAAATTATTATTGGTTTCTAATATTATTTTGCCTAAAATGAGATAATACTAACAGAAATTATAAAAATTATTGTTGGTATGGGGGCGAAATAATGAGCAGAACAGATAAAAAGGAATATACAGACTGGAAGGGCTTTGGAGAAAGAACAAAAAATGCGAGGGAAAGTATAGGATTAACAAGAGAAAAAGCATCTGAAATGATAGATAGAACTGAAAATTATCTTTTGAGTTTAGAAAAAGGCGACAAGAGTTGTAGCATACATACATTGCATCAAATATGTTCAAAATTAAAAGAATCTTCTGATTATTTATTATATGGAGAAAGAATGAGTAATAATAAAGAATACACCAATAAAGAAATATTGAAAAATATCATTGATAAGTGTGATGAAGAAGAATTAGAAATCTTAAAAGATATTGTTGTTGCTACATTTCCTAATTTGAATAAAATAAAGGAAAAAAGAAATTAGTGTAAAAATTTGTTTGACAATGTTATAAAAATAGTGTATAATGAATATACTAAAAGAGTAATCGTATGATTACTAATCGGAAAAACCCCTGCCGAAAGTGGGGAGATTTACATTAGGAAAACCCTTGCCTTAAGTAGGGAGTTATACATTAGGAAAACCCTTGCCTCAAGTAGGGAGATTTAAAATACAAACAGGGTATAGTAATATATCCTGTTTTGTTTGTAAAGGAGCAAAAATGGGAGAAAATGAAACACTAAAATTTTATACAGTAAATGAAGATTACATAGACTATTTGAGCAAATTTGATAGTCATGTTAGTTGGAATAAAGAGCAAAAAAGACCTTATGTAGGAATTGTATTAAGGGTAGAAAATTATTTATATTTTGCACCTTTATATTCATACAAAGTAGGTTATGATAAGTACAAAGATAATCCTAGTTTTATAAGAGTAGAAGATAGAAAAGGAAAAAATGTATCTATTATAAGATTCTCTGAAATGCTACCAGTTCCAGAAACAGCAATAAAATTATTAGATTTTAATAGTAGAGGGGACAAGTATAGAGATCTCTTACAAGCAGAAAGCAATTTTATAAATGATAATAAAAATGTGATATATTCAAAAGCAAAGAAAATATACAAAAATGTAGTACATATAAAAATCCCATTTTTTATTAGCATTTCATGTGATTTTGAGTTACTAGAACAAAAATTAAAAGAATATGTTGGAGATGCAGTAAGAGAAACAAAGTTTATAAAAGATGTAGAAATAACTTGTGAAGTCTTTGAAGAAATATCAACTATTGTTAAAGTTTTAGAAGATAAAGGATTCAAATACATAGAAGAATTTACATTAGATGATATATATATGAAAAATGATAAAACTAATGAATTTGCACCTAAAAATGGAAGAATTACAGACACACTAATTATTAGATATGTTAATGAAGATGACAAAAAGATAGTTTGTAAAAGAAGAAATCATAACAGCAATGGATTTGAGATAAGTACAGAAAAGTCTGTATTAAAAGTTATGAGCATAGAAGAAGCAGAAAAACATTTGAATATATTAGGTTATACAAGATTTTTAAATATGATTGATAAAAACTATATGTACGAAAATGATGAGTTTATAGCATATATTCAAGATGTTAAAGATTTAGGAATATTTATAGAGCTAGAAGCAAAGAAAGTAGAAAATGCAGAACAAAATATAGAGCAGCTAATAGAATTTGTAAAAACACTTAACCTAAAAATCGGAACAAAGTTTGATATTAGAAAAGCAAATTTATTATATTCAAAACAAAATAACGAATAATACATGGAGTTTTGCCTAGAAATAGGGCAAAACTCTTTACTTTATTTACATAATATGATATAATAATAGCGATTGAGAGGTGCTACTATGTCTAATGTAAATTATAATTTGTATAAGATATTTTGTGTAGTTGCAAGTTCTAAAAGCTATGCAGATGCAGGAAATAAATTAGATCAGACTCCAGCTAATATTAGTACACAGATAAGCAATTTAGAAAATCAATTAGATGTGAAACTATTTTATAGAGAAAAAAATGGAGTAAAGCTAACAGAAAAGGGAAAAGAATTATTTGAAATGGTTAATAAAAGTATTTCTTCCTTTGATTTTGCCGAAAAAGTAATAAAAGAAAAAAATGATTTAGCTAATGGTACTATAAATTTAGGGTGTCAATCTCACTTGACTAATTATTACTTAATGGAATATATCAAAAAAGCCAAAAATGATTTTCCAAACTTAAATATTGAGTTAACTTGTGGTGCAAATCCAAGTGAAATGTTTGAGATGTTAAAAAATCACAAACTTGGTTTTGTAATAACAGATGTTATACCAACAGAAACAGATGAGTTTGTAATTGAAGAATTAAAAAAAGTAAACAATATATTTGTTGCGAAAGAGCCACTAAAAATTGAAAATGTAAAAGAACTAGAAGATTTACGATATATATTAAATTTTGACAATACAAATTCTACTAAAAATTTATTTAAAGTTCTAAAAGAACACAAAGTAAAAATAAAACCAAATATGAAATGTGATACAACAGAAATAAGAGTAGAAGCCGTAATGAATGGACTAGGAATAGCTTATGTAATGAAAGAAGCTGTAAAAAAACAATTAGAAAATGGCGAATTATACGAAGTTGAATTGCCAATAAAATTGCCAGAGTTAAGTATAAATTTAGTATATATGAAAGATATGCTAACACAAGTAGATAAGAAATTTATAAAAAAATACTTAAAAAATAAGTAATAAATGAATATAAGAAAATAAGCAGAATATCCTTAAAACAAAGGGTATTCTTTTTTTGCGTTAAAAAATATTTAATAGCGATTAAAAATTTGAGAATAGACAGGAAAAAACTTACAAGATATAATATTCATGTATCAATTTCAAAGAAAGAAGGATGTTAAAGATGCAGAAAAAGAGAGTTTGTTGGAATATTACAACAAAGTGTAATCAAAATTGTAAATATTGCCACAGATTTTTAGGTATTAACGATCTAACTTATGAAGAAAACAAAAAGATATTGAATAATTTAATTAAAGATGGAGTAAATAATATAACATGGACAGGGGGAGAAGCACTACTATATCCAAATTTAAAAGAACTATTGAAAATATCACAAGAAAATGGTATAAAAAACAAGCTAATAACAAACGGAATGGTATTAGCACAAAATGAAAATATGAGAGAGATTTTAGGCTATTTAGATTCTTTGACATTATCACTAGATACAATAAATGATGATACCAATGAAGAGTTGGGAAGAGGCAGAAATCATTTTGAAGAGGTTAAAACTATATTAGACTATGTTAAGGGAAAAAGTTTAAAAGTCAATATCAATACAGTAGTCAGCAAGAAAAATATAAATGAAATGGAGCAGCTAGGAGAGTTCTTAAACAATTATAATATTAGCAAATGGAAATTCTTTAAATTTATGCCACTTCGAGAAACAGCAGAGAGAAATAAAGACGAATTTGCAATAACAGATGCAGAATTTGAACAAACTAAAAATGTATTTAGACATTTTGGAAATATAGGAGAAACTGACTTTAGACAAGAAAAAGATATGGAAGATAAATATACTTTGCTAATAGCAAATGGAGATATAATAAAAACGGAACATGGTGTAGATGTAAAAAAGGGAAATGCACTATATCAAAATCCAGTAGAATTTATGTATGAATTAGAGGATAATAGAATGGAAAAAATAAAAATTTTAATAGCCCATAATAATGAAGAAATAAGAAATAAAATAGCAGACAAAATAAATAAGCTAGACTATGTTGAATTAGTAGGAACAACATCAGAGGGAAGAGAAACCTATAACAAAATTATAGAATCAAAACCAGAAGTTGTTTTTGCAAAAATGAACTTAGATAATATGGACAGTATAGAAATCATGGAAAAATCAAAAGAAAATTTAAAAGATAATGTTCCGATATTCAATATAATTACAAATAGTAAAGTAAGTGATGAATATATGAAAAATGCTTATGATATTATGGGAAGAAATTTGAATACATTTCTATCAGAACCAATAAACAATATGGAAATAGATAATATAATGCAATGTTATAAAGAATTAAAAGAGAATGCATAAACTAAAAAAGAAGAAATAGGTTAATTATAAAAACTTATTTCTTCTTTCCTTTTTGTTGGTGTAAATACATTACAACAATTTCTAAAAAATCTTTAGGTGTTATATTTTCTTCAATATCAAAATATTGCATAATAGGGCAGTCAATAGAATTTCGATACATATTTAATCGCTCTAGTGCTGTTCTAAAGCTGGATCGTATTGCAGAATTAGGTTTATTATGTCTTTGTCCAATTATATCAAAAATATCTTTTAATTTTTTCTGTAAATCAGGGTAGTAGTAGCATTCAAAAATAGCTTCTCTTATGTAATTAGTTCCATTTGAATTTAAAGGAATTTTTAATGTCAAAAATAATAAATCGAGTTCCTCGTTAGTTAATTCTTCATATTCTCCAAAAAGATACATTTCGTTAATTGTACTATAAAAGTCATTAAAATTTTCATCATCATAGATTACCTTGTATATTCTAGCAGCATTAGACAAGTTCAAATTTTCTTCTTTTTGAGCTGTTAATATAATGTTGTTATTTTTCTTATCTGCAATATTTGTAGATAATCTATCAATTATTTCAATACAATTTATATCTTTTAGGCAAGAATCTAAAACTAATACATTAGGTTTAATATCAAGATATTTTTCTAAAGCAGTTTTTCCATCAGCTGTTTCTATTACTTCTAACCTTTTATCATTTGCAAGCTGTTGACAAAGCCTTATTCTTTGCTCAACATTAGGATTAGCAATAAGGACTTTCTGCATCTGGAAACCCTCCTACAAATGTCTATATTATAAATTCGATAACATTATACCATAAAAATTATGTAAACACAATACAAAATGGAAAAAATAGTAAAAGAAAATTTAGCCTTTTTTCGCCCTTTTTCGCCATATTCCCCCTTTTTTGACATTAGAAAAGTAAAATTCTATATAATGCAAGCAACTTAATCAAAGTCTTAAAAGGGAGGCGATTCAAAAGATATAGAGAAAACACAAGATAATTACAAGTACATATTTTAGACTTTGATTATAGTATTGATTTATTTTTTAATTATTCAAAACTCCTTTAAGAATTTTGTTTAGGCACTATTCTGTAAAGGAGTTTTTTATATGGGGAGGGATACAAGTAAAAATGTAAAAGTAATTTCACAAGTATTTACATTAAAAAATGTAAATATTAGATATTTGTGCCTATTTCAAATCAAATGTGCAATTATGCGTTGTATATTTGATTTTTTTTATGCTCTAAAAGAAAAACATTGCCGTAGCCCACCTACCAATCAATTCACAAAAACGAATTGATTGGAGGAAAGAGAAATGCAAGATAATGCAAAATGTTTTATAAAATTAAAAAAAGGAATTTATGAAGAAATTACATATAAAGAACTAAAAGAGAAACGAAAAAAATATAGTACATATAAGAAAAAGAAATTTATTAAGTTAGATGATATTTTACTAGAAGTATCAAAAAAAGATTATGAAATTATAGAGTATGAAGAACAAAGACAAAAATATTTAGATCGAGTTGCAAGAAAAATGAATTTAATTTCTTATGATCATGAATCTGAAAATGGAGTAGCATTAAAAAATATAATTTCAAATCCAATAGATAATATAGAAGCTACTTTTGAAAGAAAAATTGAAATAGAAAAATTAAGAATAGCTTTATTACAACTAACTGAAGAAGAATATAAACTAATAAAAGCATTATTTTTTGAAAATAAAACATTGCGAGAATATGCTGCAATAGTAGGCAAACATTACACTACAATTCAAGATAAAAGAGATAGAATTTTAGAAAAATTAAAAAAATTTATAAAAATTTAAAAATTTAATCCTACAAACCTCTCATTTTTTCACAGGAGAAATGAGAGGAATTTTTATTCCACATGAACTTTGAAAATTAAATAGCAATTCATTAAATACATTCCTACTATTCGAGCTAGTTAAAAAGTAATCTCACAAATTACTTTACTT
>CAOKJC010000034.1 GCA_948468685.1 uncultured Clostridium sp. | reverse complement strand
TTATGTAGGAAATATGGATTAAAAGGAATGGATGAAGAGTATGCAGCAGAGGCAACATTGTACATAATAGAAAAATGTGGTGATTTAGAAGCAAATTATGAGGAAGATGAAGACACTTTATTAACTAGAATAAAACAAAGAACAAGACTGGCTCTAAAAGGAAAAATAATAATAGATAATTTTGGTGTGAGAAAAACATCTATTACTAAGTATTACTACAATTCAGAAGATGATTTAGAGATACGTGATGAAATAACAAATGTTGAAGAAGAAACATTGAAAGGGCTAGAAGAAAATGGGGAAGATAACAAAGAAAGTATTGAAAAAATTATAACTAGAATATTAAAAAAAATTGAAAGTGGATATGATGTGGATGATATATTAGAGAAAGAAGCTTTGAGATTAGAATGTGATAAAAATGAATTAGTATTAAAAATGCAAGAATTCTATATGAAAATGAAGAAAAAAGAAGAAATAGAAATTTAATTGAAATTTTCATTAAAATATAGTATAGTATGTAATGTAAATTTAAAGATAGAAAATTGCTAATAAAGTTTAATGAGTTTTAATAAATTCAATCGGGTAGCATTAAAATAACAGTTTTTGAACAATAAAAAACACCAAAAACAATCACAATAGAGCAGGTTACAACGAATTTGCTAAAAAGGTCAATGAAACCACTTTCAGACCATTAATACAAGTACATTTTATAAAAAATTTGAAAATATAATTGATATTAATATAAAAATATCCTATAATGTATAAAAATATAATTGGAAAACCCTTGCCATTAAGTAGGGAGATTTACATTACAAACAGGATATATAGTAATTATATCCTGTTTCGTTTTTTTAAAAGTAAAATTTCAAAATTAGGAGGTGTAAAATGATAGATTTTTCAAAAGCAACAGAAGAATTGAACAGTTATAAAGGTTCAGAAAAAAAGAAAACGCTAATTTATGATAATATAAGATATTTAGTAAAATTTCCAGATCCAATAAGAGAAAAGAATAAAAATATATCGTATATAAATAATGCTTTCTCAGAATATATTGGTAGTAATATATTTAAAATTATTGGATTTGAAACTCAAAATACATTATTAGGTACATATACATATAGCGGAAAAGAAAAAATAGTGTGTGCTTGTGAAGATTTTACAGATGGAAATCATGTATTATATGAATTTGAAAATTTAGCTTTGAGTGCAAATCCTGATAAAAAAATTGAGACAGAACTATCCGATATTATGGAAGTTATAGAAGAAACGAAAAAATTAATCCCAATAAATCTTATAATTATTGATAATATAAAAGAAAAATTTTGGGATATGTTTATAATTGATGCTTTAATAGGAAATACAGATAGACATAATGGAAATTGGGGACTTTTAGTAAATGCAAGAAGTGATGGGGCGAGGTTTTCTCCAATCTATGATTGTGGTTCTTGTTTAAATCCTATGTTAGAAGACATTGAAATTAAGAAAATAAATGAAACTGAAATGAAAAATTTAGCTATAAATTGTTACTCTTGTATAAAAGAGAATGGTAAGAAGATAAATTATATGACATATATTAAAAGTATGAAAAATGAAGAATGTGATAATGCAATTAATAGAGTATTTAAAAAAATAAATATAGTTCAAATTAATAAGTTTATAGATGAAATACCTTGCATATCAGTTGCTAGAAAAGAATTTTACAAAAAAATAATTTATTATAGATATGAAATATTACAAAGTGTTTATAACAAGTTAAATATTAGTTAATGAGTTCTAATAAATTCAATCGGGTAGCATTAAAATAGCAGTTTTCGAGTAGCAAAAACACCCGAAACAATAATAACGAAGCAAGTTACAACGAACTTAATAAAAAGTTCAATGAAACCGCTTAATTAATTTTGAATGAAAGAAAAATAATTATGAAATTGATAAAACAATGAAAGGATAGAGTATGGGATTAAGAGAAGATATAAAACTTATATTAGACAAAAATTTTGAACCACAAGTACCTGATAACCAAACAATATTAAAACAATCAAAACAACAATTGAAAAATGGAAAATCAACAGGAAATATAAGCTTAGACTTAAAAGCAATTAAATCGTTTCAAGAAGATGAAGAAAGATAAATAATTAACAAAGGAAAAATAAAGAGAGGTGGTAAGAATGATTTTAGAAAATAAATTAAATATTACTGACCAAGCAGAATTAGCAAGAGAAGAAGAAAGAATTAGTAAAACATCTGCAAAAGAAATGTTTGAAAAAGGATATTTAAATACATTAGAACCAGGAACATTTGAAACTTTAAGAAAAATTCATAAATATTTATTTGAAAAAATATATGAATTTGCAGGAGATTTAAGAAAAGTAAATATAGCAAAAGGAAATTTCAGATTTATACCTATTGCTTATCTTGAAGAAGCGGTTAAAAATATTGAAAAAATGCCACAATCAACTTATGAAGAAATTATTGAAAAATATGTAGAAATGAATATTGCACATCCGTTTAGAGAAGGAAACGGAAGAAGTACAAGAATTTGGCTTGACTTAATTTTTAAAAAAGAATTAAATCTAGTAGTTGATTGGAGTGAAATTGATAAAACAGACTATTTGCTTGCAATGGAACGTAGTCCTATAAAAGATACAGAAATTAAAGAATTACTAAAAAAAGGATTAACAGATAAAATAAATGATAGAGAAGTATATATGAAAGGAATAGATAATAGCTATTTATATGAAGGATATTTATCATTTAAGACAGATGAATTGTAAATAAAATTTTAAAGTTATTATAGTAGCAGTTATATTAATTGTAAGAAAATCAATTAAAAAGAAAAATGATGGATGTACAGTTTGCCCATATTGTAGTTCATGTGAGAAAAAATAAAATAACAATTGAAATTTTAATATAAATATGATATAGTTGATGAGACACTTGGGACAGTCCAAAGTGTCTCATTATTAAAATTTTGAAAACAAATGGAAGGAGAAAAATATGTTTAATTTTTCATTTGACAAAAGGACAATGTATATAATAGTAGCAGTAATGGCAGGAATTGCATTATTACAATATGCAACAAATCCAGGAGGATTAATAGGACTATTATTAAGTGCACCAGGAGTGTTAATAGCAATAACATTTCACGAATTTGCACATGGATATGCAGCTTACAAATTAGGAGATGACACAGCAAAAAGTCAAGGAAGACTGAGTTTAAATCCATTTGCACATTTAGACCCAATAGGAACATTATTACTATTAGTAGCAGGATTTGGATGGGGAAAACCAGTAGAAGTAAATCCTAGAAATTATACAAGAAAGATGTCTATGGAAAAAGGTGAAGCAATAGTATCTGCTGCTGGACCTTTAATGAATTTTGTATTAGCAATAATATTTACATTAATATATTGTGCAATATATAAATTTGCAAGTGCAGCATTTTTAACATCAACAGTTGGTTGGGTAATAATATTATTAATATCAAGTACAATATCAATAAATATAGGACTTGGAGTATTTAATTTAATACCATTACCACCATTAGATGGCTCAAAAATAATAATGCCATTTTTACCATATAAAGCAAAAGAGTTTTTTGTAAATAATGAGCAAATATTTTATATTATATTTATATTAATTTGGATAACAGGATTTGCAGGGACACTAATTACACCAGTTATTAGTGGTATAAGTAAAGCTATAATAGGCTTAGGAACTTTAATTTTTGGATTATAATAAAGAGGAATGAAGGTGTGATGGGACTAAAATCCATTTTATAATAATATTAACTTTAAAGTTATATATATTAAAATACCGTTCTTTACTGGTCGGGTTAATCATATGAATAATTAATTAAATATTTCAAAACAAGAAATATTAATCTAGCTTATCTGTATGAATTATACCCTCCCAAACTGCGCATCACTTTATTTTAATATATATAACTATAAAAAACAAATTTATTTTTAGAGGGATTTTAAGCCCATCACATTAATCCCTTTTTTAGGAGAAGAAATGAAAAAAGATATATTAACATTAGGAATAGAATCAAGTTGCGATGAAACATCAGTTGCAGTAATAAAAAATGGAAGAGAAATATTATCAAATATAATAGACACACAAATTCCAATACATGAAAAATATGGAGGAGTAGTACCAGAAATAGCCTCAAGAAATCATATTGAAGCAATTTCAAGAGTAACAAAAAAAGCATTAGAAGAAGCAAATGTTACATTTGATGATATAGATGCAATAACACCAACATATGGACCAGGACTAGTCGGGGCTTTATTAGTAGGGCTTTCTTATGCAAAAGCATTAAGTTTTGCAATAGATAAACCACTAGTAGGGGTTAATCATATACAAGGGCATATAGCAGCAAATTATATAACTTATAAAGAGCTTGAACCACCATTTTTATGCGTTATGATGTCAGGAGGAAATACACAACTTGTACATGTAAAAAACTATACAGAATTTGAAGTTTTAGGTAAAACTAGAGATGATGCAATAGGAGAAGCATTTGACAAGGTTGCAAGAGTTGTTGGGTTAGGATATCCAGGAGGACCTAAGATTGATAAGCTTGCAAAAGAGGGAAATCCTAATGCCATTGAATTACCTAAAACACATTTTGAAGATTTAGATTTTAGTTTTAGTGGAATAAAAACAGCAGTTATAAATTTACACCACAAAATGCCAGATATTAATAAGGCTGATTTATGTGCTAGTTTTGAAAAAACAGTATCAGAAATATTAATAGAAAATACAATTAAAGCTATAAAACAAATAGATACCAAAACAGTAGTATTAGCAGGTGGGGTTTCAGCAAATAGTTATATAAGAAATGAATTTATGAAATTACAAGATAAAGGTATTAAAGTTTACATGCCAGATATGAAGTTGTGTACTGACAATGCAGCTATGATAGGTTCAGCAGGATATTACAATTTTATAAATGGTGAAAAGAGTGATTTAAATTTGAATGCTGTACCAAATTTGAAATTATAAAATTAGCAAATATTACTTGAAATTTTATGTAAAATATGTTAAGGTAAGATACATAAGTTTTAAGTAATATTTTTGTACTCTTATTTTTAAAGCTTTTAAAATGTAGCAACCAAAAATGACTATTTTAAGGAGGAACAAAAAATGCAAAAAGAAAAATGGTGTTTTTATAATGTAATGATGAATAAATCTAATAAACGGATAATATTCTTTAAGGAAACAGAAAAAATTATAATAGAAAAATTAGATTTTTGTGAAAGAGGATATACAACTGAGGGAAAACTATTTTACAGAGAAAATCCTGATACTGGAAGATGGATAATAACCAGTTTTGAAAATATCGATGAAAAGAAGTTGGCAAAAGCTATTTCAGAATTATTAAAAGATGCAGAATTTGAAGTTATTATGATTGCTTCCATAAAATTTTATAGAGCATGTCAATGTACAGAAGAAGAAATTTTAAATCAAATTTTTGATAATAAAGATATTATAGAACAGAGTATGAATATTAAGTTTAATTGAAATAGGTATAATTAACTTTCCTATAATATTGAAAATTAAAAAGCACAACTTTTAAAAAAAGTCTTGTGCTTTTTATATTTTACAGATATAATATGAAGTACAAAAACGTAACTAAGATTTTCCTAAAATCTAAAAGGAGGTTAACTAAGAAATGAATTTTATAGAAAATATAAAAGAAAGAGCAAGAAAAGAAATAAAAACAATAGTACTTCCAGAAGCAGAAGATATAAGAACACTAAAAGCAACAGAAGTAGCTTTAAAGGAAAAATATGCTGATATAATTTTAATAGGAAACAAAGAAGAAATATTAAAAAAAGCAGAAGAAAATAATGTAAACATTGAAGGGGCACAAATAGTAGAAACTGTAACAGATAAAAACTATGAAAAATATGGTAACCTGCTATACGAATTAAGAAAAAACAAAGGAATGACAATAGAAAAAGCAAAAGAATTAGTATTAGACCCAGTATATTTTGGGATGCTTATGGTAAAAGACGAAGAAACAAAAGCGGATGGACTAGTTTCAGGAGCGATTCATTCAACAGCAGAAACATTAAGACCAGCATTACAAATACTAAAAACAGCACCAGATACAAAACTTGTTTCAGCATTTTTTGTTATGGTAGTTCCAAATTGTGAATATGGTTCAAAAGGAACATTTATATTTGGAGATGCAGGATTAAATGCAAATCCAAATTCAGAAGAATTATCAGAAATTGCAATATCATCAAGTAAAAGTTTTGAACAATTAGTAGGACAAGAACCAATAGTAGCAATGCTTTCATACTCTACATATGGAAGTGCAAAATCAGAGTTAACAGAAAAAGTAATAGAAGCAACAAAATTAGTAAAAGAAAAAATACCAGAGCTAAAAGTAGATGGAGAATTACAATTAGATGCAGCAATTATACCAGAAGTTGCAAAATCAAAAGCACCTGGAAGTGATGTTGCAGGAGATGCAAATGTATTAATATTCCCAGATTTAAATGCTGGAAATATAGGATATAAGTTAGTACAAAGATTAGCAAAAGCAGAAGCATATGGACCACTATGCCAAGGGATAAGTAAACCTGTAAATGATTTATCAAGAGGGTGCAGTTATGAAGATATTGCAGGTGTTATTGCTATTACTGCTGTACAAGCACAAATTTCGAAGTCAGAGGTTAGAAGTTAGAAATTAGAGGTTACAGATTCAAAAGAATGAATTACAATCGCCAATTTTTGATTTCCAACTTCCAACTTCTAATATTCAAATATAGAGGGAGGAATACTATGAAAATTTTAGTATTAAATTCAGGAAGTTCATCATTAAAATATCAAGTAATTGATATGAGCACAGAAGAAACACTTGTAAAAGGATACTTTGAAAGAATAGGACAACAAAACTCATTCTTAACACACAAAGTAAATGGAGAAAAACATAAATTTGAAAAATATGTAAAAGACCATGAGCAAGCATTAAAATTCATATTTACAAGATTAATAAATGACCACTATGGAGTAATAAAAAGCTTAAATGAACTTAATGGAATTGGACACAGAGTTGTTCAAGGAGGAGAAAAGTATTCACAACCAGTAGTAATTACAGATGAAGTAATTGAAGAAATAAAAAGATGTAGTGATTTAGCACCATTACATAATCCAGCAGCGATATTAGGAATAGAAGCTTGTAGAAAAATAGCACCAGAAATACCAATGGTAGCAGTATTTGATACAGCATTTCATCAATCAATACCAAAAGATAGATACATATATTCAATACCAAATGAATATTATCAAAAATATGGAGTAAGAAAATATGGAGCACATGGAACATCACATCAATATGTTGCATATAGAGTTGCAGAAATATTAGGTAAAGATATAAAGAGATTAAAAATAGTTAATTGTCATTTAGGACAAGGAGCTAGTATATGTGCTATACAAAATGGAAAATCAGTAGAAACAAGTATGGGATTAACACCATTAGGTGGAATACCAATGGGAACAAGAAGTGGAGATTTAGACCCATCAGTAGTTACATATTTAATGAAAAAAGAAAACTTATCAGCACAGGAAGTAGAAAATATATTAAATAAACAATCAGGAGTATATGGAATATCAAGAATATCTATGGACTTTAGAGATATAGAAAATGATGCATTAGCAGGAGGAATACATGCAAAATTGGCATTAGATGCATATCATTATGCAGTAGCAGGATATGTGGCAAAATGTGCAGTAGCAATGGGAGGAATAGATGTGCTAACATTTACAGCAGGTGTTGGAGAAAAGAGTCCATATTCTAGAAAAGAAATATGCAAACAACTTGAGTTTTTCGGAGTAAAAATAGATGAAGGAAAAAATCAAGAGAAAGGTGAAGAAAGGGAAATTTCAACACCAGATTCAAAAGTAAAAGTATTTGTAGTTCCTACAAATGAAGAACTTATGATAGCAAGAGAAACAAAAAAATTAAGTTAGCCGTTTGAACGAAGTTAAGTCAACTGTACGAAGTGTAACGAGTTACAGATGACTTATACAGAGATGAATTACGGATAACTTATACAGAATTTATGAAATAAATTCTGTAAACATTAAATTTAGGGACACATATAAAAAAGAAGAAAGGAAAAGATAAAATGAAAATATTAGTTTTAAATTGTGGTAGTTCATCACTAAAATATCAATTAATAAATATGGATACAGAAGAAGTAATAGCTTCTGGAAAATATGAAAGAATAGGAGAAGCAGAAGCATTTATAACACATAAAGCAAAAGGACAAAAAATAGAAATACAAAATCCAGCATATAATCATTCACAAGCAATAGAATTTACATTAAAACAATTTACAAATCCAGAATATAAAGTAATAGATAGCTTAGATGAAATAAATGCAATTGGACATAGATTACCTCATGGTGGAGAAAAAATTGTAGAATCTGTTGTAATAGATGAACATGTAGTAGATGTTTTAAAAGAATATACAGATTTAGCACCATTACATAACCCAGCAGCTATTTTAGGGATAGAAGCATGCAAAGAAGTTATGCCAGGGAAGCCAATGGTTGGAGTATTTGATACAACATTCCATCAAACAATAGAAAAAGATAAATTTATATATGCAATTCCATATGAATATTACAAAAAATATGGAATAAGAAAATATGGTTTCCATGGAACATCATACATGTTTGTTTCTCAAAGACTTGCAGAAATAGAAAATAAGTCACTTGAGGGAACAAAAATAGTTGTATGTCATTTAGGACAAGGTGCAAGTGTATGTGCGATAAAGAATGGTAAATCAGTAGATACAACTATGGGATTAACACCAGTAGTAGGACTTCCAATGGTTACAAGATGTGGAGATTTAGACCCATCAGTAGTTACATATTTAATGAAAAAAGAAAATTTAATGCCAAATGAAATGGAAGATATATTAAATAAAAAATCAGGTTTATCAGCTATATCAAACCTTGTTCCAGACTTTAGAGAAATAGAAAATAAATCAAATGAAGGTGACGAAAATGCAAAATTAGCAATTGAGAAATTTAATTATTCAGTTGCAAGTTATGTAGCAAAATATGCAGTTGCAATGAATGGAATAGATTATTTAGTATTTACAGGAGGAATTGGAGAAAACCAAATAAATATACGTAAAGCAATATGCGAAAAATTAGAATTTATGGGAGTTTCATTAGATGTAGATAGTAACAATATGAGAGGGGAAGAAAAAGTAATTTCTAACCCAGATTCTAAAATTAAAGTTTATGTGATTCCTACAAATGAAGAGCTAATGATTGCTAAAGAAACATTAAGATTAACAAAATAAAATATAAAGGCTTTTCTATAAAATTAGCTTAAAAAAGAAAGATACCTATGCAAAATTTTACATAAGTATCTTTCTTTTTACATGTTAACTAGTTAATTTGCAAAAAAGATATTAATAATATTATATCTGTTTAAATGTAAGCTTACAAATAAGAGACTGTAGATTCGACAGGATTTCCTACCCATTCATCAATGATGTAGTCAATATCTCTATCTATACTATGAAATGGGCAGAAAGCAACCCATTCAGTAGAGTATACACATTTAATGCTAATTCCACATTTGCCAGGGTTATAGGATAATCCAATACACTGTTTTCTGAAATTTTCTTGAAGTTCTTCTTTAGGAACATAAGAACTTTTTATCACTACTACATTTTTATCATTTGGCATTTTAGAAATTGCTTCAAGAATAAAATTTCTTCTTGCATTATAAAGAACAGTATTTGTTATTTTAAACATTTCTTTCCAAACGACATTTTTAGTGAAATATTCCAAAGAATCATCGATTTGCTCTGAAGCAACTTTAATATCAGAAAAGTCAATTTCAGGCATTTCAATTTCAAATCGCTCATCAGTATAGGAAGCAATTTTTGGAACTTCATGTGTAGTATAGTATTCAATCGCTTTTTTTACTTCATTTTCCAGACGTTCGTAGTTACATCGAAGAAGTATTAATTGCTGATGATATTTCTGCATACGTCTGTTATAAAGGAAAGTGAAAAAATTTTCATACCATTTCTTTTCTAAAGTTATTTTGATGTTGTGTTTTTTGCAAAAAGCTGTTGTTTTGTTCATGTTTTTTTCTTCCTTTCATAAAATGATTATTGATAGTTACTAAGAGGTACTAAATAAAGGAATAATGTATAAATATTAATTTATGGGATTATTATATCATAATTTATGTAAAATATCAATAATTAGTTTTAAATTTAAATAGTTACAATTCACGGCTACAAAAAATTATTATAAAATGTTTAATATATAATATTTAAACATTTTTATTGAATAGATATTAACTGTGAATTGTAACTAAATATTATTAAAAATGCCGAAACCTAAAATAGTAGTTGACAAAATGAGAAAAATAAAAGATAATAGACAAGGAGAAAGAAGTCGAAAAATGGAAGAGAGAAAGAGTAAAAAAATAAAAAAGATAATAAGAAATTTTATATTATTTATATTACTAATAATATTAACATTTTATATAATCTTAAAAGATCAAGATGTAACACAAATATTTAGTTTAGTGAAAAATGCAAAATATCAATATATATTAATAGCAGTAATATGCATGTGTATATATGTAATAGGAGAAGCAATAAATATAAGAAGAACATTAAAAATGTTAAATGAAAAAATAACATTTTTAAGTAGTATCAAATATGCATTGATAGGTTTTTTCTTTAGTGGTATAACCCCTGCAGCAAGTGGTGGGCAACCAATGCAAATATATTATATGCATAAAGATAAAATTACAGTTGCAAATTCAACATTGGCACTTTTAGTAAATTTAAGTAGTATGCAAGTTGTAACAATATCAATAGCACTAATAAGTGTAATATTTAATTATAAATATTTAAATAATGCATTAGTAATATTGTTTATAATAGGAATAGTATTAAATGCTACTGCACTTACTTTACTTTTAATAGCAATTTTTTCAAAAAGAATATTAAGAAAATTAATTGATTTTGCAATAAAAATAATGAAAAAATTTAAAATTAGAAATATTGAAGAAAAACAGATTAAACTAGAAGATGAAATAGCAAAATATCAAAGTAGTAGTGATTATATAAAAAATAATAAATTAGTGATTTTGAAAACAATAATAACAACATATATTCAATTTATAGCATTTTATAGTGTGTCATATTGGGTATATCGTTCATTTGGACTAAGTGGTCATAATATTATAGAAATAACAACAATACAATCAATGTTATATGCAACAGTATCTGGAATACCATCACCTGGAGCAGTAGGGGTTAGTGAAGGTGGATTTATAGCAATTTTTGCATCAATTTTGCCAGAAAATATGATAAATGGAGTTATGTTATTAAATAGAGGAATAAGCTTTTATTTACTAATAATTGTTAGTATGTTAGTAACTATCACCAATATTTTAATGCAAAAAAAGTTGAAAAAAGTAGAAGAATAATATATAATAATAAAGATTAAGAAAAGTAATAGGGGAAAATTTATGAATATACTTTTATGTGGAAATGAAAAGGTTTTTGACGGAGCGCTTACAGAACTAATATCAATAACAAACAAAACGAAAGAGCCAGTAAATTGTTTTATTTTTACAATGGATCTTTCTAGAGTAAAACCTGAATATACAGCAATTAGTGATAAACAAATAGAGTTTTTAAATGAAGTTGTAAAATCTAAAAATCAAGAAAATAGTGTAAAAAAAATAGATGTAACAGATATTTATGAAAAAGAATTTGGATACTGTAAAAACGAAAATGCATATTGTACACCATATACATTATTAAGATTATTAGCAGATTTAATACCAGAGATTCCAGAAAAAATATTATATCTTGATATTGATATGATGGCAAATGATGATATATCAAAATTGTATAATACAGATATATCAGAATATGAATATGCAGCAGTAAAAGAAAAGTATGGTTCTTGGTTGTTATATACTGATTATATAAATGCAGGAATGTTATTACTAAATATGAAGAAAATCAAAGAAACTAAATTACTAGAAAAAGCAAGAGATTTAATAAAAAACAAAAAAATGTTATTTGCAGACCAAGATGCAATATATCATTCTACAACAAAAAAATTATTATTACCAAGAATATATAATGAGCAAGCAAGATTTAATAAAAAAGATACTGTAATTTGCCATTTTTGTAAAAGACTTTTACTTTTGCCATATCCACGCATAGAAAACTTTAAACAATGGCAAATTGAAGAAATACACAGTGTTTTAAAATGTCATGCATTTGATGAAGATTTAGAAGAGTATATAAAATTAAAAAAACAATATGAAGATAAAATATCTAAAATTGCAGAAAAATGTGATGAACAAGTTTTAACAAAATAGAATATAGTTTAAAAATTAATTAGTAATTAAAAAGGGGAAAAGAAATGAGCGAAAATTTAAAAGAAATACCAATATTTTTTGCGATTGATGATGGATACACACCATTTTTAGCGGTCGCTATTCAATCATTAATAGAAAA
Organism: uncultured Clostridium sp.; assembly: GCA_948468685.1. Lineage (GTDB taxonomy): Bacteria > Bacillota > Clostridia > TANB77 > CAG-508 > CAG-269. Next base: position 1,815 of record CAOKJC010000034.1, on the reverse strand, counting down.
TGCGAGTAAAGATTATAAATATTTAATAAAAGTCTTACATACAAATGTACAAAAAGATCATATGGAACAAATAAAGAAATATGAAAATCAAAATGTAAGTATAGAATTTGTAAATTTAAATTATTATATAGAGAAAGTTAAAGATAAGCTATATACACGTGATTATTACACAAATACAACATATTTTAGATTATTCTTAACAGAATTATATCAACAATATGATAAAGTACTATATTTAGATAGTGATATTATAATATTAGGAGATGTATCAGAATTATATAATACAGATATGGGAACAAATTTAGTTGCGGCAGCACCAGATGATATAATTCAAACTAATAAAGTATTCCAAGATTATGCAGAATTAGTAGTTGGAGTTGCAAAATATCAACACTATTTTAATGCTGGTGTATTATTAATGAATTTAGATGAACTAAGAAAATTCAAGTTCCAAGAAAAATTCTTATATTTATTAGAAAAAGTAAAATTTTCAGTTGCACAAGACCAAGACTATTTAAATAGATTATGCAAAGGAAGAGTTACACTAATTAGTCATGATTGGGACGTTATGCCATATGTAAATGAAGAAACAAAGCCAGAAGATATTAAGATAATACATTATAATTTTGCATATAAGCCATGGCATTTTGAAGATGTTACATATAATGAATATTTTTGGGAATATGCTAAGAAAACAGAATTTTATGATGAAATCTTAAAAGTAAGAGAAAGTTATACTGAAGACCAAAAATTTAAAGATAGAGAAGCAGAGAAAGAATTGGCAAATCTTGCAATAAAGGAAAATAGTTGTGTAGGTGATGACAGAAGATATAGAGGTGTAACAGATAAAATAGGGGAAAGTACAGAAAAATCTAAAGATAGATTAGAAATATTAGAAAAAATACAAAATTTAGAAAGAGAAGGAAAATTTGATATAGATGCAGAAAATGATCCTCCAACTATTCCATTAACACCAGATAATGTTGATTATTTAAAGAAAAAAAGTTATAGTAAATTGAAAAATATAGTTGCAAACAAAATAGGAGAAAAATTTTTAAATGACATAATCAAAGAAAACAAATTAATAATAAAACAAATAAATGGAATAGAAAATTTACAAAAAGTAAAAACAGGAGCAATGATAACATGTAATCACTTTAATCCATTTGATTCTTTTTCTATTGAAGAAGTATTTAGAACATCAGGACAAGCAAAAACAAAAAAACTTTATAAAGTAATAAGGGAAGGGAATTACACGAATTTTCCAGGATTTTATGGATTTTTATTTAGAAATGCTAATACATTGCCTTTAAGTTCTAGTAATAGAAAAATGGTAGAATTTATGAAAGCAGTGGATACAATTTTAAAAAGAGGAGATTTCATATTAATTTATCCTGAACAAAGTATGTGGTGGAATTATAGAAAACCAAAGCCACTAAAAAATGGAGCTTTCAAATTAGCAGCTAGAAACAATGTACCAGTTATTCCAATATTTATTACTATGGAAGACAGCAATATAATTGGAGAAGATGGATTCCCAGTTCAAGAATATATAATAAATATTGAAGAACCAATTTATCCAGATGAAAAATTAACAGAAAAAGAAAATACAAATAATATGTTAGAAGAAAACTCAAGAGTTTGGAAAAAGATATATGAGGATTTCTATAAAATTCCATTAAAATACTCAACAGTTAATGAAAAAGAAAAGTCTGTTATATAACAATTAATAATAAAATGTTACAATTCACAGCCACAAAAATTATTATTAAGCAAATATAAACTGGCTGTGAATTGTAATAACAAAGTTAGAGA
>CAOKJC010000033.1 GCA_948468685.1 uncultured Clostridium sp. | reverse complement strand
TGTAGAACGATTTTGTTGTATAGGAAAAATTCGATTTTTCCTATACAACAATAAAGTGCACACTTTTAACTGTGCACTTTTTATACAATATTCTGTTATTTTTCTATTTTAATATTTGCACCTAATTTCGTTAATTTTTCATCCAAATTTTCATATCCTCTTAAAATATATTCAATGTTATCTACTCTTGTAACTCCTTTAGCTACTAATCCTGCTAAAACCAAGGATGCTCCACCTCTTAAATCTGTTGAATGCACATTTGCGCCAAATAGTCTTCTTGTTCCTCTAATAACTGCACTTTTCCCTTCCACTGTAATCTTTGCTTCCATTTTGTTTAATTCTTGTGTATATTTATATCTGTTTTCAAATATGTTTTCTACTATTATCGATGTTCCTTTTGCTATTGTTAACATTGATGCAAATACTGATTGCATATCTGTTGGAAATCCTGGATATGGCATTGTTTTTATATCTATTGCTTTTAGTCTTTTGGGTGCTACTATTTTTATTGTATTTTTTTCTGTTTCTATTTTACACTCTGCTTCTTCTAATTTATTTATTATTGGTGTTATATGTGTATAATTTACATTCTCTAATATTGCATTTCCTTTAGTTGCTGCTACAAAGCATAAGAATGAACCTGCTTCTATTCTATCTGGCATTATATTGTAACTTACATCTTTTAGATTTTTTACTCCTTCTATTTGTATTTCATCTGTTCCTGCTCCAATTACTTTTGCTCCCATTTTATTTAAGAAGTTTTGTAAATCTACTATTTCTGGTTCTCTTGCGGCATTTGTAATTATTGTTGTTCCTTCTGCTAATATGCTTGCTAGTATTGCATTTTCTGTTGCTCCTACACTTGGAAAGTCTAAATGTATTTTTTCTCCTTTTATTTTTTCTGCACTACATTCAATAATTCCATGATTTTGATTTACATTTATTCCTAATTTTTCAAATGCTTTTAAATGTAAGTCTATTGGTCTCGCTCCTATATCACATCCTCCTGGATATGAAAATATTGCTTTTTTGTGTCTTGCTAATAATGCTCCCGCTAATACTACTGATGAACGCATTTTATGCATTAAGTCTTCTGGTATTTCATATTTTTTTATTTTTGATGTGTCTATTTTTATTTTTCCGTTCTTTTTTTCTACTTTTGCTCCTAATGTTTCTAATATTTTAAACATCATTTGTGTGTCTTGTATGTTTGGAACATTGTATAATGTTGTTTTTCCTGCATTTAATATTGTGGCTGCTATTATTGGCAATGATGAGTTTTTCGAGCCTGATATTTTTACTGTTCCTTCTAGTTTTTTTCCTCCTTCTATTATGTAACTAGACATTTTTCTTCCTCCCTTTACGTTTTTGCTATATTTTATGTTTTCTTTACGTAAAAAGTGAATTCTATATATAAAAAGCATTAATACTTAGCTTGTATCAATGCTTTATTGAATAACTCTATTAATTTTTCCCATATATTATACTTTTAATTTTATCAACAACTTCATCTATTGTTAAATAAGTAGAATCAATAACAGTTGAATCCTTAGCTTTTTTCAAAGCCCCAACTTTTTTATGCATATCATTATAATCTCTCATCTTTACATTTTCTAAAACTTCTTCATATGTAGTATTTATACCTTTTTGCAGATTTTCTTCATATCTTCTTTTGGCCCTTACCTCTTCACTTGCATCTAAATAAATTTTCACTTCAGCATTCGGAAATACAACAGTTCCAATATCCCTACCTTCAACAATTACATCTTTGCCTACTGCTAACTTTCTTTGAACTTCTACCATTTTTTCTCTTACTGGTATTATAGATGAAACTTGAGATACAATTGCAGTTACTTCTTTTGTTCTTATTTTTTCACTTACATCTTCATCATTTAATAATACTATATCTTTGTCCCCTATATTATTTATTTTTATATCTATTTGATTAGCAACTTCTATTATTTGTTCTTCATCTTGTAAGGTTAATCCTCTTCTTAACGCTTCTAATGCTACACATCTATATGTTGCTCCTGTATCTAAATTTAAAAATCCTAATTCTTTCTCTATTTTCTTTGTAACTGTACCTTTACCACTACCTGCTGGTCCATCTATTGCAACTATCATTTGTATCCCTCCTAATTTTTTCTTAATTATATCAAACTAATTATTTTTGTCAATTATTTTCTTAACTTGAGTTTCGTTTTTTATATAAATAGTTACAATTCACGACTATCTTTTTATTTTACTTGAAAATGCTTAATATATAATATTTCAAATTGAGTTTGACCTTGAGTTGTTATTCACATTAATATATTATAGTGTGTATCTAACATATGAAGTTTCTGTGTCTTAAAAGCCTTGGAAAACGCAAATTTTAAATATTATATATTAAGCATTTTTATAATAACTTTTCGGCTGTGAATTGTAACTATAAATACAAAATTGATTGTAGAAGAAAGATATATATTATTTTTAAAAAACGAAACTTATATTTTCTTAACTTCATATAATAAAAAGAGGTGATTAATATGGCATATTCTGAGAGAGAATTACTTGCAAGAATTGTACAATGTGAAGCTGGTCGGAGAAGGTGATAACGGAATGAAGGCTGTTACTCTCATCTTCTGTTGACGACATTACTTTTTTTTAAGTTGTTTTCTATTTTTATATTGGAAAACAATTTCTTTGTATTTTCTTCTATATTTGTATTTAACATATTTATTTCAATCTTATCACCATTTCCTTTTATGTCTTGAATTAAGATCCTTAAAATATCCTTCTTAAATTTAATATCTAAATCATCAAATGAATCAAAACAATTTTGAATGATATCTAAAACTAATTTAGCTCCTTCGCTTTCTAATTTTCTTGAACTTTTTTGTTCTATATTACATTTTTCTATCATTTTAATTTTGTCTTGTATTTCTTCATTTTCTTTTTTTATTTTTCTTAATTTTTCATTAACATATTCAATAACATCTACATCAATATACTTTAATTTTTCTATTATTTTTTTCATTTCTTCATTATTTTTATTTAAAGTTTTATATAATCCTTGTAATTCTTCTTTTGAATTATCTTTTTCTTTAGATATTGATATCTTTTTTAACTCTTCATATATTTTTGAATTCGGAACAAATATTTCTTTTATTTTTTCAATAACTACTGCATCCATTGTTAAACCTGTTATATTAGAACCTTTACATTTTGCTCCTCTACTTCTTTCTTTTAGTTCACAAGTGTAATAATATCTTCTCTGCGTGCTATCTTTAGGATGATTTCCTGTCGCTTTTGGTCTCATATAAGAGCCACATTCACTACACTTCAAAATTCCAGAAAATAATGCTTCATTTTTAGATTTAGCACGATATCTTTTTTCTGAATTTTTCTTTATTAATTCTTGTGTTCTTATCCAGTCAATTCCTTTTATATATCCTGGATGTAATCCTACTGAGATAATCCATTCTGATACATCATTATTATTTCTATTCCCATCTTGTTTGTTATAAGTAATTAATCCATACTTTCCATAAATATTTTTTCTTTCATCATCTACAAAAATTGTAATTCCTTTCGATTCCAAATAGTCTATAATATCTAAATCATATGTAGCATAAGTTAAGCTTGTTAAAATTGTTCTTAATCTACTACATGAAAAATATACTCCATGTCTTGATACAATATTATGTTGTATTAAATATGTTTCTAATCCTTTCAAAGATTTTATATCCCAATATTTTTTGAATATTATTTCAATCGTTTTTCTTTCTTCTTTATTTTCAATTAACTTACATGCCTTTTTTCTTTTCTTTTCTAAAGTATTGTCATTGTTCTGTTTATAAACACTTACTAATTCATATCTTTCCGAATCAAATCCAGTAGGTGTTTCTCCTCCTAACCATCTTCCTGTTCTAGCTAATTCTATCATATTGTCTCTAATTCTTTCAGCAATAACTTCTCTTTCTAATTGAGCAAACACAGATGCAATAAACATCATTGCTCGTCCCATTGGAGTACGTGTATCGAATTGTTCTTTTATTGATACGAAATCTGTATGTAACTTTGTTATTTCACTCATAAGATTTGAAAAATCAGCAATATTTCTGCTTATTCTATCTAATCTATAACAAATTAGTACATTAAAAGGATTCTCATATTCTTCTTTCAACATTTTTTGAAATTCTGGTCTATCTATATTTCCTCCTGAAAAACCTTCATCTTCATATATTACAATCTCTACATCGTATTCATTAGCTGGATAATGACTTTCTACATATTTCATTGCTAAATCTATTTGGTTTTGACAAGAATTACCTTTATCAGAATATTTCGATTTTCGTGAGTATATAGCTATTCTTATTTTCTTTTTCATTCATTCTCTCCTATTTTATTTTGATATAGCTCTTAATTTTATTTTTTAGGTTATTTTAAGATACTCCAAAACTTCTTTTTTAATTTTTTCTTTTTCTTCATAACTAATACTAAGATTTTCTATTCTTTTATTTATCATTAAAGCTCTTACAAATGCCAAATTATTAATAGCAGTATCACTATTTTCTGAAAAATTTATTTTTATTTCCATTTATCAATCCTCTAATTAAAAAATATGATACTCTCCTTTTTAATATCACCATTTTATTTTTTTAGGTACATCTGCACCTGCTGTTATATCTTTTCTTAATATATAACTCTTACTTTTCTTATTATTTTGTACATCCTTTTCTTTATTTACTAATAGAAGTCCAAATTTTTTAGTCGATGTTGCAAATTTAAAAATTTTTTTATTTTTTTCTATTTTTAGTTAAACTCTTATATATTTCTATTTTTATTTCTTGCATTAAGTCTTCATCAATTCCATGTTTCAAGATGCTTTCCTTTAATATTAATGGATTATAGTCATTTAATATCTTTATCACTTCATTATCACTCAAATAAAAATCATTAAACATTTTTACTTCCTCCTAATAATTTTTTCATAATTTTATCTAATGCTTTATTTTTTTATCCTCCATATAGTTGTTCTATTCATTTCTAGTTCAATAGCAATCTGATTTATATTTTTATTTTCTTTATACAAAGAAAATAGCACTATCTTTTCATTTAAAGACAATGCTCTTATAATATTATATAATTTTTCATCTGATACTATTTTTTTCAAATTGCTCAAGTGAAAAAATAAAGTCTAGTATTAGAAGTTCTATTTGTACTATAAATCGATATACTTCTTCGGAACTTTTATGTTCGATTTTCTTTATTACACAATATGATTATAATAAAATACTTTCATATTGATTACTTAATCTACTAATATCATTATTTTTTATACTATGACTCATAATATATTCTTCAATGTCAATCTCATATTTTCTTAATTCATCATTTGTATATTCTCTATCTTCAAATTCTATTCCAATATCTTCTAATAATTTCTTTTGCTTGTAGTAAATTCATTAAATAAGTTCATTTTTTACTTCTCCTTACTATGTTTCATGTTATCTTTAATGTTTTAATTACAAGATTATATAATTTTTATAGTTCTTATTACAGCATAATCTATATAAAGTTTCTATAAAAAGTTCTATTATTAAGCATTTCTTAATTTAACATATCTTGCTTGTTTATATACAATTCATACTTGTTTTATATAACTAAAAGTCATACAAATATCAAAATGTAAAATCTTGTAAAAAATTCAAAAAAACTATTGATACAAGTATTTATTTATGTTATATCATTAAATAGTTCGTTAAATACAGTGTACTAAAAGTAATATAATTGCAATGATGTTGTTTTTATTATAACATCTTTGTAATAAAAAGAAGTGAAGTTGCCTATACAAACACAACACAACCTAAGGAGGTATCACTATGATGAAGATGAAGAGAATGTATAAGCGGTTTTTGGCACTTGTTTTGGCTGTAACAATGGTTATGTCTTATGGCATTGCCGTTTCGGCTGTAGAGCTGGATGAAAGTCCTTCTCCTGAAGATATAATCGTAGAGTTTGATGTTGATGAAAGTTCTATCTCAGAAGATGGTATTTTTGCAGTTAATATTAATCCTAATGGTGATATAATGCCTTTGGATGATTATTACTACATTAATACCTCTGGAAGTAACATGACTACTCAGTCTAAATATAACGAAAGTTTTTCTATGGTAAGAACTGAAACACTTCATATTCAACTTTTTGTTAAAGGAACATGTCATATTCGTGTAAGAATAAAATTAAAAGGGAGCTTAATCACATCAGATTTTCTAAATACCACACTTACAGATGCTCCTGGTACATGGGTATCTCAAGATCCGATAACTCAAAAAAGTGATGTAACAGTAACTCTTGATTCTTTTAGTACTGGTGCAGCTTACCAGCTCAAAGTATGGAGTAATTAACTATTTAAAATGCAATAAAACTGTAAATCAACTAGGCAAACTAACTTCCAAAAAATGATGCGATTTTTCGCATCATTTTTTGTTGTTATAATATATTTATTTTTTGCAATTATTAACTTTATAGCATTGCTGATTTTCCTTTTTCTGTTAAAACACCTTTGTTTTTATCCCATATTTCTTTTGAATTTCCTTTTTTATCTTCAAAATATACATGTTCTGTATTTTTATCTAATTCAACATAAATATAAGTTCTAGAACCATTTCCAAAATTATATCTTCCTGCTACTTTAACAACTATAATATTATTTTCTAAATGCTCATATTCAAGTAATAAAACAAAGTCCTTATTAGATACATCATATAATAATGTTGAAGAATTTTCATCTGCCACATATGTAATATTAATATTATTTATATCCACAAAAAATTTAGCATATACAGTAATATAACACCATAAATCAAATAATATAATAGCTATAATTATAAAAATAAGTATTGTTTCAATGATTACTTTTAACTTATTTTTCTTAAATCCTTTCAAATAATCTATTTGTTCTTCTTGAATATTTGCTCCCTTACTTTCATCTACAACACTATTCATATTCTCTAATATTGAAGTACAATCTTCGCAATTTTTTAAATGTTCTTCTACAAGTTCATTAGTTGAATTACTTGCAGTTTTATCAATATAACTTGGCAATAAATCTTTAATAATATCACAATCCACTTGTTTCATATCATTATCTCCTTTCTTAATTTTTGTTTTCCTCTAAAAAAAGTAACTTTTGCCCAACTCTCTGTCTTATTTAATATCTTTCCTATTTCTTTAAAAGTTAAATCCCCTGTGAGTCTTAAATATATTACTTCTCTAGTAGGTACATCTAATTTTTGAAGAGCTTCAAATAACTTCAATTTATTATCATAGCTAATATAATCATCTTCTAATATTTTACTATCTATAACATTTAAGTCATCAATAGATATAAAACTCTTTAAATTGTTTTCTTTTAACTTTTTGTATACAATTCTTTTTGCAATAGAACAAAGCCAAACTGAAATTTCACAATCTCCACGAAATTTCTCTATCTGGTTTATTGCCACTACAAAGGTTTCTTGCATAATATCTTCAGCTAAATTTATGTCTTTTGTAATGCTAAATATATACTTTTTAATTAAACTAGCATACTCCATGTAAATTTTATCCATATTTTCCATTATTTTTTACTCTCCTATATATTAGTGTCAAATTTTATGCAATTAGTTACAAATTTTTAAAAAAATTTGTAATTCTTTAATTTTCTATTATATAGTTTAATAGATAAGTTTAAAAATTTCACCTAATAATTTGGATAAATCTTATTATTTACTAAACTCTTATAATTACTTTTGTTTACAATTAACATTATAAGAATATTATCATAAAAATTGATAATTTTCAATTAAAAAGATATTATTTTGCTTTCCACTTGACGCTATTAATATAATAATCATTTGGCAACTTTTTTTAATTCTTCTTGTATTTCTAAAAAATCAGCAATTTTTCTGATTTTATTAAAATCGTTCAATTGATGAATTCTATTTTCATATTTATAATAATATTTACCTGAAACTCCTATTACTTTTCCTACATCATCTTGTGTATATCCTCTTAACTTTCTATAATAAATAAATTGATCTATATAATCGTTTATTTCTATTTTAGATAATTCTGTTTTGTTATTTTTTTCAATATTTACTTTAATTGGTTCTTTCAAAATATCCTTTTGTTTAATTTTTTTAAACATTTCTTAAATAGTTTTACCATCTATAACTTCACTCTTTCTCACTATTTCCAACTGTTTTACATTTTTGGTTAAATTGTTCGTCATCAAACTAGGGGTGCAGTTGCTTCAGTTACAATGAATAGAGTCAATAGTGTAGAGGGAGAATATGCAAGAATTTCACAAGGTGGGAATATTCGAAATATAATTTTTCAAGAAGGCCAATTTGATTGTGCAAGAGAAACAATAAGAAATCAATATAATCCACAAAATATTTATAACATGAATCCAACAGAATTACATTACTATATTGCAGACTGGGCTTTGGCAGGAAACAGATTAAACGAAATAGGAAATTGCTTATGGTACTTAAATCCATTTAGACCAAATTGTAGTCCAACATTTCCAAGTAATGGTTCTGGAACTTTTCATACAAGGCTTGGTGAGCATTGTTTTTATAGACCAACTAGTAAGTATTCCCAAACATAATTTGTAAAATATAATACTGTAATTTTTATATTTTATGATAAGTGAAACGAAAGGAAGGAAATTATGGCAATTTCAGAAGAAATTTCTAACAAAAGAGAAACAAGGCAAGTTGATATTAATCAAAATTCTCCAGAGATTTTGACAAATCCTATTTACACTCCTGCATTTTTGAGGGAGCAAATTGGTAAATTGATGAGAGTGGAATTTTTGATTGGTACTAATAATTTAGTTGATAGAATCGGTATATTACAAGATGTTGGTGCAAGTTATATTTTATTGCGTTCTTTTGAGAATGATAGTTTAGTTTATTGTGATATTTATTCTATTAAGTTTATTACTATTTCTACTACTGGAATTTATGGTTCTAGACCAAATAACACATACCCTTATTATTAAATATGTTCATAAAGCTTGAATTTCTATGTATATTGGTGTATAATTTTCACATAATATGAACGGAGGTACAAAATGGAAAAATTAGTTATAAAAGAATTATACAGAAATACAAGTAATTTTGTAGGAAAAGAAATAACTTTAAATGGATGGGTTAGAACACTTAGAGATTCAAAAAACTTTGGTTTTATAGAATTAAATGATGGTTCATTTTTTAAGAATGTTCAAATTGTTTTTAGTGATAAATTAGCAAATTTTAGTGAAGTTTGCAAACTTACTATTAGTTCTTCAATTAAAGTTGTTGGAACTTTAGTACTTACAGAAAATGCAAAACAACCTTTTGAAATTCAAGCTTCAAAAGTTGAAGTAGAAAGTTTATCTGATAGTACATATCCACTTCAAAAGAAAAAGCACTCTTTTGAATATTTAAGAACTATTGCACATCTTCGTCCAAGAGCAAATACTTTTAATGCTGTTTTTAGAGTTAGAAGTACTTTAGCTTATGCTATTCATAAGTTCTTCCAAGAAAGAGGATTTGTATATGTAAATACACCATTAATTACAGGAAGTGATGCTGAGGGTGCTGGTGAAATGTTTAATGTCAATTCATTTGACTTATTAAATATTCCAAAAACTGAAGATGGCAAAATTGATTTTTCAAAAGATTTCTTTGGTAAGTCTGCTCATTTGACTGTAAGTGGTCAATTAAATGGTGAAACTTTTGCAGAAGCTTTTAGAAATATTTATACATTTGGTCCTACATTTAGAGCTGAAAACTCAAATACTGTAAAACATGCCGCTGAATTTTGGATGGTAGAGCCTGAAATATGTTTTGCTGATTTAAATGATGATATGGATTTAGCTGAAGATATGATTAAATACATTTTCAAATATGTTTTAGATAATTGTCCTGAAGAAATGGAATTCTTTAATAATTTTATTGATAATACTTTATTAAATAGATTAGATAATGTTATTAATTCTGATTTTGCTAGAATTTCTTATACTGATGCAGTTGCAGAATTAGAAAAACATAATGATGAGTTTGAATATAAAGTAAGCTGGGGAATTGATTTGCAAACAGAACATGAAAGATATTTATGTGAGCAAATATTTAAAAAACCTGTTTTCGTTACAGATTATCCAGCTGATATAAAGGCATTTTATATGAAGCAAAATCCAGATGGTAAAACAGTTGCTGCTGCTGATTTATTGGCTCCTGGTATTGGAGAGATTATTGGTGGTAGTCAAAGAGAAGAAGATTATAATAAATTATTAAATAGAATGAAAGAATTAGATATGCCTATCGAAAATTATGATTGGTATCTAGATTTAAGAAAATATGGTAGTTGTGTTCACTCTGGTTTTGGTCTAGGGTTTGAAAGAGCTATTATGTATTTGACTGGTATGCAAAATATTCGTGATGTTATACCTTTCCCTAGAACACCAAAAAATTGTGAATTTTAGATATGTTCCAAAAAGTCAATGTCCCAAATGAGACATTGACTTTTTCTTATAAATCTGTTACAATATAATTAGTTATAGACAATTGCGTTTATTGTCCTCATACAATAAAGAGGGCAGAAAGAGAGGAGTGTTACCATTCCGTTTTTTTTATTTTTCAAATCTTTTTATTAATTCATTAATAGTAATAACTTCTGTTTCTCCAGTTGCCATATTTTCAAGTTCTACCATATCCCCTTCTTGTTTATCTCCTAATACTACTAAATATGGTGTTCCAAGTACTTTGCAATCTTTTATTTTAGCACCTATTGTAAGATTTTCTCTATCGTCTAATATAGCTCCTATATTTTTGTCATTTAATTCTTTGTATAATTCATTTGCTAAATTTACTTTTTCTTCATTATCCATTTTAGGAACTATTTGAACTATATATGGAGCAACAGATTCTGGAAGTACAAAACCGCATGGTCCCCATTTTGCATCATTAATCACACATTTTTCATATAATGCTGCAACTGTTCTACTTACTCCTATTCCATAACATCCCATATAATATAATGCTTCTTTTCCATCTTGATTTGTAAATTTTCCATTCATCATTTCTGAATATCTTGTTCCTAATTGGAATATATGTCCAAGTTCCATTGTCCTTATTTCTTTAAAGTTTGATATATCTTCTATTCCATATTCGTTTTTTAAATATTCTTTATAGTCTTCTCTTTCTAAAATTTCTGTATTTAGTCCAATACCTGTTTTTTCATCATAAAGTATTTTATCTTCACCTTGTTCAGAAATCATCATAAATTCTTCTGATTTTTTACCTCCCATAGCTCCATTATCAGCAACTATTGGTATAACAGATAATCCTATTTTTTCGAATATTTCTAAATATGCTTTTCTAACATTTTCATAAGATTTAGCCATTGCTTCTTCATCAACATCAAAACTATATGCATCCATCATTGGAAATGCTTTTCCTCTTAATAAATATCCTCTTGTTCTTATTTCGTTTCTGTATTTTTCTCCTATTTGATAATATGTTACTGGTAAGTTTTTATATGATTTCAATTTCTCTCTTGCAAATTCTAGCATTGCTTCTTCACCTGTTGGTGCTAAACAGAATGTTCCTTTATTTGATTCTGTTATAAGCATTGTTCCATCATTTACATAGTGTTCATATCTTCCTGAATTTTTCCATATTGTGTCTGGTTGTAATGTTGGTAATAAACATTCTATACAGTCATATTTATTTAATGTTTCTGTTATTATTTTTTCTATATTTCTTCTTACTAATAATGGTATTGTGTTATATGCAAATAATCCTGCTCCATATTGTACTAATTGTCCTGTTTGTAATAATATGCTTTGTCCTGGATACATTTCATCTATATTGTTTAATTTTGTTGTACCCATTCCTGTTTTTGATAATTTCATTTCTATTCCTTCTTTCTTATTATTGTGACTGTTAAATTTTGCTATTTACAGTCTCCTTTTATAAATTGTTGTTTAATAATTAGATTTTATATTTATATTTTATTTTCACTATTACTATTGTTTTCTTCTTCCCTTTCGGGTTCTGGAGCCTCTAGATTTTCTTCTATTTCTTCTTTGCTTTTAGAATTTTCCTCTATATTTTCACTTTCAATTAAATCATCAATTACAATTTGTTGATTTTCATCTAATTTATATCTTGGAAGCTCTGGTAAATCGTTTAAAGATGTATATCCAAACATTTTCAAGAATTCATTTGTTGTTATATATGTCATTGGCTTTCCTGGTAAATCTGCCTTTCCTGCTTCTTGTATTAATCCATATTCCAATAATTTATATATACATGCATCTACATTTACTCCTCTTATTGCTTCTATTTCTGCCCTTGTTATTTTAGGATTGTATGCAATTATTGAAAGTGTTTCTAACGCTGCATTTGATAAGTTTGGTTTTGACCTTTTATCTAATATTGGATATATATATTCATATAGTTCTTTTTTTGTGCATAATTGATAACTTTCATCTACTTTTATAATTTCTATTCCTCTATTTTGTTTTTTATATTCTTCTTGCATAGATACAATTATATTTTCTAAGTCATCTTTTGGTAGCTCTAATGAAATCATTAGTTCTTTTATATTTACTTGCCTTCCTGCTGCAAATAATATCGCTTCTATTATTGATTTTATTTTTTCTATTTCCATTTATTTCACCCTTTGTTTTGGTTATTCTCATTTTCTATGTTAAACAGTATAACACAGTACTTTCAAAAAATCAATATCAAGAACAAAAATTCGTTTTCTATTTTGTAATTTTTTCTTGCTAAATTTAGCATATTATGATAATATCATTTTAGAAAAAAATTGGAGGTACAATATATGAGTGAAGATAAAAAAGAGTTAGAAATTATTAATGGTGATGGCTCAAATTTAGACATTTCACGTGTATATGACCATTTAAATGAAGGTGGAAAGCCAAAATGCAAAGACAAAAATCGTAAAAATATTATAATTCCTAAAAACACTGAAACAGATAAAAAAAGAAATATTTAGATTTTTCATGCCAATTTTCGTAAACCACTTGCAAAAATTAGAAATATATGATAGAATAATTTACGTTATATTATAATTTAGACTAAGAGGAGGTGCAAACATGCCAAATATAAAATCAGCCAAAAAAAGAGTTCAAGTTATTGAAAAGAAAACTTTAAGAAATAATATGATTAAATCAGCATATAAAACAGCTGTTAAAAAATTCGAACAAGCAATAGAAGCTGGAAACGTAGAAGAAGCTAAAACTTTATTCTCAGAAGCTACTAAAAAAATTGATCAAGCTTGTACAAAAGGTGTTATTGTTAAAAACACTGCTGCTAGAAAAAAATCTAGTTTATCAAAAAAATTAAATGCAGCTATTGCTTAAGCCAAAAATGAAAATTATGCATAGTTTTTATTTAGAAATCTGTAAGAGTACTTGCAGGTTTTTTGTTATTTATTATAGTAATTTTTTAGAACTTTCTATGATACAAATTTACTAAAGCAAAAGCGAGTGGAAATTCCACCCGCCATTGCTTTAGATATCAATTATTTCTTTTTGCTGTTCTTTCTTTTCCAACAATCTTACGATTTCGTATTGATTTTTTACTCCTGAATACTCATGCTGTGTATGTACTTCTCTTCCGTCTTCATAGGTATTATCATCATGTCCTTGATATCCTACTTCGGCATAATCAGGATATATGAATGCTACCACCCTATTTGCTACATAATACTCATCTCCTACAAATATAGGATCTTGTGGCTTTACCGGAAACTGAAGTATATACCTGTAATTGACTGCGACAGCTTTCATATAGTCATCAATCCAATCCATACTGGGCTCATTGCTTGAATAATACTCCTGTATGTCTCTTACAGCTTTTGCTGCTTCTTCATAGCTTGTAAAGAAAAGCTCCTGAATACTACCTCTCTTCTCTCCATCTACTGTAATTCCATTCAGACACATTCCACAGCCAGTTGCATAACTAATTCCACAGATTTTCACTTCTTCAATCATTGATTCGTTAACAATCATTCTGATTGGCTCAGAATAGAAATCAAAATCCAGCTGCAAATGGTACATTTTTTCGCCGATCGTTGCCACCAATTTCTGGTTGAACGTTGAATCTGTGTTTATAGTAGCATCACAAGGAATAGAAACTCCATTTCCTAACCGTAAAACTCCTGTCTTGCTTTGAATCTCTTTTTTCATGTTGTTTTCTCCTTAAAAATTTAATCAAATCTCTACTTTAAGTTACAATATCTGTTTATATTTTAACACATTATGTAAATAGTTGCAAGCATTTCCATTGATTTTCGTGTTTTTTGATGTTATTATTGTTTATAGGTGATACATATGATTAAAAATATTATAAATAATTTTAAAAGTTTAGATAAATTGACAAAGACTATTATGAAAAATGGTTTATCTTTTTGTTCTATTATTGCTATTATTGCTTTAATTGTTCTTGTTACATATAGTTTATCTTTTACTACTCCTATTCTTTTTAACATCGGCTTCATTTTATTTAAATTGAGTTTGATTTTTGGAGTTGAGTTCATTATTTGTGGAGTTATTGTTGATAAGATTAAAGCTGGGGTTATATAAGTAAACCAGACCAAGCAGAAGCAAGCGAGACGTTGTTAAAATTGTTTAGTCTCTTTTCAATTTAACAACGTCCTTTTTTTATTTATTTTAAATAGTATTCTATCATTTTTGTATATTGGTCTTGTGCGTTTAAACATGTATCAAT
>CAOKJC010000032.1 GCA_948468685.1 uncultured Clostridium sp. | reverse complement strand
GGGTGAAATATTTGCTTATAAACTTTCAAGGTGATTTTATCATAAATTAAATACATTAAAAATCCTCTTAATTTGACATAAATGAAAAATTATTATATAATATTATCTAGTTTATGTTAATTAATATTAGAAATAGAATAATTCATTTCTAAGTACATTAAAACAACAGGAGGATGATTTTATGCTATTCAATCGAAACATCAACACTTCAAAAGAGATTTTATCTTTAGGTTATCAAACAGAATATGACCATCATATTCACACAAAATATTCAGATGGCTCTTTCACTCTAAGACAAATTATTGAATTAGCAAAGCAATCACGGCTAAAACGAATTGTTATTACAGACCACAATAAAATATTAGCATGTTCAAATGAATTAAAAACAATTGCCAAGGATGAGTTAGGTGATTTAAAGGTTTTTGTAGGCTCTGAAATCGCTTGTAAGGTTTTAGACCAAGCAACTGGAGTATACATTCCAATTGAGCTTATTTACTATGGGCCTAATCCAGAAAAGGTACAAGCTTTTATTGATAAGTACCATTATGGTATGGCTCCACAAGATGAACAACTTCAATTTTTAATTAAGCAATGTGATAAATATCATTTAAAACATTCTGAAAATTTGCAAGTACCAAAAGGAATATTTGCTACTGAATATTTGTGCAAGGATTTGTTGAAATATCCTGAAAATAAAGTTTTTTTTGATTCAACACATCCAATTGTATATGATTCGCCCAAATTGTTTTTTAAAAAGTTTTGTATTCATCCTAGTAGTGATTTTTACATTGATACTACTAAGAATTTGCCAATGGCAACTGATGTAGCCAATATGGCTCTTAATAGTGGTGGAGTTACAATTGTTGCACATCCTTGCTTATATATTTATGAGAATAAAGATGAAGTTTTATCGTTCTTAAATTATGTTTTAGAAACAACTAAGACTGCTGGAATAGAGGTATTTCACTCTTCTCATACATTTGGACAAAGAGATTATCTGTACAAATTTGCAAAGCAGAAAAATCTTTTAATTGGTGGTGGTAGTGATTTTCATTCTGGTCCAGAAACTGTTGTTGGATTTGGAAAAAGAAATTGTATACTTTCTTTATCTGGTCATGACTTTGATTGGATTGAAAAGATTTTTAACTAAAAATCAAAAAATCATAGATTTTATTATAAATCTATGATTTTTTTGTTTATATTATATCTTTTATTTTATAAAAAACTTCTTATTGTTTCTTTTAATATCTTGATCTTCTATTTCTCTTTTTATATACAAATACTCCTATTATAGCAATTACTAATAGTAAAATTATTATTAGAATCATTTTCAAACTATTGCTATTTTTTCCTGTTTGTGGTAATTTTCCTGTTGCAATATTTTCTGTATTGTTAGTATCTTCTATAGTTTTATTTGTATCTTGCATTTGATCTTCGCCAGTTGTTGTATTTGTATCTGAAATTTGATTTTCATCTGGATTTGGTTCTGTGTCTGGTTTTTGTTCTTCATCTGGATTTGGTTTTGTGCTAGGTTTTTGCCCTTCATCAGGATTTGGTTTTGTGTCAGGTTTTTGTCCTTCATCAGGATTTGGTTTTGTGTCAGGTTTTTGCCCTTCATCTGGTTTTTGTCCTTCATCTGGGTTTGGCTTTGTTTCTTCTTTTATTGTTATATTTGTAGATGAATTTGCTATTGTTGCTGGTGCAGTTCCATCAGCAACAATAATATCTTTTAAAGATATTGTAGTATTTTTCTTACTTGTTTCGTTAACTACAAAAGTAATTTTAAGTATTGTTTCATCACTTTTTGCCAATCCTTTTTTATCAATTACAAGTTTTCCATTTGATTCATTGTAAGATAAATCCTTAATTGGTGTGTCCCATCCATTTTGCCCTTCCATTTTTGATAGTGTCAAACAATCCTTTTCATATTCTAGTGTTGCTTGAAGTGCTATAATTCCTCTTTCAGATTGTATAGCAGATAAATTTATATCTACTGTAAATTCTGTTCCTTTACTAATTTCTGTTTGATTAGTTTGTATATTTATACTACAATTAGGTTTTGCATATACAGTTACAGTTAAAGCAAATATCACTAATAACATTATTATACTTAATTTGGCTATTCTTTTCATAATCTCTCCTCGTTTTATTTTATTTCAAATAAATCAACTAATACTAATTTTATTTGTGCTAAATCATTAATTGTAATTTGGTTATCTCCATCAACATCTGCTGCTTTTAAACTAATTCCTTTTAGTGATTCTTTTTCAATTAAATGCAGTTTTATTTGAGCAAGATCATTGACTGTTATTTGAGCATCTCCATCAATATCACCTGTTACAATAATTGTATATTCTAAAGTCTTTCCAACTTTTACTTTCATACCTGTTCCAAGAATACTTTCATCATTTAATATATTTCCATCTTTATCTGTAAATACTAAAGTTTGTTTTGTTGTTACATTTTGTTTGAATTTAGCAATTGTTGTATTTGGTGCTATCCTTGAAATGTCTTTGTCTTCTTCATTTATAGTATACTTTTCAGATTTGATTTCTTCTGTTTCTTCTTCCTTTATTTGTATTCCAAGTTCTATTTCTGAATCATTTGATATAATTACTCCATATCCCCCACTCGCTGTAACTCCTTTTATTTTTACGGTTGTTTTTGTATTTTCTGTTATTGTGTCTTTTGCTCTAAATTTAACTTTGAACATTGCTCCTGCTTCTGTTACATAGTCATCATTATCTATTACAAATTTAAAGTTTTCTTCATTAAATGAATTTTTGTCTGAATCCCAACCATTTTGTTCTGTAATACTAATTTTTTCTAAAATATTAGAGTCATATTCTAATTGACCAGTTAAAGAAACTAATCCTTTTCCTATATTTTTAAAAGTATCTATATTAAAGTTTAACTCAAATTCTTGACCTGGTTCTATTTTTTGTATATCTACTGTTTCATCTGTAGATGTTATAGATGTCACAAATCCTCTAACAGTTACAGTACAAGGATTACTAGTGGTCTCTTCACTTGCTGTACCTAATGTTGTAGTAACTTTTAATACATATTCTCCTGCATCTGTTTCTTTTACATTTTCTATTGTTAGAACTTTATTAGTTTTTCCTTCTAATTTTGTTCCATCTTTATACCATTGATATGTAACTATTCCTTCTGTTTCTTCTACATTACTATTGATTGTTAGTGTATTATTTAAGCTTGCCATTTTTTCATTTGGTATTATAGCTGTTGCTGGAGTTACTTCTGGTTCTACTAAAACTTCTCCTTTACTTTCTTCTTCTTGAAGTACTGTTTTAGCAACAAATTTAACATCAACGATACAGTTTCCATCTTTAACATCTTCATAGTTTACATTAATTGATGTTTCTTCTTTGTTTTCAACTTGAGCCATATCTTTTACTTCACCACAAACTGTTATTGATTCTATTTCATAACCTTCATCTGCTTTTATATTAAGTGTTTTAGATTCATTTTCTTTAAGTGTAATAATATTTCCTTCTTCTCTATTAGCCCCTGTAATTATTCCACCTTCTGTATCTGATACTATTACTGTTCTATCTTGTGGTACTTGTGTTCCATCATTTTCAACTACCGCAATAGCAAATGGACTAAAAGAATCACATGTAACAACTAAACCATATTGTGTAACAACACATGGAATTTCTTCAACACCTGTTACTTCTCCTTTATCATTTCTTATAAAGTGATATGCTTTAAATGTTACTCCTGCATCTTCTGGGCCATATCCTGCTGGAAATCCAAGAGACAATCTTAATCTATGTCCTGTTTTTACAACATATTTTTTACATACATTTAATGAAATATTATAAGTCTCACTTGTAACCATTTCTTGATTTGGTAACTCATCTTTTATTAAATCATTCATAGTTTCTTTTTCTGCTTGAGTTGTTCTTGTTGCTACTAGTGCTATTCTACTTTTTAGTTTATCTGATACTGCTTTTCCATCACTTGTTTTCCAACCATTCAATGAAAGGTCTTCATTTTCAAGAAGAGTTGGTCTAGCAAATACTTCCCAATTTTTTGCTTTATTCATACTAAATGAACAAGCTATAATATTATATGATCCAAATGTTATTTCTAATGGTGCTTTTCCACTATTTTTTCCTACTAACCCTGTAACATAAATTCTATAATTTGCTCCATCATCAGCATACATTTCACTAAATTTTAAATCAAATGTTATTCTATTCTTTCCATCAAATTTAAAATTTGTTATTTCTGATTTTTCTGCTCCAGTTGTACCTGATGATTCCATTCTATATCCTGCTTCTGTTACTCCGTTTTCAAAAACTAAGTCATCAGTATAAGTAACATCTACATGATAAGTTGGACCTACTGAAAGTGATTCTGTTGGTTTTGGTGTTTGAGTTTTTATATATGGTTTTGATTTGTATATTCCACTTGGGTTATATAGTTTTCCAGATTGTGCTACAAAGTCAGATCCATCACCTTGATAAGTATATTGTTTTAAAGAATCAGTTGAAGGTGCTAATGTTGTTACTGCAAATTCTACATATTCTGAGTTTGGAACTGATATATAAATATGATTTCCATTATCTTTAAATGCTCCTGGTGCATATAAGTTAGGATTCATATATCCCCAATTACCTTCAATCCATTTATCATCACCTGGTTTATATTCATGATATTTCATTAATATATATTTATTGTCTTTTGTATTTTCTGCATATCCTTTCTCATTATAACTAATATAAAAGTCACCAGCTTTATATTCTTCAGTTTCTGTTCCATCTTGTTTATATTTTACTAGTAGTCCATTTATGTTTGTTACATTATCAATACCATAATCTTCTACATTTAATTCTGGATATCTAAATACATAATTTCCTGCAGCTTCTACTGTTTCTATTACAATGTGTTCTTGATTCATAGTTTCTGTTCCAACTAGACAATATCTTGTATTTTCAAATCCTTCTTGTATATCATCTCCAGGTCCAAACTCTGGAAGTGTAGTATCTACAGTAGTATCACGTAAAAAAGGATCATCTAATGTAGCATCTATAGCATACCAAACTTTTTCTATTGCTCTTGCATTTGTTTGTTTTTCTATTTGAACATAATTCCACATATGAGGAACTGCAGCAGCTCCATCTGATTGATGTGTTCCTTGTACTAATATATTATTAATTCCTATTTTATCTAAAATTATTTTTAATGCTCTTGCATATCCTTCACAGACTGCTTGTTTTTTTACAAGTGCTCCATAAGGTGTTCCTAAAAAACCTTCATTTCCCTCTGTACAGTCGCTTTCCAATCTGTAAGATGTATTGTTTATGATTTTGTTCTGTATGTATTTTATTTGTTCTGTTACTAATTCTTTGCCTTCTTCTACCTTAACATTTTTTGCTTCTTCTGCGATTTTATTTACTATATCATTAAATGCTATTAGTTCTTCTTCAACTTGTTCTTTACTTGTAAATCCTTCTACATAATAATTTTTTAAGCTTCCTGAACCTATATTTGCATGATATCTATTTTGTGCATCTTTTGTTACCCTTAGGTTCAATTTTTGAATTTGAATATAAAATACCTCTGGATAATCTGCATAAAATGCATATCTTGCTGCATTCATTGCTACTTTTAATTCATTATTTCCTTTCATGTAATCTTCAAGTTGTTCTTGAGTTACATATTTGTTATCTTTAGCAAGGTCAAAACTTTCTGTTCCTGTTTTTAAAATTCCTTGCTCATACATTTCATATATTCCATCATATATTTTCTTTGCTGTATCATTTAATTGTTGATAATGGAATTTTGTATTGTTTACATTTTCTGTGTCTTGTGCATATACAAAATTGGTAAATGGAATGATATTAATTTGTGTAATAAAAATTGCAATTAATAACATTCCTGTAATTAGTTTTTTTACTTTCATAAATTAATTTCCCCTCTTTTCTTTTTATAAACAATAATACATAAATAACATTAAAATTATATCATGTTTTTTAAATTACGTCAATGATTTTTTCTTTAAGTTTCGTTATTTTTGTTTTAATTATATGACTTTTTTCTATATAAGAACAAAAACTGACATTAATAAATTATTATATAGAAAAATGTCAATTTTTCTTATGCTAAGAAAAAAATACTGTTAACAAAATATTTTGTTAACAGTATAAAAATTATTAAATTATTACTAACTATTTCTTAATCCAAATGTGATAAATCTAACAACTTTATTATCTACATTTTGACTATCTAGGTTCGTTATATCTACTTCTTGTATATTATCTAAATTCCAAATATTTTCATCTAAATGTAATACATTTGTATAAAAATTCTTTGTTAGTAATTTAGAATTTGTTACAGTTTGAATACCTTCTTTATTACTATTTGCTATACCAAATGAATCAGCATTCTCATAACAATTTTCAAATGTAACATTTGCTCCTTCATTAATTGTTGCAACAACTTTATTAATTGGATTATTGGTTTGTTTTGTGGTTCTATAAAACCTGATGCTGTAGTATAAAATACACCAATTTGATTAGCAAAATTCTTAGCTAATGTTCGTAAATTTTGAACTTGTGCTTCATTTTCGGGATCTCTTACATAAACTCTTTGAGAACCTATTATAAATGTAGTTGGTGCTGATATCATATAGCCTGAATTTTTTGGTAATGTTAATACTGGTAAAATGAATTTTTCTTGTTTCTTAAGTTGAGTCCATGCTCTATAATCAATACTGTCTTCTTTTCCTACAATTGGTACTTCTTCCAAAATACCATTAAAGTTCTCTGTAAACCAATCATTTGGGTCTTGGTTATTACTGAACATTCTAATATTTTTTTCTATGAAATCTTGTACTGTATTACTATTAACACATGGTCCTAATGTTTCTTTAAAGAACATCTGGGTAACATGAGAAGCTTTCCATTTGCTTTTTAAGAACTCTTGTATTAAGTTTTTAGTATTTGCATTTTTTTGATATAACTCCCCTTTAAAGAATAGCATATCAGCTATATTAATACCATTAACTTCTATACCATAAAAACGTGAATAATAGTTATAAGCATATATTGCTTCTTTTAGCTTTTCACCATAACCTGTTAAATCAGCTTGTATATATTGATTTAAAATATCATTATCAAATGTTATACTATATCCTCTAACATTTGCAAAATAATTTAAAATAAATTGGGTCGCATTTTCTTCACTTCTTGTTATTTCATTAAAGAAATCTGCATAAATACGTTCACCTAAAGCGATACTACCTAATCCTTTTAAGTCTCTGTTATATTCTAAATTTTTAATATAATTAACAAGTTCTTTCACAATTTGTGCATCTTGTCTTACAATATAATTATTAAAATTGTATTCAATTCCTAGTCCTTCTACTTTATATGAAGCTACATGTCCTTTCATGTTTTTAAATCTTACTTTATATGTCTCACTAGAATTATCTGTAAATACAATATTGATATGGTCTATTGTATTATAGTTTTCTTCTGTAAGAGCTAGTATACATTTATTATCTTTATTGTATGGTAAAACAGTTTTAATTGCTTTTTTATTTAAAACATGGTCTTCACTAATTTTGGCTCCATCTACTACTAAATATCTTGAATCAAAGAATGGCATTAAGTAATAAAGGTTAGCATATAATGTTTCTTTATTTTCATTATAAATATCCATTTTTTGGATTCTTTCTAAATCTGGAATATAACTTCCATCAACAGTTACTTCTTTCTTGTTATTTGGATCTGCATTATTAAGTGATGGTAGCACATTATAATTTTTGTCATTTAGATTCCAAGTTGTATCACTAAATCCTGCTTGTTCTTTGCAGAATTCTCCACTAAACTCATCTTTAGATATTTCCTTAATCAATCCATTAGAATTTGGGGCATTAGCACTTAATTTAGACTCTGTCATTTCATAGTTAAATGTATCTGGATCAAGTGAAATTGCATTCCCATGTACTTTAAATCCTTTATTTCCATCTGATAAACTAATATTTTGTACTAGCTTTATTCTTCCACTACCATTTGGATTTCCTGCAATTCCTCCTACACCACTTGTACCAGTAATATTTACTTTTGTAATACAATGTTTTATAGTATTCGGTTGGTATAATCCATCTATCATACCACCAACGATTCCTCCTACTTCTGAAGAACCTGAAATATTTCCTGTTACATAACAGTCTTCTATTGTTGAATTATAGCCTATTTGTCCTACAATTCCTCCTACTCTTCCTGCCTCATCTCCTTTTGTTGCTATTATATTAAGGTTAGTACTACTACATTTTTCAATTCTAGTATTGCTACTGATTCTTCCTGCGATAGAACCATATCCAAAATATGATCCATTATTTCCATATGCAGCAATCGTTGCATTTTTGATATGTACATTACTGATAACACTTGAACTTTCTGCTGAATTAGCAATAACTCCTTTTGCAGCACTTCCTGTTATACTTGATAAATAAGCATTTTCTATGACAAGGTTTCTAACACTTGCTCTTTGCATTTCGTTGAATAATGGTTTTTGTAAGTTGTATATTGTATGTCCATTTCCATTAATTGTTCCTCTAAATACAATATCATCACCCAAATATGTTGTTGTATCTACTTTGTATTCAGAAGCATCATAGTCTTTTGTTAAGGTAATGTTTGCATCTGGATATTCTTTTATTCTTCTGATTAGTGATTCAAAGTTTTCATTATTTACATATGAACCTGCTGTTCCCATTTTACCAAAAGGTACTTCTACTTTAGCTTGTTTTTCATCACCTTTGTAGATAACAGTATTTTCTACATTTAGCTCTAATAAAACTACTCTATTTTCTATTCTACAAGATTTTATAGTAGCATACATATCTGGCATATTTTTCATTTTTACTTTTGCTACATAATTTTCTGGATTTTGGATTATTTTATTACTATCTATATTAGTTGCATCCATTGCAAATCCATAGTATATATGATACAAGTTTACATCCATAATGTCTTTTAGTTGAATTTCACGCTCTGTAAAATCAATTTCATCATTTAATAATATATCGTTTTGATATTCATTTTTACCACTTTCTAATGTATTTGTATCTAGGTCATAGCTTGCTGTAACTTTTATTGGATGATTTTTACCATTTATCTTTTTAAAACTGATTGTATTCATTCCTTCTTTTAATTCTTGTGTTTTAATTGGGTTATTTTGCTCATCTGAAATTACTATATTTCCATTTTTAATTGTTTGTTCTGCATCATTTAATTGGAATACAGCAGTTATGATGTCATCTTCACCTTCACTATAACCAAAGCCTGTAATTGTTGGTTTATCTTTTAATATTTCAATTTGTATCTGATTATTTTCTGTCAAAACAAATTCTTTTCCATTATCTAAAATAACTTTTTCAATAGTAATGTTTTTTACTCCTGATTCTTCATGACCATTTAATTTTGTTTGATATGTTGTTTCATTTTTTGTAAGTTCATATTCTTGTCCATCTATTATTGCTTTTTTTGGTACAAATTTACTAGCATTTGTACTATCAAATTTTACTATAATATTTTCTTGTTTTTCAAAATATTTTGTTTGGTTTTCATTATTATATGTCACAAAATTGTTAAATGTAAATTCATAATCAGCTAATATTTGTATTTCTTTTGTAATTAAAATTTCATCTATAAACAAATTATCTTCTTCTGGTTTTTCTTCTAATTCGTTACTATCCCTATCATAATTTACTTTGATTTCAAATGTATATATTTTTCCATTTTCTACATTAAATTCGATATTATTTTGACCTATTTGGATATCTTTTTCTTGTTTTGTATTATCTTCTTTACTAGTGAATATTGCTTTTCCAGTCTTAAAAGAATTATCATCATCTTTAATATTAAAGCTTAATGTTGTTTTATTTTCTTCTATATTATCTTGTTCTATTAAATTTTCAAAGATAGGTTGGTCTTTTAAAACATCTATTTTTATTGTATTATTTACATTTGCTACTGTCTCATCACTAAAAATAATTTTTGTTGCTATTAATTCACAAATACCACTATTGTTACTAGCTTCTACTTCGATTTGGTATTGTCCATCAGCAACTACTAAAGGTATATAATCTGTGTTATTAACACGAATTTTACTAATAGTTTCTGTCTTATCTGTTTCTATATAATATGTAATAGAAAGTTTTTCACCTTTTTCTACATATTCTTTGTCATTTTCTGATTGTGTAATAGTTGCTTTTGCAGTAGCTTCTATTTCTTTTTCAGCTAATATACTATTTACTACTTCATTTTCGTCATTTTCTGTTTGATTATATGTTGCAACTACTTTTATTTTATACTGACTTAGAGGTATTGTAGAAAATGTTTTTTCTATTTTTCCACCATTTTGTAAATCTTCTGTAGAAAGTTCTTGTTTTGATATTTCCTTTCCATCTACATCTGTTAAAACAATATTAGCATTTTTAATTGTTTTGTCTTCATCATTTAATAAAAAGCTTACTTTTATATTATTTTGTTCTGCATCTTCTTCCATTATTAAATCTGTTACAGTTGGTTTCTTTTTAATAATGTTTATTATTACTTTATTGTTATTTTGTAGTGAGAATATTTTGCCATTTGATAATGCAATTTCTTCAATTACAATTTCATGTGTTCCAAATTCTGTTACTCCATCTATAGTTACTATGTATATATTATCTTGTTTTGTTACTTCATATTCTTTTCCCATTACTTTAATTGTATCTGGTTCAAATTTAGTTGCATTATTGCTTTCAAATGAAATCTGAATTGGTTCAGATTTTTCAAATTCAGTTGATTGTGTACCATTTTTATTTGTAGTGATATTACTTATGCTAAATTGATAGTCAGCTGTTAATTGTAATACTTTTGAAAACTGTATCATTCCTTCATAATTACCTTCTACTGTTAATTCTTTACTAGATAAATTATAATCTATGATAAATGTAGCATTATATTTTTTGTTTTCTTCAACTGGTACTTCTATTTGGTTTTCTCCACTTGTTAAAGTAAATTCTTTTATAACTTCATTTGCTTCATTTACAATTTCTACATTTCCTGTTGTAACACTATTTTCTCTATCTACTACATTAAAAGATATTTTTAGTTTTGATTCATTTAAATCTTCTTCTACTTTGTAATTTTCAATTACTGGTAATTCTTTTAAAACATCTATTTTTAATGTATAATCTATTTTTACTCTTCTTTCATTTTCTAAGATTACTTCTGTAAAATTATATTCTTTAATTCCTGCTATATCTCCTACATTAATTTTTAATTCATATTGTTGATTAGCTAATTGTCTTAATTCATATTCTTTTTTATTTATAATTACTTTTTTTATATTAGCATCATAACTTACTATTGCATTAATATTTAATGTAATTTCTTCATTTTTGTTTGGATAATAATTTTCTAATTCTATATTAAATGATTCTACTTCATAGTCTAATGTCTTTTCTATTTTTTGTATTAGAAGTGTTAAATCTGTTACTGTTATTTTTCCATCACCATTCATATCTGCATTTTTTAATTTTTCTTCTGGTAATGTTTTTTTATGAATTAAATGCATTTCTAATAAATATACATCTTCATAATCGATTTCTCCATCATCATTTAATTCACCTTTATTAATATTAGTTGCATATATTACTCCTAAAAATATTAACAAAAATATTGGTATACAAATACTTATTCTTAATAAAAATTTATTTTTAGCTATCTTATTTCTTACAGTTCTTTTCATTATATTTGATTCATCTCCTTTTCTATTTTTACTGTTTTTAATTTAACTTAAATAAATCTATTAATATTAATTTCATTTGTGCTATGTCATTAATTGTTACATCTCCATCTCCATCTACATCTGCAGCTTTTAATTCTATTCCTGTTAATGTTTTATAATCAATTAGATGTAATTTTTCTTGTGCTAAGTCATTAATTGTGATTTGTGTATCTCTATCTATATCTCCTATTACTACTAGTGTGTAATTTAGAGTATTTCCTACTTTTATCTTTATACCTGTTGATATAAAATCACTTTCATTTAGAGTATTTCCTATTTCATCTATAAATACTATTTCTTGGTTTGTTGTTACATTTTGTTTAAATTCTGCAACTGTTGTTTTTGGTAATATTCTTTCAATATATCCATTCTCTATTTTATATTTTTTTGATGTAATTTTATCTGGTTCTTCTGGTAATGTTGTTTGTTCTTTAATAATATCTACATGTATCGTTGCAGGTTCCATAAATAAATCTTCTTTTCCTTCTGATGTTACAATTTCAATAATTTCTATATCTGTTTTTTTAGGTTCTACTTCATTTTTTACTTTTAATTTAAGTTGTAAAATATCTTCTTCTTTTTTACTTCCTGCTTTTTTGATTGCTACTAGTTCCTTTGTTTCTGCATTATATTTTAGCTCTTCCCAATCATTTTGGGTTGTAAAGTTGGATTGTGCAACTTTTTCAAATATTTCTTCATCATATTGTAATGTTGCTTTAAAAGCATTAATACCCTTAATAATTTCATTATATTTATCAAATTTAAGGGTAACTACAACTTCTTCTCCAGCTTCCAGTTCTTCTTTTGATGCTATTAATTTTGCTTCTATTTTGTCTGTTGTTGCTATTGCTAATACTGTAGTTGCTATTGAACAAAAAATAATTAATCCAATTAAATACATATACTTTTTTGTATTTTTCATTTTTTCCTCCTTAATAAATATAAAAATTTCATTTTTTAGACTTTTTTACTTATAATTCGCTAAATATTATAACATTTTTTTTAAGTTTTTTCAAGTTTTTTAATTATTTCAGCTAGAGAAATACAAAATTTTAAAAAACTATTTTATTTAAAATATAATTATTATATAATTAATATAAAATGTGATAATATATGGAGTGTGATATTATGATAAATCATGAAAATAACCCAGATTTCGTTAATTCTTTTTTAGATTATTCTATTACAATATTAAATAAGTCTACTAACTCTGTTAAAGAATATAACTATGATCTTTCCATGTTTCTTAAATATATGAAAATTCATTTTAAAATGACAAGTGAAACAGATTTTAATAAAATTAATATTAAGGATTTTGATAGAAATTATTTAAAAAAGATTACTTTAAATGATATACATTCCTTTATTTCTTATTTGTCAACAAATAATCATAGTAGACCTGCTACACGTGCAAGAAAAATATCTACTATTCGTATATTTTTTAAATATTTGTCACAGAAGACTGACCTTATTGATGTAAATCCTGCACAAAATTTAGAAACTCCAAAACAAGAAAAAAGAATGCCTAAATATCTATCTTTAGATGATAGCAAAAAATTATTAGATGTTGCTGGCAGTGAGGATAATAGAAACAAAGAACGTGATTTTGCTATAATTACTTTATTCTTAAATTGTGGAATGCGTTTGTCTGAGCTTGTAGGTATTAATATTAAAGATATAATTTTTAGTGAATGTAAAATGACAGTTATTGGTAAAGGAAATAAAGAACGTACTATTTATTTAAATAATGCTTGTATGAATGCGATTAAAGATTATTTAGATGTTCGCCCTAAAGAAGGTATTAAATATGATTCAAAAGATGCTTTGTTCTTAAGTGAAAGACGTGAACGAATTAGTAATAGAACAGTTCAATATATAGTAAAACAAGAACTCTTGAAAGCTGGATTAGATATTAATAAATATTCTGTTCATAAATTAAGGCATACTGCTGCAACTCTTATGTATCAATACGGACAAGTTGATATTAGGGCTTTACAAGAATTGTTAGGTCATGCTAGTATTTCTACTACTGAAATATATACTCATGTTAATAATGAACAAGTTAGAAATGCTGTTGAAAGTAATCCATTGGCCGATATATAAAATTATTGCAATTTTATGCAAAATGTGTTATAATAGTTACATCAAATTTAAGGAGGTACATTATTTATGTATGGAAACAGAAAACTTAGACGGTCATCTCTAAATTGTTACTTTTTTATAAGTCTCCCTGTTTTAAATTTTGAATTTAAAAAAGAAAGACATACTGTTCAGAATAAGAAAATCCGAAACGTTTCTGTAAACCCTAAATGTTTAAAACGGCGTAATGCTGACAGAGGACATTAAAGTAATTGAATACCTCACCCCCTTGCTGATTTTTTATAGGGGTTTGAAAAATCCAATATCAATTAAGATATTGGATTTTTCAATTCATACATAGTTATTGCAAATAATAGGTATTCCGCTAATTGTTCAGTTGTTACATTTGGAGTTGTGCATATATATCTAAAATCGTTTGCATCTTTCTCATTTTCAAAATACAACAATGAAAAAGTTATTTTGCTATATTCTTTTCTTTTTGACATCTTTGATGGTAATCTATTTTCAATTTTAGAAAAGATAGCTTTTAAAATCGTATAGATTTTGTAATCTGAAATTCGATCACTTGCTGAAAACTCTGCAATATACTGCTTATTTTTCTTAAATAAATACACTGACAATTCATATTTCAAGTAAAATTGTGCTTTGTTCCGATTTTTATGATTTGGATTATATGAAATAACTTTTTTATCTTTTGATTGATTTTTCTTATGAGTTGTGCTAAAAGTAATAATTTTATTGTCTTCTACCATATTCAACCCTCCATGTACATAACAGTTAGTTTTTTGTAAAAATAATTATACTATAATTTTACATAAATTTCAACATTTCTCTTGAAATTTCTTGATAATGTTGTTCATTATAATTATTTATAACTAGGAATTTTTATTTTTTCTCCTTCTATTAAATCTCTATTATTTAAATTATTAATTGTTTCAAGTTCATCTATTACTTCCCTTATATCCTTGTTTTTAAAATATGTATTGTTCTTCATTTCAATTTTTGCAATACTCCATAGAGTATCTCCTGAATATATATAGTCTTCTTTATAGACTATTTCTCCTTTAGAATAAGTATTTTTTGCAAATAATATCAATGAACTTATAAGTATTATTAATATGCTCATTGTTCTTATAAATTTCTTTTTATTAACTATTTTCATTATAATTACCTCCGTATATTTGTTCGTTTATGAGATGATTATAAACGAACATTTATTCCTTGTCAATACTTTTTTAGAAAAAATGTTCGTTTTTATTTAATTGTTACAATTTACAATTGTTTGTTTTTTGGAGGCTGGTGATTTGCTAAGACCTATACCCCCCATATTTTTATTATTTACTTTATTTATTACGTTCAAAAAAAATTGTTAATATAAAAAAATGAGCTTCTTTCACTCAGGCCAAAATTAGATATAGTTATATTCCTTTTGAATGAAATTCCGAATGTGCCATGGAGTGACAGTAGAAAATCTTAATAAAATCAATTAGGGAATCTCGCCTCACGAGGGCGCTGATTGATTTTATTTA
>CAOKJC010000031.1 GCA_948468685.1 uncultured Clostridium sp. | reverse complement strand
AATAGAGTCAGGATATGAAGGAGGATATCAATTAACAAGGGAGAAAAATCATGAATCAGTAATAACATACGAATATTATCAAACAGAAAAAGTAAATTGGTATGCAAGAGAGTTAATGACTATTTTACAATATATTAAATGGTAAAATTTAAAAAAATATTCCTATAATAAAATAAAAGATTGTTAACAAAATTTTTTATACTTTGTTAACAATCTTAGAATAACAAAATTAGTCTAAAATGCATTAAGTGCATCTTCAATTACATAAGAAATTTGTTCTATATCTTTACTATCTGATTCAATCTTAAAAGCAGTATTATTCTTATTAATAGATTGAAAGACGGATATAGTAATAGTACCAATTTTATTCATTTCAACATCCTCCTTCCGAAAATCGCAAGGAACAAATTATAACATAAATAAAATGCGAAAGTTGTCGAAAACTGATATTAAATATTTAAAATATTGGTAATTTTCACAAAAAAATAAATTCTTTAAAAATCACTATATAAAATATAGTTGGATAAACATTGAAATATAAATAAATATATGATATAAAAAAGAAAAAACTTGTAAATTAAACTTCAAAATAATTATATGGATAGGTGACAAAGAATGAATAGTAATAATAGTATAGGGATATTTGACTCAGGAATAGGAGGCGCAACAGTACTAAAAGAAATATTAAAAATATTACCACACGAAAATTATATATATTATAGTGATTCAAAAAATAACCCATATGGAGATAAAGCAGATGAAGAAATATTTAAAATATGTGATAATATTATAAAAAGATTTATAGAACAAAAATGTAAAGCAATAGTAATAGCATGCAATACAGCAAGTGCAAAAGCAGCAAAATTATTAAGAGAAAAATATGCACAACAAATAATAATTGCAATAGAACCAGCATATAAGATGGTACATGATTTTGCATATGAAAAAACAACACTAGTAATGGCAACAAAAGGAACAATAGAAAGTGAAAAATTTCATAAATTATATGAAAAATATGATAATCATAAAACATATTTGTTAGCATGTAAAGGACTTGCAGACATAGTAGAAGAAGGAAATGAAGAAAAAATAGAAAAATATTTAAAAGAGAATTTATCTGAATATAAAGGAAAAGTTGAAAACATTGTTTTAGGATGTACACATTATCCATTGATACAAAATCAAATTAAAAATATAATAGGAGAAGTTAAATTCTTTAATGGTGCACCTAATTTAGCAAAGCATTTGAAAGAAGTTTTAGAAGAAAGAAGTTTATTAAATAAAGAAAAAGATATTGGAAAAATTTATTTTATAGATTCTAGTAATTCAGAACTGAAAGAAAAAAGATTTTTTGAATTCATTAATAAGTATAAAAAATGAAAACTAATGTTGACATAACCATATAAAATATGGTAATATAACAACTGTAAAATTAGTATAAAAGTCAAATTACGATTGTAAAGGAGGACTTAATATGAGAAAAGGTTTTTATGCAGGAAGTTTCGACCCATTCACAAACGGACATTTACATGTAGTAAAAAATTCAGCGGAACTATTTGACGAAGTTATAGTAGGAATTGGAAATAATAAAGAAAAAACACATCGTAGATTTGATAGGAATGCAATGAGAATTGCTATAGAAAAAGTAATGGAAAGTGAAGGATTAAAGAATGTAAAGGTTATCATTTTTGACAATCTTGCAGTAGATGCTGCAATTGAAAATGGATGTGACACTTTAATTAGAGGTGTCAGAAATGGTATAGATTATTCAAAAGAGGAAAATCTAGCAGCAACAAATGAAGAA
Organism: uncultured Clostridium sp.; assembly: GCA_948468685.1. Lineage (GTDB taxonomy): Bacteria > Bacillota > Clostridia > TANB77 > CAG-508 > CAG-269. The sequence goes on along the minus strand of CAOKJC010000031.1, from coordinate 13,708 downwards.
ATATCAGGACTTGATACGATTTTCATTAGAGCTGGAAAATTAGGAATTATAAGCTCAAGTTTGGTTATGGAATTAAGAGATTATAAAAAAGATATATCTAGATATGTTCCAGAAGAAATATACAAATTAATTCAGGTATAAAAACATTAGAAAAAGGCATGGGATTATCTCATGTCTTCTTCTAATTTCATCGTTCATCATCTCCAATATATTGTTCACTTATTTTATCAAACATTTTATTCATAGATTCTTGTTGATAATCATTTTCATATATGTAATCAAAGTTAAATGGGGAATAATCAATACTTGCAGAATCTCTCTTATCGAAATATTCTGGAGATATATGATCTCTTTCAATTACTTTATTTTTTCTTTGAACATCATCAGATTTAACTAAGACTTTTGAATCACACATATTCCAATACTTAGTACGTGGTAATAAAATATATTCCAATACAATACATTCATTATTTTGTGACAATATATTATCTAAACATTTTTGCATATAACCATATGTTAAATCTTCTAAAATTTTCATTTTATCTTTATTAACAAATACTATAGCTCCTAACTTTTTTCTATTAATAGAACCATCATCATTTAATATTTGGTTACCAAATTCATCACATAAAGCAGTTATTATTTCAGGTTGTAATATAGCTTGATGTCCTATTTTATCAATATCTATATGTTGACAATTTAATTTTTGAGATAATAGTGACGCAAATGTACTTTTTCCACATCCAGACTTTCCTGTTATACCGATTATTTTCATAAATTTACCTCCTGCACATAATATTAACATAAAACTAAAGAAAAATAAATACTTTGATAAAAAATGATTGAATAATAAACAATATATTTAATATAATAATAAAAATCATAAAAAATAGTTGATATTTTTAAAAAATTAATATAAAATCTAGAAAGACAAAAGGAGGAAACAAATGGTAACTTTAAAAGATGTTAAAGAAAATCCAGAAGTAGATGCTTTAATACGAGGAGCACAAAAACAATTAAGAGCTTTAGGATATACAGAACATGGTCATAGACATATATCAATAGTATCAAAAAGGGCAGGAGATATACTAGAAAAACTAGAATATCCAGAAAGGACAGTAGAACTTGCAAGAATAGCAGGATATATGCATGATTTAGGGAATTGTATAAATAGAGTAGATCATGCACATAATGGAGCAATACTAGCATATAGCATTTTAAAAGATATGGGAATGCCAGTCGAGGAAAGAACAGAAATAATGATGGCAATAGGAAATCACGATGAAAACACAGGAACTGCAATAAGTGATATATCAGCAGCATTAATATTAGCAGATAAATCAGATGTGCATAGAGATAGAGTAGTAAATAGGAACTTGTCAACATTTGGAATACATGATAGAGTTAATTATGCAGTAACAAATGCAAATTTGAATTTAGATGAAAAAGAAAGAAAGATAATGTTAGACTTAACGATTGATACAAAAATATGCCCAGTGTTAGACTATTTTGAAATATTTATGGAAAGAACCATGATGAACAAATATGCAGCAAAATTTTTGAAAGTATGGTTTGAATTAATAATAAACGATACAAAATTATTATAAAATCAGATCAAAACAAAAAAAGTTTGTCATCTGAAAATTCTAAAAGAATTTTCAGATAACGATAAATGAACTAAGCAAGTGATTTGCAAACTAAAAATTGAAAATTTTTAGTTTGAGATGAATGTAGCGAAGCGGAATGAAAGGAATGAATTAAAAAATGAAAAAGGAAAGTAAAAAAACAAATGGCAAAAATGGAATAAAAATAGTAAAAATATTGACAATATGTTTATTAATAGTATTAGTGTCAATGATAGGATTTTTTGGTATTTATACCCAAAACAAAAATCAAATGAGTAATGGAGTAAAAGATTATTCATATTCAATGGCACTTAAAGGAACAAGAACTATAAAATTACAAGTAAATAATAGTACAACAAAAGTGGTAAAAGATAATGAAGGTAATGTTATAGAAAATGCAACAGATGAAGAAATACAAAAAAATGGATATATTACAGAGGAAGTTTTAAATAATAAAGAAGAAGATAAAACAGTAGAAAATTATAAAAAATCAAAAAGAGTAATTGAAAAAAGATTGAATTATTTAGGAGTACAAGAATATAATGTAAGCTTAAATGAAGAGACAGGAGAAATAACAGTAGAAATACCAGAGGATACAAGAACAGATACAATAGTATCAAAGTTAAATGCAATAGGAAAATTTGAGATAATTGATGCAAATACAAATGAAGTATTAATGAATAATAGTGATATAAAATCATCAGATGTATTATATAACAGAACAGAAACAGGAACAGCTGTATATTTGGAAATTGCATTTAATAAAGAGGGAAAGAAAAAATTAAGAGATATAAGTAAAACATATATAAAAACAGAAGTAGAAAATAATGCTATAGAGAATAATACAGAAGAAAATTCTATAGTGGAAAATGAAACATTAGAAAATAATACAATTGTAGAAAATAACACAGAAGAAACAAATCAAACAGTTGAAAAGAAAATAACAATGAAAATAGATGATAAAGAGATAATGTCAACAAGTTTTGATGAAGAAATGAAAGAAGGAAAAATTCAATTATCAGTAGGAAGAACTACAACAGATACAACAACATTGCAAGAATATATTTCAGAAGCACAAAATGTAGCTGTATCTTTAAATGATGGTAATTTACCATTAAAATATGATATATTAAAAAATCAATATATTTTATCAGATATAACAGAACGAGATTTAATAATGGTAAAAATAGTAATGGCAATAGCAGCATTAGTAGGAATAGTAATTTTAATATCAAAATACAAATTAAATGGATTACTTGCAGGAATTGCATATGTTGGACTAGCAGCTATATATGTATTATTAATAAGATACACAAATGTAATAATATCAATAGAAGCAATATTTGGAATTGAAATAGTATTAGTATTAAATTATATATTTACACTTATGTTATTAAAAAATATAGAAAATAAAGAAAATTCAGTAAGTAAATCAACAATAGAAACATACAAAAAATTCTTTAATTTAATATTACCAATAGGAATATTATCAATAGCATTTTGTTTTGCAAAATGGATACCTGTAAGTAGCTTTGGAATGATAACATTCTGGGGACTAATTATAATTGATATTTATAATGCAATAATTACAAGAAGTTTATTAAAAATAAAAATGGAAGAATAATAATTGCATAAAACTTTATGATAGACAAAATGAAGCGGAGAGAGAGGAAGAAAAAATGAAAAAAGAAACGAAAATTTTAATAGCTATAATTGCTATAATATTAGTAGTAGGAATTATTGTTATATTTGCAAAAGGACTAGCTTTTGAATTAAAATATTCAAATTTGAAAAAAGTAGAAATAAATTTAGGAAAAGAATTTGATAGAAGAGATATAAGAGATATAACAAACGAAATATTCGGAAAACAACAAGTAAGAATTCAAGAAATCGAAGTTTACAAAGATGCAGTAAGCATAACAACAACAGAAATTACAGAAGAACAAAAACAAGAATTGGTTACAAAAATAAATGAAAAATATGAAACTGAAATAAAAGCAGAAAGTGTAGAAATAGAAAATATTGCTAATACAAGAGGAAGAGATATAATAAGACCATATATAGTACCTATTGCAATCAGTGGAATAATAGTACTAGCATATTTTATGATAAGATATAATAAATTAAATTGCTTTAAAGTATTAGGAAAATCAGTTGCAATTATGGCTATTGCTCAATTAGTTCTATTATGTATAATGGCAATTACAAGAATGCCAATTGGTAGATTTACAGTACCTTCAGTTTTAATTGTTTATATATTATCTGTTTATATTTGTACAAATAAGTTTGAACAAGATGTAGAGAAACATGTAGTAAAAGAAAATAAATAATAAAAATGAAAAACTTCTTTAAATTTTAAGGAAGTTTTTTTGATAAAAAATTTAAAAAATAACTATACAAAATAAAAAAAGTAATGATATAATAACCATAAAGAAAATTATAGATAGCGATAAGCGAAAAGAAGGGAAAAAAGAAAATGGGAAATATAGTATTACTAGATGACCTAACAATAAATAAAATAGCAGCTGGGGAAGTTATAGAAAGACCAGCCTCAGTAATAAAAGAAATGGTAGAAAATTCAATAGACGCAGGGGCAAACAATATAACAGTAGAAATAAAAAATGGAGGAATATCATTTATAAAAGTAACAGACAATGGAAAGGGAATAGCAGCAGATGACTTAGAAATAGCATTTGAAAGACATGCAACAAGTAAGATAAGAAGTGCAGATGATTTAGACGTGGTAACATCTATGGGATTCAGAGGAGAAGCATTAGCAAGTATAGCAGCAATAGCGAATGTAGAAATGATATCAAAAACAGAAAGACAAGATACAGGATATAAAGTAGTAGTAGAAGCAGGAAATATATTAGAAAAACAAGAAGTAGGATGTCAAACAGGAACATCAATAACAGTAAGAAATTTATTTTTTAACACACCTGTAAGATACAAATTTTTGAAAAAAGACTATACTGAGTCTGGATATGTAGAAGATGTTATAACAAGAATTGCTTTAGTTAATCCTAATATTGCAATAAAATTAATAAATACAGGAAAAACTGTAATTCAAACAAATGGAAATGGTGATATAAAAAGTGTAATATATAGTATATTTGGAAAAGACGTTGCTAATGGAATAATACCAGTTGAATATTCATATGAAGATATTCAAATTACAGGAGTTATAGGAAAACCAGAAATTGCAAGATCTAATAGAACAAATCAATTATTTTTTGTAAACAAAAGATTTATAAAAGATAAAACACTAACAGCAGCAACAGAACAAGCTTTTAAAGGACTAATACCAATTGGAAGATTCGGATTTGTAGTTTTAAACTTAACAATGAACCCATCAAAAGTAGATGTAAATGTTCATCCAGCAAAATTAGAAGTAAGATTTGAAGAAGAAAATAAGATATTTCAATCAATATATCATGCAATAAAAGATATATTATTAAAAAGTGAATTAGTAGCCAATACAGAGGGAGAAGAAACACAAGAGAACAAGTCACAAGGTTTATTTGATTTTAGAAAAAATGAAACACAAAAAATTGAAAGTTATAATGAAGAAGAAAGTAAAATAAAAACAAATGTAGTAAACTTCGGGCAAAGTGGACCAGTAAATACAGCTGACATTTTGGAACAACTAAAAAAAATGAAAGAAGAATTACAAAAAGAAACTGGAATTGAACAAAATGTGGAAGATAGCATCAAAATTGACAATAAAGAAGAGTATTTAGAAGAACAAGATATCAAATTGAATGATAATGAAAACTCTTTAGAAGATGAAAAAAAAGAAAGAAATGAAGATGGGCTAAAAGAACAAAATATAGAAATTGAATTGGAAGAAAATGAAGGAATAGAAGAAGGAAAAGAAACAAAAGTTGAGATAGAAAGTAAAGAAGAACTATTAGAAAAAAATGAGGAAATAGAAAAAGAAATTCCAGAGCCTATAGAAAAAAATAATAGTAAAACAGAAAAAGAAGAAATAGATAGACAAGAAAAAATTGAAGAATTAAATGAACAAATTAAAAAAATAGAAAACTTACAATATGAAGAGGAAAAAGTAGACTTTAATGAAATGTATGCAAAACTATTTGGAACAAAACCAATATCAACAGAAAATACAGAAAAAGTAGAAGAAGCTCCTAAAAAAGTTACAGTAGATTTAATGAAAAATAATATATCTGTATTTGAAACAGAAGAATATAATAAACCAATATATAAATTTATAGGAATAGTATTTAATACATATATTATAATTGAAATTGACAAAGAAATGTATATAATAGACCAACATGCAGCACATGAAAGAATAATGTATGAAAAAGTTAAGAAAAACTATTATAATGAAAATTCAAAAGACTCTCAAATGTTATTATTACCAGATATAATAACACTATCACATAAAGAAATGGAAATAGCAAAAGAAAATATAGAGATGTTTGAAAAAGCAGGATTTAGTTTAGAAGAGTTTGGAGAGAATACAATAAAATTAACAGGAGTGCCAACTGTATGTATAGACATAGATAATAAAGATTTGTTTTTAGAAACATTAGATGAAATAAATACAGTAGCAAGAACAGCAAAACAAGAAAAAGAAGAAAAATTTATAGCAACGGTTGCATGTAAAGCGGCAGTTAAAGCACATATGGTACTAGCAAAAGAAGAAGTAGAAAACTTAATGGACAAGTTATTAGAATTACCAAATCCATTTACATGTCCACATGGAAGACCAACAGCTATAAAAATGACAAAATACGATATTGAAAGAAAATTTGCAAGAAAATAGAATTGCTTAAGAAGGGATGAAAATAATTATGACAGTAATTTTAACAATAATGTTAGTAATGTTTTTAGTTTTAATAGGATGGATGTGGACTAGTTTAGGAAGTATAGAAAAGAAAACAAAGATTATTTGCATAATTGTAGGACTAGCAATTACATATGTATTAACATTTATAGTATATAGTATTTCAAAAATAGGAATAGAGTATGAAAGTAAAGAAGTAATGCAACAAATACGTAATATTTTTGTATTACTATTTACAATAGTAAATGGATATGTGCTGTTACCATATGTGTTTAGAAAATTAGAACAAATTAATAATAATAATTTACCAAAAGATAAGTTAAAAAAAAGTATAATTATATTGTTAATTATAGTTGTGATATTGTTTATTTTTGAAAGTACATATTTGGGAAATAGACAAGAGGCAATTTTAAAAATGGCCCAACTTTCCCAATATATAAATAGAAGCAGAACCTTAAGATTTTTAGGATGATGATGAGTAAGTGAAAGGAAAACAAAATGAACGAAAAAACTAAAGTTATAGTAATATGTGGTCCAACGGCATCAGGAAAAACAGCTCTTTCAATAGAACTTGCAAAAAGAATTAATGGAGAAATAGTATCAGCAGATTCAATGCAAATATATAAAGATATGGATATAGGAACTGCAAAACCTTCTATTGAAGAAAGGCAAGATATAAAACATTATTTATTAGATTTTGTTTTACCAGATGAAAGATATAGTGTTGCACAATACAAAAAAGATGCAAAGAATGCAATAAAAGAAATAATTGCAAAAGGAAAAACTCCAATAATAGTTGGAGGAACAGGATTATATGTTGATAGCTTAATATATGAAATAGAATATAATGATATAAACTTAGATGAAAATTATAGAAAACAGTTGGAAGATATAGTTGAGAAACAAGGATTAGAGGAATTATATAAAAGAGCCCTAGAAATAGATCCAATTGCAATGCAAAAGATTAGTCAAAATGATAAAAAAAGAATTCTAAGAATTTTAGAAATTTACAAGGCAACTGGAAAAACAAAAACTGAACAAGAGATAGAGTCAAGAAAAAATCCAGTAGAATATGATTACAAAGTATTTGCAATTAATTGGGATAGAGATAAGTTATATCAAAGAATAAATAAAAGAGTTGATATAATGATTGAACAAGGATTAATTGAAGAAGTTGAAAATATTGTAAAAAAATACAACAAGTTTCCTACTGCAATGCAAGGGTTAGGGTACAAAGAAGTGAAGCAATATATAGAAGCAAATTGTTCAAAAGATGAAATGATAGAAAAAATAAAAATGGAAACAAGAAGATATGCAAAAAGACAATTAACTTGGTTTAGAAAAAATAAACAGACAATTTGGTTAGAGCGGAGAGAATGATGTACGAAGCAATATTAATACTATTATGGAAAATATATTAAATTGAAAGGAAAAAGCAAATTGAAAAAAGAAGAAAATGAGAAAAAAAGTAATGGTCAAAAAATAATTATATATATTGCATTTTGCTTTGTATTAATATATTTGATATATGCGGTATATTTACTTATAAAAGAACCAACTAATAAAGTTATTGTTGAGCAACGGAACATTATATTTGGAAGAAACTAATATTGGATATATAATACGAAATGAGCAAGTTGTAAAAGGGAATAATTATAAAAATGGGATGGAGCAAATCAAAAATGAAGGTGAAAAAACAGCAAAGGGAGATTCTATATATAGATATTATAGCCAAAATGAAGAACAATTAAAAGAACAGATATCTAAATTAGATGAAGAAATACAAGAAACATTAAAAGGACAGAAAAATGTATCTTCACCAGAATTAGAAAATCAATTAGATGAAAAAATAGAACTATTAAGTAAGACAACAGATATATCAAAGATGACAGAATATAAGAAACAAATAAGTGATATAATTACAAAAAAAGCAAAAATATCAGGAGAATCAAGTGCAGCAGGTACATATTTAAAAGAGTTGTATAATCAAAGAACTATATATGAAGAACAATTAAATTCTGGTGCAGAATATATAACTGCTCCAAATAGTCGGAATAGTTTCTTATAAAGTTGATGGATTAGAAGAAGTATTAACTACAAATAATTTTTCAGCATTAAGTAAGGATTTTTTAGAAGGTTTGAAATTAAAAACAGGACAATTAATTGCTACAAATGACGAATGTGGAAAAATAATAGATAGTTCTAACTGTTATATAGCAACAATAAGTAGTTCAGAAAAATCTAAAAATGCCAAAATAGAAGATAAAGTAAAAATAAGATTGGCAAATAATAAAATGATAGATGCTAAAATTGTCTATATATCACAAGAAAATGAAGAAGAAATGTTAATAGTACTAGAAATAGACAGAGAAATAAATGAACTTACGAATTATAGAAAAATTTCATTCGATTTGATTTGGTGGAGTAGTACAGGTTTAAAAGTTCCAAATCAAGCTATTGTGGAAGAAGATGGATTAAAGTATGTAGTAAGAAATAGGAATGGATATTTAAGTAAAATATTAGTAAATGTAAAAAGAGAAAATGAAAAATATTCTATTGTTTCTAATTATGATACAGATGAGTTAAAAAAGTTAGGATTTGAGAATTATTATAGAAGAATAGCAATATATGATGAGTTGATATTAAATCCTGATTTAAGTAAAGTGGAATAGATACTATATTTTATAAAATTAGCAATAATTCACATATATTGATATTCTTAAGGCAAAACATAGCTAGGGTCTACCTACAAGTCTTGCCTTTACAAATATCAATATATATGAATATTAATATAATCTATAAAATATTACAAAAATATTACAAAAGTATTAAAAAAATATTACATTTACAAAAAAGTATTGACAATATTGTAAAAAAAGTGGATACTAAATACAATAATATGGAAAAGAGTTTTTAGGAGGTTTTTTTATGTCAGGAGCATTAATGAATAAGGTATGGGATTTATTTGGAATGGATTCAGCTGAACCTGAAGAGTATGAAGAAGAGAACATATATGATTATGAAGATGAAGATATAGAAGAAGAAAATAGAAAAATATTTGGAAGAAAAAATAATAATAAAGTAGTAAATATGCCACAAGCACAAGGGCAAGCAATAAAAATGGTTATTTCGCAACCAACAACATTTGAACAATCAGATGAAATTTGTAGCTTTTTAAAAGAAAAAAAATCAGTAATAGTAAATTTAGAATATGTAAATAAAGATGTTGCTAGAAGAATTGTAGACTTTATTAGTGGTGGAGTATATGCATTAGATGGATATATTCAAAAAGTATCTAATTCAATATTTTTAGTTGCACCATCTAATTACGAAATAACAAATGATATGGCTAGAGAAGAAATGAAAAGTAAATTATCAGTTTCATGGCTAAAAAATAATAATATAAGCAATTAGTATTTGCCAAGTAACTTAGAGATGATATTAAGTGTATGGCTTGCTACAAATTAGGAGGAATATATGATAACACCATTAGATATAGAAAATAAAAGATTTGCAAAACAAATGATGAATGGATATAGTGTTGAAGAAGTTGATGAATTTTTAGATGAATTAACAGTTGATTATACTAAAAATTATAAAGAAATTAACGAGTTAAGAGCTAAAGTCGAAGAATTGAATAATAGTTTAGTTCAGTATAGAACAATTGAGTCAACATTACAAAATACACTAATAATGGCACAAACAACAGCAGAAGAAGTAAAAAATGTAGCAAAACAAAAAGCAGACCAAATAGTAAATGATGCTAAATCATCTGCACAACAAAGAGTAGATGAGTTGAATAATGAAATACTTATGAAACAAAAAGAGTTAGATGATATAAAAAAACAATTTGATATATATAAAGCTAAAATGGAATCTTTATTGATTTCTCAATTAGAATTATTAAAAGATGTAAATAAAGAAGATGGATTATACTAAAGAAAACTACCTGAAATATGGTAGTTCTTTTTATATTTTTATATAATAGGAAAATAATACTTTCCTATTATATAAAACACAGTTGCACAGAAATTTTCTTACGAAAATTTCGCACACGAACAAATTTACGGAAAGCCACAGAAGAAAGTTAAAGTTGTGAAAATTTTATGGCTTTCCGATTTGTTCTATTATTGATTTAAATTTATTATATGTAGTAAAATTCCGTTCTTTGCTGGTTGGAATAATCATATAATAAATTTGGAACTAAATGTAAAATATAAAAGAAAAATATTACAATTTAGGAATAATATTACAGAACTATTAAATGTATATTACAATTTTGTTAATATTATTGACTTTAAGCAAAAAAAGAATAAAATAGTATCATAGGAGTAAAATCAAAATGAGAATAATAAGTGGAACAGCAAGAGGAACAAACTTATATACATTAGAAGGACAAGCTACAAGACCAACATTGGATAGAGTAAAAGAATCATTGTTCAATATAATACAAGACGAAATATCTAATTCAATTTTTTTAGATTTATTTTCTGGAAGTGGAGCAATAGGACTAGAAGCTGCAAGTAGAGGTGCTAAAAAAGCAATTTTATGTGATAAATCAAAAGATGCAATAAGAATAATAAACAAGAATATTGAAAAAACGCATTTAAAAGAAAAAGTAGAACTATATAATTTAGACTATGAACAATTATTAAAAACAAAAATACAAGAAAAATTAGACATTATATACATAGATCCACCTTATGATTCAGATTTTGTAATAAAGTCAATAGAAATGATTATATCAAAAAGTATAATTCATGAAAATACTAAAATAATTATAGAAACAGATAATGAACAAAAAATATTAAAACAATTAGAACAATTAAGTGTAGAAATAATAGATAAAAGAAAGTATGGAAGAGCAATATTGATATTTTTAAAGTGTCAAAGTAGAAATGCTTAAGATTAGAAAGGGGTAAGCCATGGAGATATTTGAACTACTAGAATCTTTAGAAGATTTAATAGAAAGAAGTAGAAATTTACCATTCTCTGCTAAAGGGATAGTTGATAAAGATGAAATATTAGATTTAATAAAGGAAATTAGATTAAAATTGCCAGATGAATTAAAACAAGCTAAATGGGTAAAAGAGGAGAGACAACGTATAATTGTTGAAGCTCAAAAAGAAGCTGATGGAATTGTAAAAGAAGCTGAGAATAGAATAATTTCGATGATAGATGAACATGAAATAACTAGAAAAGCATATGAACAGAAAAAAGAAATTATTGAATCTGCAAATGAAAGATCAAGAGAAATTTCAAATGGAACAAAAGAATATGCTGATGGCTTATTATCTCATACAGAAGATGTATTAACAAAAACATTAGAAAATTTAGAAAAGAATATTGCAGAAGCATTAAATTTAATGGAAATGTCAGTAGAAGACACAATAAAAACAGTACAAAATAGTAGAAGAGAACTAAACTAATAATAAAAAAATGAAGGAGGGAAACGGAGGACGGTCTGTTCTCTCCTATTTTAAATGTGTCTCATTACATATGTAAAACTGGAATATAAAGAAATGGAGTGAAAGAAAAAATGGCAAAAAAAAAGAAGAAAAAAGCAACAAAAAAAGGAGCATCAAAAATAGATTTAGCAGTAGCAGGATTGATAATATTAAGTATATTATTAGCAGTGTTAATATATGGAAAATCAGGAGTAATAGGTATTGAATTAAATGAAATACTTGGAGGAATGATAGGAATAATAAAATATGTTCTTCCAATAGGAATATTTGCAGTAGCAATAAAAATTGCATGTGTAGATAATAAATATATAACATCAAAATTAATACAATATGCAATATTACTAATAAGTATTTCAGTATTAATAAGTGTCTACCAAATAAATAAAGGTGAATTAACAATAGTAAATAAAGAAATGTCAGATATAGTAAAAGATGCATATTTAATTGGAACACAAGGAAATGGAGGAGGAGCACTTGGAGCAATACTTGCTATACCACTTGTAAATCTTTTAGGACAAATAGGAGCTACAATATTATGCATAGGAATTGTTGCAATGCTTGCTGTATTTACATTTGGAATAAATATGTCTGAAATAATAAATAACTTTATAGAAAAAACTGAAGAAAATAGAGAAGAAAGATATGAGAGAAGACAACAATTAAGAGAAGAACAATTGAAAGCAAGACAAGAAACAATAGAAAATAGGAAAAGAGAAAAGATAGAAAAAGAATTAATGAAAGAAAATGCAAGGCAACAAGCTCTAGCTACTGATGAAAAACTTGGAGAACAAATAAAAATTAATTTTGGTGGAAGAATATTAGATGAAGAAGACTCAAAAGGAAGAAAAAAATATGACCATAAAGATGATGATTTAACACCATTAACAAAAGAAACTAAAATGGCAAAAGCCATTCAACCAGATGTTATTGAAAATAATATATTTAAAAAAGAAGAAAATGGATTATTTAAACAAGAAGAAGAAAAGAAAGAAGATAAAACAAAAGAAGTATTGCAATTAGAACATGCAATGATAGTTGAAGATGAAAATTATGAATATCCTCCTATTGAATTACTTGGAAAAGGAGCAAAAAAATCATTAAAAGGTGGAGCAAAAGCTCTAACAGATACAGCTACGAAATTGCAAAAAACATTATATAGTTTTGGAGTATCAGCAAAAGTTGAAAATGTATCAGTTGGACCAGCAATAACTAGATATGAATTAAAGCCAGCAGAGGGTGTAAGAGTAAGTAAGATAGCTAATCTAGCAGATGATATTGCTTTAAATTTAGCAGCAGAAACTATAAGAATAGAAGCACCAATACCAGGAAAACAAGCGGTTGGAATAGAAGTCCCAAATAAAGAAAAAGAAGCAGTACATTTAAGAGAAGTACTAGAAAGTGAAGAATTTCAAGAAAATAAATCAAAATTATCAGTAGCATTAGGAAAAGATGTTGCTGGAAATGTACAATTAGCAGATATAGCAAAAATGCCACATGTTTTGATTGCAGGTTCAACAGGTTCAGGAAAGAGTGTATGTATAAACACAATAATAACAAGTATAATTTATAATGCAAAACCAAGTGAAGTAAAAATGGTTATGGTAGACCCAAAAGTAGTAGAATTATCAGTATATAATGGAATACCACATTTGTTAATACCAGTAGTTACAGACCCTAAAAAAGCAGCAGGAGCATTAGCTTGGGCTGTACAAGAAATGGACAATAGATATAATCTATTTGCAGGAAAAGGTGTAAGAGACTTAAAAGGATATAATAATGCAATAGAAAAAGAAAATGGAGTT
>CAOKJC010000030.1 GCA_948468685.1 uncultured Clostridium sp. | reverse complement strand
AAAGTGTATAGAATTATATTAAGGTATATAAAATTATATAAGTTTAAAATACATTGTAGAAAATTTAATTGTAAGATTATAAAACCATTAATTTTAAATAATCCAGAATATATACATCTAAATAAATGTGTAAGAATAAAAGAAGGAGCTAGAATTGAATGCTATAATAAATTTGCTGGCAAAATGTTATCGCCAGAATTATCTATAGAAGAAAATGTAATAATAGAATATAATTTTAGCTGCCTAGTAGCAGATAAAATAAGAATAGGAAAGAATACTATTTTAGCAAGTAATGTCTTAATTACATCAGAAAATCATGGAATAAATCCAGAAATAGAAACACCATATTATGAACAGGAATTATCAGTAGGTCCTGTATCGATAGGTGAAGGATGCTGGATAGGTGAAAAAGTTATAATATTACCTAATGTAAAAATTGGAAACAAATGTATAATTGCAGCAGGAGCAATAGTTACTAAAGATATTCCAGACTATAGTATGGCAGTTGGAATTCCTGCTAAAGTTATTAAAAAGTATGATTTAAAAAAACATGAATGGATATCAGTTTAAAGCATAAAATAAAATTAATACATTTATAAAGAAAGAGGTAAGAAATGCAAAAAGTTTTAATTACTGGTGGAGCAGGTTTTATAGGAAGTAATTTAGCTCTAAAATTAAAAGATAAAGGATATGAAGTAGTTGTATTAGATAATTTAAGTGAACAAATTCATGGACAAGATCCTAACAAATCTTATACTTATTCATTAATAAAGGATAAAGTGAAATTTGTAAAAGGAAATGTAAAAGATAGAAAAGCATGGGATGAAGTGTTAACAGAAGATGTTGATTTAGTAATACATTTAGCAGCAGAAACTGGAACAGGACAGTCTATGTATGAAATTGAGAAATATGTAGATACAAATATAAAGGGCACATCCATACTATTAGATAAAATAGTAAATGAAAAGTTAAATGTAAAGAAGATTATTATGGCATCATCAAGAGCTATATATGGAGAAGGAAAATTTAGATGTCAGGAACATGGAATTGTTTATCCAGAGTCAAGAAAAGATGAAGATATGAAAAAAGGAGATTTTAATGTTAAGTGTCCTATTTGTGGAAGAAATGTTGAAATGGAATTAACAGATGAAGAATCAAAATCTCATCCAACCTCAGTATATGGATATACAAAAAAAGTACAAGAAGAATTATCTATTTTAATAGGAAAATCAATAAATTTGCCAGTAGTAGCATTTAGATTTCAAAATGTATATGGACCAGGTCAATCATTAAAGAATCCTTATACAGGTATTTTATCTATATTTTCAACACAAATAAAAAATGGAAATGATATAAATATATTTGAGGACGGAAAAGAAACTAGAGATTTTGTTTATATAGATGATGTAACAGATGCAATAATACTATCAATAGATAATGAAAGAGCAAATTATGAAGTATTTAATGTTGGCTCAAATGAAAAACTAGATGTATTAACAATAGCCAATACTTTAAAAGAAAAATATAATTCAAATGTTAATATAAAAATATCAGGAAATTATAGATTAGGAGATATTAAAGACAATCAAGCAGATTTAACAAAAATACATGAAATTTTAGGCTATGAACCAAAGGTTAAATTTAAAACTGGAATTTCAAATTTTGTTGATTGGGTTGAGAAACAAGAAATAGAACAAGACAACTATACAAAATCAATAGAAGAAATGAGACTAAAAGGATTATATAAATAAAAAATATTAGTAAAAATTCTTACTTTTGTAAACAATATTATTTTAAATTTGTTTAATAATATAATGGATTTTACATTTGGAAAGAAGGATAAAAATGAAAATAGCAGTCGCAGGTACAGGATATGTAGGGTTATCAATAGCAACACTATTAAGTAAAAAAAATGAAGTAGTTGCATTAGATATAATACCAGAAAAAATAGAAATGATAAACAATAGAATATCACCAATAAAAGACAAAGAAATAGAAGAATATCTAAAAAACGAAAAATTAAACTTAAGAGCAACACTAGACTACAAAGAAGCCTTTGAAGGAGCAGAATTTATAGTAATAAGTACACCAACAAACTATGACGATGTACAAAACTACTTTGACACAACAAGTGTAGAAGATATAATAAAAAAAGTAATCAGCATGAATATAGATACAACAATGGTAGTAAAATCAACAATACCAGTTGGATTTATAAAAAGCATGAAAGAAAAATATAATATAGACAATATAATGTTCTCACCAGAATTTTTAAGAGAAGGACGAGCATTATATGATAATTTATATCCATCAAGAATTATAGTTGGCGAAAAAAGCGAAAGAGCAGAAAAATTTGCAAAACTATTAAAAGAAGGAGCTTTAAAAGAAGACATCATAGTAAAATATATGGACAGTACAGAAGCAGAAGCTGTTAAACTATTTGCAAATACTTATTTAGCATTAAGAGTTGCATATTTCAATGAATTAGATACTTATGCAGAAACAAAAGGACTAAATGCAAAAGATATAATAGAAGGTGTATGCTTAGACCCGAGAATAGGAAACCAATACAATAATCCATCATTTGGATATGGAGGATATTGTTTACCAAAAGATACAAAACAATTATTAGCAAATTATAAAGATGTACCACAAAACCTAATAGAAGCTATTGTTAATGCAAATAAAACACGTAAAGATTTTATAACAGATGAAATTTTAAAAGCAAAACCAGAAACTGTTGGAATATACAGACTAACAATGAAAGCAGGTTCAGATAACTTTAGGTCAAGTGCTATTCAAGATATTATTAAAAACTTAAGAGCAAATAATGTTAATGTTGTTATTTATGAGCCAACATTGAACAAAACAGAATTTGATGGTTTTGAAGTTATAAATGATATACAAAAATTTAAAGAAATGTCTTCAATTATACTAGCTAATAGACAAGAAGATATACTTTCTGATGTAAAAGATAAAGTTTATACAAGAGATTTGTTCTCAAGAGATTAAGATATAACAAATTCGTTATATCTTTTTGTATTTTTATGATAAAATAGAACAAAATAAATAATAAAGAAAATAATTTTTACAAATTCATATTTAACTTTAGCATTGTAGGAGGAAAAATGACAAAGAATTATAAAGAAAAATATAAAGAATGGCTAGAAAATTTGAATATAGACGAAAAAACTAAAAACGAATTAAAAGAAATAGAGAACGATGAAAAAGAAAAAGAAGAAAGATTTTATAAAGACTTAGAATTTGGGACAGGAGGACTAAGAGGAATAATGGGAGCAGGGACAAACAGAATAAATTTGTACACAATAAAAAAAGCAACACAAGGACTAGCAAATTATATAAAATCAAAAAATGGACAAGAAAAAGGAGTAGTAATAGCATATGACTCAAGAAATAATTCAAAAGAATATGGAAAACAAACAGCATTAGTATTAAACGCAAATGGAATAAAAACATATTTATTCAAACACTTGAGACCAACACCAGAATTATCATTTGCAGTAAGAGAATTAAAAGCAATAGCAGGAATTGTAATAACAGCAAGTCATAATCCAGCAGAATATAATGGTTACAAAGTATATTGGGAAGATGGAGCACAAATAGTACCACCAATTGATAAAGAAATTATCGAAGAAGTGAACAAAATACAAAACTTATCAGAAATAAAAAATATATCTGAAGAAACAGCAATAAAACAAAATCTATATAATGAAATTGAAGAAAATATAGATGCAAGATATATAGAAGAAGTAAAAAAATTAATTTTAAATCCAGAAGTAATAAAAGAATATGGAAATAAAATAAAAGTTGTATATACACCATTACATGGAACAGGAGTAACTTTGGTACCAAGAATATTAAATGAGATAGGAATTGAAAATGTATATGTAGTACCAGAGCAAGAAAAACCGAATGGAGACTTTCCAACACTTAGTTATCCAAATCCAGAAGACCCCAAAGTATTTGAATTAGCATTAAAATTAGCAAAAGAAGTAGAGGATGATATAGTTTTAGCAACAGACCCAGATGCAGATAGATTAGGAGTATATGTAAGAGATGCTAAAACAGGAGAATATAAAGCATTTACAGGAAATATGTCAGGATTATTAATTGCAGAATATATTTTAAAACAAAGAAAAGAAAAAGGAATATTACCTGAAAATGGAGCAATCGTTAAAACAATAGTATCATCAAATATGGCAAAAGAGATAGCAAAAGAATACAAATTGCATTTAGAAGAAGTATTAACAGGTTTTAAATATATAGGAGAACAAATCAAAAGATTTGAAGAAACAAAAAAATATAAATATCTATTTGGATATGAAGAAAGTTATGGATGTTTACTAGGAACATATGCAAGAGATAAAGATGGAATATCAGCAATAATAGTACTTTGTGAAATTGCATGCTATGCAAAAAAGAATAATAAAACACTTTATGATATGATGATAGAAATGTATGAAAAATATGGATATTATAAAGAAGATTTAGTGTTTTATACACTAAAAGGGGTAGAAGGAACTAAAAAAATAAAAGAAACAATGGAAAATTTGAGAAATACACTAATAAAAAATATAGGTAATAATAAAGTAATTGCAATAAGAGATTATTTGAAAAGTGAAAGAATTGAAATATCAACAGGAAAAAAAGAAATGATAAATATACCAACATCAAATGTATTATATTATGAATTAGAGAATGATAGGTGGTTTTGTATAAGACCATTAGGAACAGAACCCAAAATAAAAATATATATTGGTGTAAAAGGAAAAAGCTTAGAAAATGCAAATAATGCTCTAGAAGAATTAAAAAACGAAATTTTAAAAATATTAGATTAGAGTAAGAACATAGAATTGACAAGTAACAATCAAACTTATAAAAAGAGAGGAAAATAGCCATGAACATCATATTTACAGAACCCATATACAAAGACTATATATGGGGAGGAAAAAAACTAAAAAAAGAACTAAACAAAAACACACCATACGAAAAAACAGCAGAAAGCTGGGAAATATCAACAAATAAAAATGGAATAAACAAAATAAGGAACGAAGAATATAAAGAACAAACATTAAAAGAACTATTTGAAAATCAAGAACTAAGAGAAAAAATATTTGGAAAAAGAACAAAAGAACAAAAAGAATTTCCACTACTAATAAAATTCATAGACGCAAAAGAAAACTTATCAATACAAGTACACCCAGATGACAAATATGCAAAACAAAACGGATTAGATAGTGGGAAAACAGAAATGTGGTATGTAATAGGATGTAAAGAAAATGCTCAAATCATAGGAGGACTAAACACTAAAATATCAAAAAAAGAATTAAAAGAAATTATAGAAAACAACAAAATAAAAGAATACTTAAATTATATAGATATCAAATCAGGAGACAGCATATACATTCCAGCAGGAACAATACATGCAATTTTGAAAGATACACTAATTTGCGAAATACAGCAAAATAGTGATACAACATATAGAGTATATGACTGGGACAGAAAAGATAAAGAAGGAAATGGAAGACAATTGCATAAAAAAGAAGCAATAGAAACAATAAAAACAGAAAACATACCAACAATAGTAGACACAACAGAACAATTAGAATCTCAAAAAATTGTAAAATCAGAATTTTTTGAAGTTGAAAAAATAAATTGTAGAGAATATTATGAAGATTGTAGTGATACCAATACATTTTATGCTATAAATGTGATAGAAGGAAATGGAACAATACAAACATTAAACAACGAATACAAAATAAAAAAGGGAGATAGTTTTATAATTCCTGCAACTTTAGGAAAATATAAAATAGAAGGAAATGTACAATTTTTGAAATCATATATTATATAAGACTTTAAAATGCTAATGCTGTATAAATAAATTTTATCAGTATTAGTATTTTGTCGAATTTTGCGATGAAATAAGAATAAAATATATTGACATAATTGATATTTATGATATAATTAAATTACCTGTTAGGTAATTTAATATAAGGGGCTGAAAAACTTGGAGATAAAATTCGAAAATCAAAAAGTACAAAAGATAATGACTGATATGAAACTACTTACAGCAAAAATTGGATTAGGAATGGCCAAAACTGTAAAACAAAGATACAATCAAATAGAAGCATGTAAAAATTTTAAAGAATATATGAATATAGGATTAGGAGTTCCGCATCCACTTGGTCACGACTTAAATGAATGTTATGGAATAAGAATAACAGGAAATTATAGACTTGTTGTAAAGCCAGAAACATTAGGAAGTGAAGAGATAATAGTGAAAGGAGTGTTAGATTATCATGGAGACAAAAATGAATGGATTATCCCTTGAATTTATAATTCATCCAGGAGAAACATTAAAAGAAGTATTAGAAAGTAACAACATGTTACAAGAAGAATTGGCAGAAAGAACAGGATTTTCAGCTAAACACATTAGTGAAGTAGTAAATGGAAAAAAAGGAATATCACCTAAGTTAGCCAAAAGTTTGGAGTATGTCTTTGGAATTCCAGTAAGTTTTTGGATTAATTTACAAGGAATATATGATAAAGAAGTAATAGAATTTGAAGAAAAAAATAATATTTCAAAAGAAGAATTTGAAATAGCAAAAAAGATAAAACCTATATTAGAATATGCGGTAAAATTAAAAATTATAGAAAAATTTAATAATGATATAGAAAGTGTTTTATTAACAAGAAGTATATGTGGAGTACAAAATTTAAGTTACATGGAAAAGATATTAAGTAATCAAGTAGCATATAGAACAGCGGCAAAGCAAAAAGTAGATCAATATACTTTATATGTATGGCAAAGAGTATGCGAGTTAATGGCTATGAAAAAAGAAGTAAAAAATACGTATCAAAAAGAAAAATTAAAAGCTAATTTAGGAAATATAAAAAAATTAATGTTTGAGAAAAATCCAAATGATATGATAATAAAATTAAAGAATATTTTTAGTGAATGTGGAATTGTATTTGAACTAGTAAAACATTTTTCAGGGGCACCAGTACAAGGTTTTATAGAAAAAAGAGAAGATAAAATAATATTATGTATGACAATTAGACAATCATATGCAGATATATTTTGGTTTACATTATTTCATGAAATAGGACATATTTTAAATGGGGATATTGAATATAATAAAATAGATTATTATACTGAAAATGAAGAAAAAGAGAATGATGCAGATGTATTTGCTAAAAACTATTTAATAAAAGAAGATGAATATGATAATTTTATAAAAGAAGGGGATTTTTCAGAATATAGAATAAAAGAATTTTCAAAGATGCAAAAAATAGAACCATTTATTTTAGTTGGAAGATTACAAAAAGATAAGTTTATTAAGTATAGTGAATTAAATAATTTAAAAGTAAGATATAAATGGAAATAATTTTAACAAAAAAGGAAAGAAAAAACTTTCCTTTTTTAAATATATATGATATAAATAAAGTAAGATTACAAAAATAAAAAAGCACCAATAAATTCAACAAAAATCTAAGAAAAAGTTTGAAAAGAGGAAACAAACTTAATCGAGAAAGAAAGAAGGAAATTTATATGGGAAATGTAAAAATATGTGCATGCCCAATGGCAGAAAAATTCACGCAAGAAATATGTATCACTTAAAAATTGAAATAGGAAAAATAAACCATTAGGAGAGCTATTAAGAATATATTAAAATAAAAAGAAGTAGAAATTATGGGAATAGAAAAAATAAAAATAGAAAATTACAAATCAATAAAAAAATGCCAAATGAACCTAAGTCAGTTAAACGCATTAATAGGAGAAAATGGCTGTGGAAAAACAAATGTAATATCAGCGATAAAATATTTTTATAATAATCTTATTTCAGAAAATAATGATGATGAAATATTTGACCAAAATAATTCCTTTAGTAATATGGTAAAAATAGGAATTGAATATGATTGTACAGAATTAAAAAAAATAATTTCAAATAAAATGAGAAATCCTAAAATATTATTTGGAGAAATGGATGGGGAATATTACAAAAAAATATATAATTTAATAAATAAAAATAAAATATATTTAGAACTAATAAAAATAAAAAATATGCCAATAAGATGGAATATATTATCAAGACAAGACAGAGAAATAATATACAATATTTTTCCAATATACACAATAGACACAAAAAATATTAATACAGATAGCTGGAAACTAATATGGAAAGAAATAGGAGATTTAGTAAAAATAGAAAATGAAGTTGCAAATAGCTTTAAAGAACAAATATCTGACATAATAGTAGGAAGCCAAAAAAATAAAATATCTAAAGGACTTACAGAATTAGAAAAAGTATTAAAAGAATCAGATATACAAGTAAAAAAATATACACAAAGAGAATATGCAACAGCAATAACAAAAATGTATTATAGTGGAGAAAGCTTTGAGATATCAGAACATAGTCCAGATTATTTTTCTGAGGGGACAAATTCATTTAATTATATAAATACACTTATAAATATAGTAAATGCAATAAAAAGTAAAAAAATAAAATTTCCAACAATAATAATAGATGAAGCAGAAATAAGTTTACATCACAAATATATAGATAAGCTATCAGAAAATATAATAGATAAATCAAAAAGAATACAATTTGTATTATCAACACATTCATCAAGATTATTAAAAAACATCTTAAAAGAAGAAAGTGATAACAGGAAAGTATTTAGTTTAAGGTATAAAAACAAATACACTCAATGCACTGAAATGAAGTTATTAGATAATCAAAGAGAAATAACTTTTATACAAGATGAACATGTAAATTGCTATTTTTCAAGTATGATTATATTAGTAGAGGGAGAAAGCGAACTAGAATTATTAAATAATAAATATTTGAAAATGATGTATCCAATATTAACAAATCTTGATATAATAAAGGCAGAATCAAATAGAGTAATTGAAAATAGTATTTTACCAAATAAAAGAAAATACAAAACACCATATTTAATAGTAATAGATATGGATAAAATAATGAATGTTGATAAAGAAAAAAATAAATTCAAAATAAAAAATAAAGATGGATATTTTATATATAATGAAAAAGAAAACTATTATTATGGAGACAAAAGAGTAGAGACAAAATATAAAAGAATAAGAATAGAAAAAATGGTTGAAAAATGTAGATTTCACTATTCGTTACCATTTTATGCATGCAGAGATATAGATTTCAACGAATTAAAAAAATGTATTAAAGAATATTTTTTAAATTACAATATATTTACAAATGATACAACAATAGAAGGAATGTTGATAAATAATGAAAATTATGATGTCTTTTGGGAATTTTATAAAAAAGTAATAAAAAAACGAGAAGATATAAAAGAACTAGAAGAATTTTATAATAGCTTAAAAGAATATAATAAAGTAAATTTATTAAGAATATTAGTATCAGGAAAAAGTGACTATTTATTAAAATTAGAACAACTAGATAAAATGTATCCAGAAGTAAAAATACTGATAAGTAAAAATAAAATAGGAAAAACAAGTGGATGGATAACATTATGGATAGAATATTATTTGATGAATTTATTTGATATAGATTATAATGATAAAATAAACAGAAGCAAAAAATTAAATTATGAATTATCAAAAAATATAGACACATGTAAAATTATTTTTTATAATAACTTTATAGAGTTATCAACTTTAATAAAAGAGATAACAAAAAGATATAGTAATTAATCTTATATGGCAAGTAGCAAATTTTTTAAATCTCTATGATTTAGAAAACCTTGATGTAAAGCCTGCTTAGCTTTAGTAAAGCCAAGGAAAATTTTAATAGCTTTATGACTTATATTATTAAAGAATACAGACTGATAGACCCACGCTAATAGCATATAGTTCCTATATGAGCTTTTTAGAAAGTACTTGCCATATAACAATATAAATAAAAGAGGTAAAAATGTTCATATTATCAAAAGAATATTTAATTGAAAATGTAATAAAACATGAAGAAAATAGAATAATTGCAGTAATGTTAAATAATATCGTATTTTATAAGGAAGTACAAATACCTAAAAAAAGAGGGGTAAGAACAGTATATAATCTAGAGAAAAATTCAGAGTTATACGATATGCAAAAAAACTTACAAAAAAACTTTTTATCCAAAATAGAACTTCCAGTATGTGTAAAAGGATTTTGCAAAGACACATCATATAGTGACTTTTTAAAAGAACATACTAATAAAAAATATTATATGAGAATGGATATAAAAGACTTTTTTGGTTCAATAAAAGAAGAAAAAATACAAGAAAGTTTACAAGATATAGTTAAAACACAAGATGCAGTGGAGATGATTATAAAGTTATGTACATATGAAGGATGTTTACCACAAGGTGCAGTAACTTCACCAACATTATCAAATATTGTATTTAGAAGAATAGATCAAAGAATACTAAAATATTGTCAAAAATTTGATATTATTTACACAAGATATGCAGATGATTTATTATTCTCAAGTAACAAAATTGATTTTAAAAATAATAAATGGTTTTATAAAAAAATAAAATATATTTTACAAGAAAATGGATTTAAATCAAATTATTCAAAAAGGCATATAGAACAGGACAAAATCTGTTTAGGTGGTTTTGTTGTAAAAGAAGAAATAAATTTGTCTAGGAATAAATTAAAAAATATTAACAAAATTTTATATTATTTTAAGGATAAAAGCAAAGATAATAAATATTGTATAGATAAAGATTTACTAAAAGATAATTATTTGGATGAAATAAATAGAATGTATATAACTGATAACAAAGGAAAAAGAAGATGGATTAGAACTATTCCAGAATTAGTGAATTATCTTTGTGGATATAGGTCTTTTTTAATTGGGATTGTAAATTCTAATGAAGATACAAATACTAAAAAAATGAAAAATTTAAAAAATAAGATAAAAAACATTGAAAAAATTGTAAACCATGTAACAAAAATGTAACCATGTAACAAAAATGTAACAAATTTTTATCATAAATATATTGATACAAAAATATCTATATGATAAAATAATATTATTGGTAATCTACCATTAGGTTTTAAATTTTAAAATATTAATATATTAATATTTTGGTTTAGAATTACCAATAATAAAATATTAGAATATAGAAAATGGAAAAGGAGAAAAACCAATGGAAGAATTAGATTTAAAAGAATTACTAATGTTGTTTTGGAACAAAAAACTAAGAATAGTACTAATAGTAGCAATATTTATACTAATTGGAATAATATATACAATAGGATTTGTAACACCAAAATACACATCAAAAACAACACTAATATTAACAACATCAGCAAATTCATCACAATCAACAAGTACAATAACAACAACAGACATAACATTAAACTCAAAACTAGTACCAACATATAGAGAATTAATAAAAAGTAACAATATAATAAGAGAAGTTATATCAAATTTAGGAATAGATATAGGAGAAGAAGAACTAAAAAAAGATATAACAGTAAGTTCTGTTAAAGATACTGAATTAATAGAAATAGCAGTAACAAATGAAAATGCAACAAATGCATGTAAAATAGCAAATGAAATAGCAAAAGTATTTGCAAAGGAAGTACCAGGAACATACAATATAAACAACATACAAGTTTGGGATGAAGCAGAAGTAAGTGAAAATCCATCAAATGTAAATCATACAAAAGATGTAATAATATTTGCATTTATAGGACTAGTAGTAGCAGTAATGTATATATTAGTATTAAACATGTTAGACACAACAATTAAGACAGCAGAAGAAGTAGAAACACAATTTAAAGTACCAGTACTTGCCTCAATACCTGTATATAGTTTAGATTTAGATAAAGGAGGTAAGAGAAAATAATGAAGCAAAAGAAAGAATTAATATCATTAAAAGATCCAAAATCACCAGTATCAGAAATATTTAGAACATTAAGAACAAATATACAATTTATGAGTACAAATAAAAAATTAAAAACATTATTAGTAACATCAACATTTCCAGGAGAAGGGAAAAGTTTAGTTACATCAAATTTAGCAGTAACATTTGCACAAGCAGGAAAAAAAGTAATATTAATTGATGCTGATATGAGAAAAGGAAGACAATACACAATATTTGAAGTATCACCAAGACCAGGGCTTTCAAATTATTTATCAGAATTAAATATGCAAGAACAAGAAGATGTAGATATATCAAAATACATACAAAAAACAAATGTGGAAAATTTATTAATAATGCCAGCAGGAAATATACCACCAAATCCATCTGAACTATTAGTATCTGAACAGATGATGAATCTATTAGAAGACTTAAAAGATGTATGTGATATAATAATAATAGATGGAACACCATGTGAATTAGTAGCAGACTCAATAATATTATCAAGAATAGTAGATTCAACAATAATTGTAACAGCACATAAAGAAACAAAAAAAGATACATTAGACAAAATAATTAGAAATATAAAAAATGTAGGTGGACATCTAGCAGGAGTTGTTATAAATAAAATTCCAGTATCAGCTAAAAAATATAATGAAAGATATTATTATGCTTCTACTGGTGGACAAACAATGGAAATGGATGATAAAAAATTAAAAAGAAAATCATTAGAAGATTATGGTTATAAACAAAAAGAAGAAAAAGAAAATGAAACTTTACAAAAACCAAGTTTTATAAATGAGAAAAACCAAGAAAATATACCTAATTACATAAATAATGAAAAAAATGAAAGTTTAGAATTACCTAAATTTTTAAATAATAAAAGCAATCAAGAAATAAAAAGTGATACAACAATAAATAACACAAATGATATACTAGATAAAATAAATTCATATTTAGACCAAGAAAAGAACAATTTAAACTAAAAAAAGAGGAGAACGACAATGATAGACTTTCATACACATATAATACCTAATATAGATGATGGTTCAAGAAGTATAGAAGAAACGTTTAATCTAATTAAAGAAGCAAAAGAAGTGGGATTTGATGGAATAGTATTAACATCACATTATATAGAAAATTATTATGAAACAGATGCACCAGAAAGAGATGTATGGGTAAAAGCAATAAGCGATAATTTAAAATCAACAGAAATAGAAACTAATTTATATTTAGCAAATGAAATATATTTATCAGAAAATATGATGAACTTATTAATAGAAGGAAAAGCATCAACAATAAATAATAGCAGTTATGTTTTATTTGAAATGCCATTAAATGTAGAACCAATGAACTTATATGATGTCATATATTCGTTGCAAGAGAATAAGATTATACCAGTATTAGCACATCCAGAAAGATATAGTTTTGTACAAAAAGAACCAGAACTAATAAATGACTTAATAGAAAAAGGAGTACTAATGCAAGCTAATTATGGAAGTATTTTAGGTCAATATGGAGAAAAAGCAGAAATTATTGTTAGAAAATTTTTTGAAGCTAATATGATACATTTTTTAGGAAGTGATGTTCATAGACAAAATACTATATATAAAAGAGTTCCTAAGGCATTAAATGAAATAAGAAATATAGTTGGAGCAGAAAAATTAGAAGAGCTAACTACTAAAAATCCAATGTTAGCTTTAAGCAACAAAAGAATACAAATAGAAGAACCAGATGAAGTTAAATTGACTTTGAAAGAAAAGTTAATAATGTATTTAAAAAAGTAGGAATATAAAATGGGAAAGGGAGAAGGAAATGTTCTTAAAATCTCTTTTCCATTTTTTCCTAAATA
Source organism: uncultured Clostridium sp. (assembly GCA_948468685.1). GTDB lineage: Bacteria > Bacillota > Clostridia > TANB77 > CAG-508 > CAG-269. The sequence goes on along the minus strand of CAOKJC010000030.1, from coordinate 1,942 downwards.
AGAGAGGAGTTTGATATGAGAAAATATTTTGGAACAGACGGCATAAGAAGAATTGCCAATACAGAACTTACACCAGAACTAGTATATAAGGTAGCAAAAGCAGGAGCATATGTATTATCAAAGCATACAAATCATACACCAACTATACTAATAGGTAGAGACACAAGAATATCAGGAACACTAATAGAAAGTGCAATGGCAGCTGGATTTTTGAGCTATGGAGCAAATGTGAAATTATTAGGAGTAATGCCAACACCAGCAGTAGCATATCTAACAAGAAAATTAAATGCAGATGCAAGTGTAGTAATATCAGCATCACATAATACATTTGAATTTAATGGTATAAAATATTTTAGTAATAAAGGAATGAAAATACCAGATAGTCTAGAAGAAGAAATAGAAGAAGTAATGGATTCAGGAAAAATAAATGAACTTACAGCAGTAAGTAATAAAATAGGGGTGTCTGAATATAAAGCAGACCTATTAGATGAATATGTATATTTCTTTAGAAAAAATTTTGATGACAATATAGAAAAAATAAATAGGGAAGATTTTGTTGTAGGAATAGACACAGCAAATGGAGCAACATCAGTAGTTGCAGAAAAAGTATTCAAAGCCCTTGGAATAAAATATAAAATAATAAATAATCAACCAGATGGAATAAATATAAATGAAAATTGTGGTTCAACACATTTAGAAACATTAAAAAAATTTGTTATAGAAAATAAGTTGAGTTTAGGTGTTGCATATGATGGAGATGGAGATAGATGTTTGGCTATTGACGAAAATGGAGAGGAAATAGATGGAGATAAAATAATTGCAATTATATCAAATTATTTAAGAAAAAAAGGAAGACTTACTAAAGATACAGTTGTAGCAACTGTAATGAGTAATTTGGGTTTACACAAATATACAAGAGATAATGGATTAGAGCTAATTCAAACAAAAGTTGGAGATAGATATGTATTAGAGCGAATGCTAAAAGAAGGATATAATTTAGGAGGAGAACAATCTGGACACATAATTTTATTAGACTATAATCCAACAGGAGATGGAATACTAACATCATTAATGCTAATACAAGCAATATTAGAAGAAAATGAAACTGCATCAAAAATGGCAGAAATAATAAAATTATATCCACAAGTTTTAATAAATGCAAAAGTAAGCTCAGATAAGAAATATGACTATGAGAATGATGAAGAAATAAAACAAGCAATAGATAAATTAGAAAAGGAATTTGCAGGGAATGGAAGAGTTTTAATTAGACCATCAGGAACAGAGCCACTAGTTAGAGTTATGATTGAAGGAGAAAATCAAGAATATATAACTAAAAAGGCTAAAGAAATTGCAGATTTAATAGAAGAAAAACTAAAGTAAACAAATTCAATTAATTAAATTTGATATATATTAATCAGTTTCTGTTGTTTTTTATAGCAATAAATAAAATGTATAATTAGATTGTAATGAAACTGCAATAAACGTGTAATGAAAATGTAAAATAAAAAATAGAAAAATATATTGCAATAAAAAATAAAAAATGATAATATATATTCATAAACAAAAGAGAAAAGCGAGGGGGAAATTGAAAAATGTTTGTATTTGATTTGACAAATTTATTAACATTATTTTTAGTAGTTATTGCAACAATATTACTTATATATTTATCACAAGAAATTAAAAGAAGTATGGTAGCAGTTGTGCCATTGTTTGCGTTTGTAATAGATTTAGTGATACATACAATACAAGTATTAACACTAAAACAGGAATATTCATATTTGTATTCTACATTATGTTATAATATGGCAATAGATTTTGTATTTTTACTTGTAACATTATTTGCATATTTATGGGCAGATGAAGTAGAAGCAAAAGAATTTAATAAGAAGACAATTAATAGTAAAGGTATTAATTGGCTATTTAAAAAAGTATAATAACATTA
>CAOKJC010000029.1 GCA_948468685.1 uncultured Clostridium sp. | reverse complement strand
GCTCGTTGGGCTCATAACCCAAAGGTCGGTAGTTCGAGTCTACCTCCCGCAACCAAGAAATATCAATTGTTTGCTAGTTTTAGTAGGCAATTTTTTTTGACATTTTTTAGGTAAAAAGTTAGGGATTTTTGAGTTTTTCCCTAACTTTTTCATTATTTTTTGTTGTATATTTTATAAATCAATTAGGGAAAAGATGTTATATAATATCTTTTCTAATACATTAACAACAATGCTATTTCCGACATTGCCTATATAATTGTGTATCAGATATTCCAATATCTTTTGCTTTATAAAAATCACTATCATCATACCCCATAAGTCTGAAACATTCCAAAGGTGTTAATTTTCTTATTCTTAAACAATGTTTGTTATCTTCTGAAATCAATACAGTTGCACTTGATGTTGTACTACCACAATTGGCTGTTTGTGTTGGTGCAATATCTGTTATATTCTTTTGGTTGTATGGATTAAACATTTCTAAAGTTGCAATATTAGGTGCAGTTGTTATTGTTTGTGCTATTTTTTTTCCAACTCGCCCTCTTTTATTTGTATTATTAGGAAAAGATATATTAATCGAATCTCCTATTGTCGCTACATTATAACTCTTTTTAGTTCCTTCATTTACTAAAACCATTGGCTGTTTAAATCCACCTCTTGACATATCTACTAAAGTAGGGGAGACACCTGATACATCATAGATACTACCAGCTTGATGTTCTCTTTTATCAGTATCATATATTCCACCAATTCTTTTTACAATATTATTTTCATCAGTTATATATTGACTATTTCTACCGTCCATTTTATTATAACCTGCAATAATGCACGCACTTATATTTGGATTTTTCATTTCTCTAATAATTTTATTGTTCTTTTTAATTAGTCTACCAATACCCTTTTCTGTAAGATAATATTTATTATCAACATTTGTTTCTAATAAATCTTTTAGTTTCAACAATAATTGCTCTTTTTGTGGAAAACAAAACGTGCCTTTATCAATATCTTGCCTTATAGATACGATAAAAACACGTTCCCTATTTTGTGGTATTCCGATAATCTTTAGCATTTAATACTTGCCAATAATTATTATACCCTAATTCTTTAATGTCTTTTAATATGCTTTCAAATTCATTTTTAAATCTTTTACTTGTAAGATTTTTCACATTTTCAATTATACTAATAGCTGGTCGTTTTTCTTTTAATATTCTATAACCATCATAGTATAATCCACTTCTAGTTTTATCTTTTTCAATTCCCTGCATTTTTCCGAGCAATACTAATATCTTGACATGGAAATCCCCAAGTCATCAAGTCAAAATCTGGCAGATCTTTTTCATTTATATTTTTTATATCTCCTAAATTCAACTTTTCACTAACATTGTGTATTGCACAATAGCTTTGAATAGCAAATTTATCTATTTCTGAAAATCCTACAAGTTCATAATTGATATTTAATCGTTCTAATGCTTTCTCAAATGCACCAATTCCGACTAAATAGACTTAACACTTTTATATGTACCACCTCCAAAATAAAAAAATTGAGAGTACAACTTTTTATCTAGTCATACTCTCTAACATTTAAAATCTAGTTACCTGTTTTTGGTAATTTTTTTGCGTGTAAGTCTTTTTCATATACTACTGTTGTCCATTCATCTTCTGCTTTATCTGTCATATCTTCGTGTTCTCCTGTAGTTTCTGTCTTATTTGTAAATGTGTCTTTATTCTTTACTGTATCTAATACTTTGCAGAATATAGAAGGTGCAATATCTTCTTTGAATCCAACATCAACTCTACCAAAGTTAAAGCAATATTCTGTAATATATTCTCCTTCTTGTAATCCAATATTTGTGCAGTCAATTTTATGATTTTCCTCTGAATTTAGATTATTTGCTAATACTCTATCTTCATCATTTAAGTTTGTTTTATAAGTAATAGAGTATGTTATATCTTGATTCCATGTTCCTGTTACAATTTCTGTTAATCTAATATAGTCTGTAGGTAAATAATCTTTCCATTTAAAACTATCTAAATATATATTTGAAGTGTTTGCAACATTAGAAAAATCATATTTTATAGTATCATTTTTTTGTGTTTCTATGTAACCTGTTTTTTGCACATCAACAGATATTTCAACACTTTTATTTGCTATTGTTAGAGGAACAATTTTCTTATGTTCTTTTATTTCTGCATTGTATTTATTTTCGTTTAGTAGATAATAAATACTACCACTTGATTTTTCTTTTACAGTATAATTTCCTTTTACAAGTAATTTTGTCATTGCTTTTCCGTTTTCATCTGTTGTTATTGTATCAACAATATTGTTTTCACTATCATAAATATCAAAAATAGCACCCTCTAAAGGTGTTCCTGCTGCTAGCCCATTATATTTGTTATCATCTTCACTTATTTTTGTTATTTCAATATAACCTTTGATTTTTTCATTTTCAAAAGTTAAGTCTTTAATTTTGTCTTGTTCTAAAGTAATTGTTTGTGTTTCTTCTGTTAATACATATTCTTCTCTTGTTTCTTTTTCAACTAAAGTATATTGTTGGTCTATTGGTAATCTTCTTGATGTGGCTGTTCCATCTTTACCAGTTTTTATTGTATCTACTGTATTTCCATTTTTGTCAAGCACATCAAAAGTAACGCCTTCTAATAGTACCTCATTATTATCTTTGTCAACTTTTATCACACGAACTTGACCTTTTTTCTTTTCATTTTGGAAAGTTAGATCTTTAATTTTGTCTTGCTCTAAAGTAATTGTTTGTGTTTCTTCTGTTAATACATATTCTTCTCTTGTTTCCTTTTCAACTAAAGTGTATTTTTGGTCTATTGGTAATCTCTTTGATGTAGCTGTTCCATCTTTGCCAGTTTTTATTGTATCTACTGTATTTCCATTTTCATCAAGTACATCAAAAGTAACGCCTTCTAATAGTACCTCATTATTATCTTTGTCAACTTTTATTATTCGAACTTGACCTTTTTTCTTTTCGTTTTCAAATGTAGTAGAAACAATTTGATTTTCTTCTAAAGTTATAGTTTGAACTTCATCAGATAATACATAATTTTCTAATGTTTCTACTTCACGAATTTTTAATTTTTGAAAATCTCTTATTGGGTATCTACTTGTTAATGCCTCGCCGTTTTGATTTGTAGTTATTTTTTCAAGAACTTTATCGTTTTCATCAAGTACCTCGAAAGTTACACCTTCAATTCGTGTTTCTTTGTTATCTTTGTCTACTTTAATTACTTTTACTTGTGATTTTTTTAATTCATTTTCAACAATACTTTCTTCTGTTATGTCCCATTTAACCTCAACTGTTTTGTCATCTGCTAGGTTGTACCATTTTCCTGTATTTTTTTCAATTAGTTTATATTCTCCAATTCTTAGATCATTTACTTGGAACTCTCCATCTACATTAGTAGTATAAGTTCCAATTATTCTTTTAAATTCCTCTGAATATAAATCGAAATTAACATTTCCAAGAGCAATTTTGTGATTATCTTTGTCAACTTTATAGACTTTTAAATTACCTTTTTTGTGTTCATTTGTTATATTTTTAGTGGCAGTTTTATTATATTCTACATCTACATCAAAAGTACCTTTATTTAAAATATACTTTTCGTTTGTAGCTAGTTCTTTTAATACATATTTTCCCTGATATAACATTGAAAAATTTGCTTTTCCGTTTTTGTCTGTTGTAGCATTTCCTATAACTGTTCCATCTGTTTTTTGTAGTTGGAATGTAACACCTTCAATAGGACCTCTTGTTTCATCATCTATTTTATCAATTTGAATTTTACCAGTATTTGTTTTTATATTTAGTTTTGCTTGTCCCGAAATGTCTCCGTATGGATCGAATGTCAACATGTAATCTTGTGTTCCTGGTACTGTTGTTTTTCCATAAAATACAGGGTATGTTTTACATTTTGCTCTTAATACTATTGTTACATTAACATCTTTGTCTAATTGTATTTTTGGTATTTTAACCTTAAAATGTTCATTTCCACTAAATGTTGATTTTTCTGTATTTGACATATTAGTAATTTTACTTCCGTTTGGCATACCAGCTGTTGAAACTATTGAATATTCGCTTGTTTCAACTGGACTATCAACAATATATTCTTGTGAATAATAATCTCCATCTTCAAAGAATGAGCCTATTTTGTTTGCTCTAACATCAGTATTAGAAGGTGTTTGACTACCATTTCTACCAATATTAACAAGATTGATTATTGCATTTTTTATAGCTACACCTTGAGAATCTCCACCCTTATAATATGTGTTTGGATCTCTGTTATAGATTATACAATAAACGGCTTGTTTTGTGGCAACAAAAGCGTCTTGATAATTTGCGACCCCCATTGCTGATGGTGTTTGATAAGGGTAGCCATTAATTGCTACTCTCCATAATCTCACATCATTCATTACTTGATTTACATTAACACCATAAGACTCTCCTGCTTGTGGAGTGCCAACGCCCGGTGCGTCTTTGTCTAAACAATAAGCTGGGTATTGTCTGCCACTTTCCTCATAGTAGGCATAATGAGTTATAATATAAGACCATGCGTTTTGATTTGTGTCGAAAAATTGTAAATGTCTCCCACATTCTCCTCCATTTCTAACAACTGCTGAATTTATTGCTGTAGCATTTACAAAAGTTGAAAATGTTGATAATAATGTTAGTATTAGCATTAAAACTGCTATACTTTTTTTTGTTATCTTTTTAAACATATAAAATCCTCCTTTTTCTATTTAAAAATAGACACTTGTTTTAAGTGTCTACAAATTTAAAATATATAACATTCTGTCATAATAAATTTTCCACCGTTGTAATAATCTTCTGCATATATTCTTATAGTACCAAAAGAATATTTTATAAGATTTATTACTCTTGATTCTGCGAAAGTAAATTGATTTGTTTTTGTTTTTATTGATGGATCTACTTGTATATTGTACCCATAAGTTTTCATATTATCTGTTTTATTATTATCAATAACATTTCTGATTTTATTAATCATAGTATCATTTCTAATAAATTTTTCGCCTTCTTCTTTTGGTTGTACTTTTGTACTTTGTGTCTGTGCTTGTGTTGTAGTTTCTTGTTTATTATTTACTGGCTTTTGTTCTTCTTGTGTTTTTGTTTGATTTATATTACTTTGTGAATTACTTGTATTTTTAGTAGTAATTGAATTTTTTTGAGTTTCTTTTACTTTATTGCTTGTGGTAATTTCTTTATTATTTGTACTTTCTATTATTGGTTGCTGTTGTTTATTTTCTTCTTGATTTGTTTGTTCTTCTCTTATTTCTTCATTTTGTTGAATTTCTTCTTGTTCTTCTGTCTCAACAATATTTTCGTTTTCTAAAAGGTTTGTATCTAATACATTACTCTCATTATTAGTTGCAATAGAAAGTTGCTTATTTTTGAAAATAATGCCTAATACGACCATAATAATTATTGATATGATTATTATAAAACAATATAGATATTTTTTCATAAATTTACACCCCTTTCATTTTTTTACAACCACAATGTGTTTTTTTACCATTGATTAGATCTCTTTTATTTACTCGAATAATATTTCCACAAGTACATTGACAATTATAATAAAAAGCATAAGTATAAGTACGTTCTAAAAATTCAATGACTGTTAATTCTCCAAATTTTTGCCCTACTAATTGATTATATTTTTTAAGTTGTCTAGGAGTAGGTAGTGGATTATTCTTCTTTCTGTCTGCTCTCACTATTCTTTGCTTTTCTCTCATTTGCTCTATATTTTTATGGTATTTTTCTTTGTGTTCATTTCTTATCTTTTCTAGTTCTTCATCTGTCCTTTCATATTGCCTAATAGAATAGTCTACTCCCAATTGATTCAAAAAATTTTCAATGTCTTTTCTGTACTCTTTATCGTACTTTCCTAATTTTATAAACATTTTTATCACTCTCCTTATTTTAATTGTAACGTGCTCAAAAGGAGATTTCTGCCCATTTTCAAAATTTGTTAATTTTTTTCTGTTGCTTGAATACAAAGACGTTTTGTAGGTTGATTTCTTATACAAGTAATAAGAGTAATTTTATTATCTTCTGTATCTTCTAAATAGCTCCAGTCATCTTCTTGTATTTCTACAATAGTATCAACTATATATGTCTTGCTACCTAGAAGAAAATTATAAACAATTTCATCTCCTTTCTTTATTCTCTTTAAGTTTGCAAAAAATTCTTGAGTATTGTGTCCTGCAAGTCCTACATTTCCATTAATTAATGCTGTACTAGGAAAATGTCCTACATATTTGCTAATTACATCATTTTCAATGCCTTCTGCAATACTTAATTTTAAATTTATACTAGGTATTTCTAATGTTCCAATAACATTAGTTTCCCATAGTTCCATAAACTCACTATCTTCAATATTGTTAGTATCTTGAATTTCATTTACTTTGTCTGATATTTCTTCATAATCTTGTGATTTTGTTTCTCTATTATTTAATACAAATATTGAAATACCACATATTAAAGATATAACACTAATAATAATTAGACCTATTATAAATTTATTTTTCAATTTAATTCCTCCAATTTATAAATGTACTTCAATAGACTTGTTTATAATCATTTTTTGATAGGTAGTTTTAGGAGTTATAATTTCTACCGTTTTGCCTGTTAATTTTTTATCTAACCTATCACTAAACTTGATAGAAAAAGCATTTGTTTTAGCTTTCGGCAAGTTTTTTAAATTTACTTTTGGATTTCTTGTTGAAATTCTTATATATTTAATAACTTGATATTTTCCATCATAGTAGTTTGTTATTTTAGCATTTGGTAATAAAAAGAAAATAACCACTAAAAAAACACCTGTACCACCTAAATAAGGTAATATAGATGTTTTGTTTTCTTGTATTTCTTCTTGTTGTTCTTGCTTTTCTTGTTTATAGGTTAATGTATATTGGATTTTGTCTATTGATTTTTTACTAACTTCGCCATTATAAGTTATTTCACATTGATAAGTATATGGATTATCTAATGTCTTTATAGTCTTATAAGTAGTATTTGCAGTATAAGTTTTAGGTATAGAAACATTCTGTATTTTTTCATTATCTACTATGTTCCAATCACATTTTGTTAGGGAATAGGTATAGCTACCTATAGTTATGTTTTTTGGTATATAATCTAAATCTGCTTTATCTAAATTTGTGTACTGTTTATCTATGGTAAATACTTTTTCATATTTTCCATGACTTATGGAAGATATTTTTAGTGAATCATCTAGGCGATATAATTCCCCTACAAACTCTCCATCATTATAATTAATACTTTGCTTAAAATTTTGTAATATTGTATTTTTATTATTACTAGATAATTCAAGTGTTTTTGTTTGTTCCATTACTTTACTATCTATCGTTTCTAGTTCTTGCCTATCTTTATTTTCTAAAATATATTTAATATTATCTTTTTCAATGTTTTTATCTACTAAATTCAAAAAATTACTTTCTTCGTTTTTATCAATAACTACAGTCTTTTGAATTGTATCTGTAGGTGTTATATTAGTAGCAAATACATTCGTGGACAACATTAAAATAGGTATCATACATAATAATAATAATTTCTTTTTCATTAATTACCTCCAAATATTTAATAAATTTATGTGTAATAAATTATTGCAAATAACTGTAGCACCTAATGATAGCAGTACAATAACTAATAAAAATAGTAGTAGTTTAAATATACTGTGAATAAATGCGATTAAGTATGATAACATTTTTAGCAATATACTTTGATTTTCTACTACTATTTTGTCATTTTCACTATAATTTTGTGCTAGTTTTTGCTTTTTTTGAAATTCTTTATAAAAATTCTTTTTCATTTTTTCTTTCCTTTTGAAAATATATTTTTAATAGAAAATTTATTTTGTTCAATAATTTCTAATTGATTTGTCTTTTCAATAATAAATTCTTTTAAGATTCTATGATATATATTTTGATTTTTCTCTGTTTCAAATGGGTTAGGTGTATATTCTGTAAAATATATATTTTTCTTAAATTCTGGTAGTCCATTTAATATATTTTTTTCACTTTCTTTTGCAGTAAAATTAAAAATGAAATTTATATCATTTTGAACTTTATTTAGGCTTTTAAAAACTTTTGAAATATTTACAAAATCCCATTCTTTTGTGCCACATACTACAATTTTTATATCATTTGTAATATATGAATTAACATTTAGATTATCAATATCTCCATAATCATAAATATAAAAGTCATAACCTGTACTTTTATTATCTATAAAATCCTTAAACATATCTATTCCATTATAATTTATCATATCTTTTATATTTGCTACATTGTTCATAGCTGCTATTTTTTCTACATCTTGTTTATTATTAGCTTGAACATAACAAGAGTGTAAGCCAATAGAATTTAAAAATTGACATATTAGAAATGCTTGTGTTGTTGTTCCTATATGTGTTTGTGTTCCTACTATTCCTATTGTTACACTATTTCGCTTTTTACTATATTCTTTTTTTATAATTACTTTGCTTTTAGGAATATCTTTGTTATCTTCTTTAAATCTATAACCTATTGAATCACTATAAGAATTGCCTGTTGTTAAGCACTTTTGTAATTCTTCTTTTTGTGTATGATATTCTATAGCAGTTACAAAATTAAAAATAGATTCGCTAAAAAGTTTAGATAGTAATGTATTTCCAGGTTGATAACCAATAGCTAGTATTGTTATTCTTAAATCCATATAAATAGTCTTTAAGGTTACTATAGCGTCAATTAATTGTTTATCTGTATCATTTATAGAGGTAATATCAACAACTAATTGTGTGAAATTATTTAAGTTTTTTAATTCTGTTACTGTGAAATTATATAAATTTGCTACAGTAGTAAGTAATTGATAATCTTCAATTCCATTTTCCAAACATACCTCTGATATAAGTTTTTCATTTTCCTTTGTAATCATTAAAATCAATTTTACCACCTCATTTCTTAATTTTCTTGTAATATGTATTTTCTAGGATTTTGATAATCTCCATTTTGAGATAATCTTATTTCAAAATGTAAATGACTACCTGTTGAACTGCCATGTCCAGGATCTGTTTTTGCACCACCCTGTAGTCCTATAACTTGTCCCTGTGTTACTGTTTGTCCCTGTGTTACATTGATTTGAGATAAATGTGCATAGAAACTATAAAATGTACTACCATCTATGCTAGTATGTTTTATATTTACACAATTCCCATAAGCACCTCTAATGCCTGCCCAAACAATTTCTCCATCTGCTGTTGCTAATATATTCCCATGTATTTTGCCTACCATATCAATACCAGAGTGGAGTTTGTAAACACCTGTAATAGGGTGTGTTCTATAACCAAATTCGCTAGTTATTGTATAACCTTTGTCTGTTTCAATAGGCATACAATAAGTTCCATTAAATGTTATATTGCCTAATGTTTCATAATTTCCATTTTCTAATCTTATATTTTGTATTTCGTTAAACTCTGCATTTGTTTCATTTTCTTTTAAACCAAGTGCAACTAATATTTGATTAATAGGCTCCATTAAAATATAGATAATCATAGATACTAACATTAAAATAATCATACAAGCAGATACAATAGCAATTAATACTCTTTCTCTGTTTTTCTTGTCTTTTAAAACCATAAGTGCAACTTTTATTACGGCTGGATTTACTGCCAATTATCTACCACCACTTTTCCCAAAATACTCAAATTCGTGAGGGTATATCTCAAATTTAGCCAATATTTTATATGCACCTATAATTAATATTGCATAACCTCTTTTTTTGTTTGATAAGAAATCTGCTTGACTTTCTGTAAGTTTAAAAAGTTCCATTGTGTCCTCTAAATTTCTTCCATCTGTTCCCATCAAAATTTTGTATGTCGCCATATCAAGAATAGCTTGACCGATACATTTTTACAGATTCATCAAGAAAATCAATAATTGAGTGTGAAACAATAACTAAACTTCCGTTCATATTTACGACAACGTTTACTAACATTTCTTAAAAATGCTATACTTTGTAAACAGTTTTTATCAATCAATAAATAGGCCTCATCTGCTATAAGCATTGTTTTCTCTTGTCTATTTTTTGATATTTGTTCCCAACACCAAGACAAAACATTGAAATATTGTGCTTTTTTTACATTTTCACTAGCATTTTGAATATTGCCTGTGTCTAAACATACAAGTTTACTATCTCTTTGAATTGTTGTATAACCATTAAAAATAGTATTGTCAGCACCTTCTGATATTTGTCTAATTAATGATAATAGTATATTAAGGTTTTCTTTTTTAGTTTGATGTATTTCTCTATCATAATGAATTTTTAATAAATCATATAAATCTGTCATAATAGGAAAGTCAGTATTTTTTAATCTTGATATATCTGTTTCCCAATAGATACCAAATTTATTATATAAATCTTCTAATACCTCCTCTAATATTGCCATTTGAATGCTTGTAAGTTCTGGAAATAATAGTTTGAAAAATATTCTTAAAGTCTGAAAATGTAGTGCCATTTCTCCAATACCTTTACCAGTATCATAAATTCCTTTTATTTCTTCGTTTTCTTCATCTTGTGGTGCTGGTTTTATTTGTAATGGGTTAATTCTTCCTCTATCATTACCACCTGAAACATCAATCCAATCTCCACCAAGATTATAGGTAAGGTCTTTGTACTCGCCGTTCTGGATCAATAATTAAACAAGAATTTCCTATCATCATTTCATTTAATATTAAATGTTTAGTTACTGTGGATTTTCCTACACCTGCAGTTCCCATTATTACAAAATTACTATTTGTTCTATCATTGCCACGTTTCCAAGTATCTAATGCTATGATTCCTCCATCTATATCACGAGCAAAATAATAGCCAGTTCCATCATTGAAACCGACTACTTGCAAAAGGTAACCCACCAACAAAGGTAGATAGTGGCACATTTCTTTTTGCTATATTTTTTATTTTTTTATCTGAATTAAAAAAGGGAACAACACACCTAAAAGCATTTTTTACTAAACTAGCTAAACATCTTAATTTCATTTGCATACTTGATAGTTTAGTTTCTATCTTTTTACACCTTTTTTGTAATTCTTCTTCTGTTTCTGCAATAACCATAATAACAATAGTCATATAACCAACTGTTTCTCCATCATTGTCTATCTTTTTTATTAATTCTTCAGCAGATACTATTTCTCTTTCAATTCTTTGTCTTTCTACTGCGTCATTTATAGTATTTAATAATGCCTCATTTTGTTTAATACCTTTTGAGATGTTTTCTAATAGTAGGGTATTATCAGTTGGCTCAAATATTTGAGTGCTTATTGTATTTGGTATATTGGTTATTTTAGATAACCAACCAATAGAAACATTTTGAGGGTATTTTACTATTGTATATATTTTAGCAAATGTATCTCCTAATCTCATTCTATTTGATTTATATTCAATACCGAGAAATAGGGGTTAGTATATTTAATAAGATTTTATTTTCTCTAATTGTTTTTAAATCAGTTCTTTTCAAACTTTTAAACCTCCTTTATGCAACTAAATGTGGAATGTAATCTTGATAGTCTGAATCTTCTTTTGTTGCTACACTCATATTTGTAAAGCTATTACATACTTGTATTAGATATTGGTCATTTAATATTTCTAATTTCATTCCGCAATTATCAAATTTTTGCACAATTTCACGTGCTCTTTTTTGTATTTCTTGTTCTGCATTATCACTTAAAGGCTCACTTATGATAAGAAGATTTTGCCTTTCAACAGCGTCTCCTATAAGTGTTAGATTAAGTGTTTCTCTTATGTTTTCTCTCAATAATCTTTTTTGAATGCTATCTGTAGAATTATTAAGAATATTCCTTAAAAAGTCTATTAAACTGCCTACATCAACAGGTCTTGCAATAGATGTCATTTTAAATTCTTTTGTTTCTGTAGATAGTTCTGATGTTATATCTTTTATTTTATTGATTAATTCTTTTTTAGAAAATAATTGCATATTAAGAGAATTTATTTTTAATATTGCTATAACTAGGTTATCTCTTGTGTATATTAGATTATTTTTTATATCTAATATATTTATCTCTTGTTCTGCTGTGGATCTAACAATGTTTTTATCTTTCTTTTTAAATAATTCAAGTATCATTTAGTCCCTCCATTTATCAAAATATTTGTATTCATATATTTTTTGCATTCCTGCAAATTCAAGCATATTTTTAATCATATCTAATACAGACAAATTATTATTATCTTTTGCAGTAATAATTATCATTGCTGCAGTACCTAATAAAACAATTAAAACTGGTACTAATAAATCATTTGTAAAAGAATAGATTATTAATGCAATTCCAATTAAAAAAGCTACTACAACTGTAGTAACTATTAATTCGTGTATCCCATAGCCACGTATAAACTCAAAACGAGTTTTTACATTACTAGGAATATATAATTTTGTATTTATATTTTTATCTTCCATAATGGCTCCTTATTTATAATAATACTTTAATATGTCATAAATTATATATATAAGCTCTGCAACAATACCAAATGCAATAGTATTAGTTAATTTCTTTTTATACATAGCACTTCCATCATCTTCATACATCATTTTTATTAAAATAATAATTACTCGGAGAATAACTCCGAGCTGGTATTATTGTTGTTCTAATTACTAAATTCAATACATTTAATAGGTCCATATATAGCACCTCACTTTATTTTTGTAATTATATTTTTTACTTGTCTTGATAATTCTATTGTTTTACTTGTGTTCATAACGATTGCACCCATTCCTCCAGAGTTTCCTGTTAGCATAAATTCTTGTAAGAATGATGGTGTTTTTAATGCCATCATAACTACAGCTATTGCATAAAACCAATGTCCTGCAAACACTAATGCTAACCCTAATTTGCACAATATTATTTGAACAATTACAGTTAAAACACTTTTAAACATTTTTTGAGAGTAACTTTGAAATATTCCACTATTCGATTCTAATAATCCCACACAAGCAAGTGGAAAGCCTAATCTCAATACTAATATTTCAACACCTCTCACTAAAAATTGAATATATAAAACAACAAATAATATAATTGCTATAACACCTGTTAAACTAGAGAATAGGGAAGTCATACAAAATTCTACAACGTAACCCCAATCTGGTAGCATAAGGTCTAAAGATAGAGCATTTAATAATTGATTTCCAAACATTTCTGCTATTTCTATTACTGAATTGAATAAAACTTCAAATGATAATGCTACTACAATAGAACGTACAAAAAACATAATATATGTTCCTATAGGTAGTTCCGATTCTCCGTTCTGTCCATAGTACATACATATCAAATCCTTTTTTCAATGCTTTAAGAATTATCAATCCTATTGAAAATGATAATATAATAGACTGTAAACCATCTAAAGAAACTTGAATGCCATTTCCATTAGGTTTTAGTATTGTATTTTCTGCATGAAAGCAGATGTCCATTAAACTATTTAATAATAAGTTAATTACACTATTTGCACTTGAAACAATGGAAGATAATAGGGTTTTTAAAATATTTTCCAACTTTTACCTCCATTATTTATAGTAATTCATAATTACATTAATTAAACCACTTGCAACAACTACACCTATACAAGATATAATAGCAATTTTAATTCTATTGTCCCATCTTTTAGCGTCCATTTCATCACTTGCTGCTTTTCTTAAAAAGAAATACCCAACTAATAAAACAGTTAATACTGGTGCTAAAATTAATAACCAACTTGTTAAGTCAGATATTAGACTTTGTGTTCCTGTAACTACTTTTGAGTCTTGAATGGCTGCGAAACAAGTACCTGTGTAGCAAAAAAGACTTGTTAAAGCAAGTCCTACTTTTCCTATTCTTTTTATATTTATAAGTTTTCTTAATTTTTTTATCATACATAAATCCTCCAATTTATATTTAATTTTAAAACTTTTATTTTATGGGTAACATTAATATTCATTCCAAATTCCCCATAGTTCAATATTTTTAGGCTCTCTTGATAATCTTGAGTTTTCCCTTAATTCTCTTATCTCCGTATTTTTCTTTTTATCTCCAAGTCCTAACATTTCATTAAATTTATATTGAGATAAGTCTGGAAGAGTAGCAAGATATGGGTGTGAGCCTGTAACCATTACAATAGCTTCTGGCGATTCAATTCTTAATATTTCCTCTTCTGTTAATAATGGTCTTGATATTAAGTTTATTGATTCACTACTACTACCACTTTGATTTTTAGTATATGAATTAGATTTACTATCAGATGTTGTTGTATAATTTCCTAATTTTTTACTAATATCACTTGCTGTTTCAAAACTTGCTGTTTTTAGATAAATCCATAATAGGCAGTTATCTTTTATTAAATCAGCTGTTTCTTTTCCATAGACTTTCACTAATTGAGAAAATCCGTTGTAAGAAAAAATGAAAAAATATATTTCTACTTCTTGCAACTGTAAGCATATTTCCAATACCTTCTATTGGTGCATAATTTCCGAAATTCATCACATAGGAAATCAACTCTAGTTTTTAATGTTCCACCGATGAGTGTCTGCATATTCTACTAAAGCATTGTATTGTTGTTTCGTATATAAAGAGGCGAGAGAGTAGTATGTTAATCTTTCATCTGGTAAAATTATATCTACTAAATATTTATCTGTACCAATATCTTTTAAATCAAAATCACTTTCACAAGTCATATCATAGACTGTTTGAGATGTAAAAAGTCTTAATGTAGTTAGGGCAGAGGTAAAGAAACTTGAACGAGTTTTCTCTGGGGCAATACGTGCAATACCAAATATATTAATAGCTGGGTGGTCTGGTGGTAAATTTTCTATAAAATAATTTATAGGCATTTTTCCATTTTCTGACCTGCACATTTCTGAAATAAATGTGTAAACATTAGTTAGGTTTTGGTATTGAGGTTTGTCCATATTTTCTGCTACTACTGTCATTATAGTACCTGCAATAATACTCATTTCTCCATCTTTCCAAATTTTCTCCATTTTAGTGTCCTCATTTCCAACAAGTGCTTGAGTTATGTCCCAACAATATTCTTCGGCTTTTCTTATATCTCCATTTTTAAATGCAGTAATAACTGGCGATAAAAAATTATATCTAGTAGATTTTAGGGGATTTTTAAAATCTATTGTTATAATTTTATAACCCAAACTTTTAAAGTAGGGGGAAAGGTACTGGAATAATTCGCCTTTTGGATCAGTCAATACTAAACTATTTTTTGTTTTTCCATACGAACTTGCCAAAGCATAATTCATTGCACTTGGTAAAAGCAATCGTCTTGTCTTACCTGCGCCCGTGCTACCTATAATTAGTGAGTGATAATCTTCTGAAACACAAATAATTTTGTTTTCATTTTTCTTTTTGTCTAATCCAATTACTAGACCACCTTTAGAAAAATTGGCTTTTTTAATTTTTCCATCTTTAGCAGTTTTAAGTATATTTACAGTTCCTTTTTTTAATAATTCTTTTTTACTACTCCATCTAGCAGTACCATGTTGTCCATTACCATATATTTTAGGTGTTCTTATATTTTTTGTTATAGCATTTGTTTCTGTAGATAAGTTGTTCTTTTTGCTAAATAAAAATAAATATAATATAAAGAACTCTACAAATGCTTGTGTAAATATAAATAATAGTAAGTGATTTTTATTGGAAATTATACTTTTTATCATTGTAAAAATA
>CAOKJC010000028.1 GCA_948468685.1 uncultured Clostridium sp. | reverse complement strand
AATTAGATATAAAATTCGACAAAAAATGTGAGACAAATTAGGACTGTCCCAACTGTCTCAAAAGGAGCAAATTTATGAGTAATAATATAGAAGAATACTTAAATAATTTTTATAAAGGAACAAAAAATCCATCTTTAGATGCAATGCAATATTTTATGAATGAATATAATGATTTCCAGAAAGATATGAGATTTATACATATAGCTGGCACAAATGGAAAAGGTAGTTGTACAGAAATGATTAGCAATATTCTAGTAAATCAAGGATATAAAGTTGGAAAGTTCATGTCACCACATTTAGTAGAATATAATGAAAGAATAAGTATAAATGGAAAGTTTATATCAGATGAAGAAATGTCAGATTTAATAGAGGAATTAGAACCAAAAATAAAAAAATATAATGATACAAGAAATATAAATATAACATTATTTGAATTAGAAACTACAATGGCTTTATTATATTTTTATAGAAATAATGTAGACTTTGTAGTGTTGGAAACAGGATTAGGAGGACTTTATGACTGTACAAATATTATAAGTAAGCCACTTGTATCAGTAATAACATCTATTGGATATGACCACATGCATATTTTAGGAAATACGTTACCAGAAATAGCATATCAAAAAGCAGGTATTATAAAAGAAGATTCAAATACAGTATTTTTTGCACAAACACAAGATGTAAATGAAGTATTTATAGAAACTTGTAAAAGGAATAATAATGAAATTCATCTAGTAAAAGAAAGTGATGTAAACAATTACTGGTATGATGAAAATTTTCAATATTTTGATTATAAAGATTTAAAAAATATAAAAATAAATTTAAAAGGGAATAAGCAAATTCAAAATGCAAGTATTTGTATAGAGAGTATAAAAATATTGAATAATATAGGATATGAAATATCAGAAGAAAATATAAGAAAAGGATTGTCTACAGTAATTCATAAAGGAAGAATGGAAGTGTTGAATAAAGACCCTTTAATAATATATGATGGAGCACATAATGAACCAGCGATAGAAAACTTACAAAATACAGTTGAAATGTATTATAAATATATGAAAAAAGTTTATATAGTTTCAATTTTAAAAAGGAAAGATTATGAAAAAATGCTGAAATTATTACTAAAAGATAAAAATGCCACTTTTATATTTACAAGCGGGAATAACGCTGAAAGATATACATCAGGGGATGAATTGTATAAAGTTGCTATGAAATATAAGTGTAATGAACAAGAAGTTTTTGTGAAATCATTAGAAGATGCAATTAAATTTGTAATGAATGAAAAAAATAATACTGTTAATTTTGTTGTAGGTAGCTTTTATGTATATGGAACAGTAATTAATTTTATGAAACAAAATTCGACAAAAAATGAGACAAATTAGGACTGTCCCAACTGTCTCAAAAAAAATATAATAAAAAATGTATAAAATTTTCCTCTTTTGAGATAATAAGATTATACGAAATTAAAGGAGGATAAATTTGAAAAATAATCATCATTTTGCTTCGTTAAACTTTAATTTAAATTCAATCAACGTGCATGAGCACGTCTCATGAATTTAAATCTCGTTTGGCTAGCAAAATAACGATTCTTTTCCAAATTAAGACTATCCTTGAGAAAGGAATGGTATTTTTATATGAAAGCAACTGGAGTAGTTAGAAGAATAGATGACTTAGGAAGAGTAGTAATTCCAAAGGAAATAAGAAAAACTTTAAGAATAAAAGAACGGTGATCCACTAGAAATATTTACAGATAGAGAAGGGCAAGTAATATTGAAAAAGTATTCTCCAATAGGAGAATTATCAGAATTTGCAACAGGATATGCAGAGACACTTGCGAAAACTACAGGACATATAGCTTGTATAACTGATAAAGATACAATAATTGCTGTATCTGGTGGCTCTAAAAAAGAATTTTTAGAGCAAGATGTAAGTACAGAGTTGGAAAAACTTATGGAAGACAAAGAAGTGTATACAAGCAAAGAAAATAGTGATATGGCAATGCCAATTACTAAAAATGACAAAAGTGAGAAAAAATATAATTCACAAATTGTTTATCCTATAATATCTAATGGTGATACAATAGGTACAGTTATATTAATGTCTAAAGATACTAATACAAAGATGAATGAAGTTGAAAAGAAGGTGGCTCAATCTGCTGCAACATTTTTGGCAAGTCAAATGGAAATATAGTCATAAATGATAAAATATTCATTAATAAAAAACAAGTTAAAGTAATTTTGAATGTTAACTTGTTTTTTTATTTTTGATTATTTTTTTCGTTAGATAAACCAACTATGTAATCAATAGAAGTGTTGTAATATTTAGCTAAAGTTATTAGGTGATTTATTGGTATTGTTCTATTCCCTTTTTCATATTCTGAGTAATATTGCTGAGAGATACCTAATAAATTAGCAATGTCTTTTTGGAGTTTATCATTATCTTCTCTTAAATCTTTAATTCTCTTAAATTTCACACTTAGCCTCCTGTTAAATGAATTTATTTAATTTTAACAAAAAACATTAAATAAACAGTTTTGTACATAAAAAATTATGTATTTATTACAGATATATTACAAAAAAATTACGTTTGAATTACGGAATTTTTACATTTTGAATAAAAAATAAAAAAAGATTGAAAATGTAAGAAAAAAAGTTTATACTAAAATTGATACATAATATATTATGTATAGAGGTGATAGATAACAAAAGAAAGGGGATAAAAAAGTGTACAAAGAAACGGTAAAAATTACTGAAAATAAGGGGATAACATTAATAGCACTTGTAATTATGGTAATTATATTGTTAATTTTAGCTAGTATTACATTAAAATCATTAGTTGGTGATGGTTTGTTTAAAAGAGCAACAGATGCAGCAGAAGAATATGAGTTGGCTACATTACAAGAAGAATTGCAACTTGAAGTATTAAACATACAAACTATAAAAGGTAATAATTTCAAAAGAGAAGATTTAAAGGATTTAGAGAAGATTGGAGCAACAGTAGATGATACAGATTCAATACCAACAGAAGGAGAATATAAAGATCATTATTTTGAAATAGATGAAGATTATAATGTAATAATGTATGGAAATGGTGGAATAGAAAAACCTGAAATTACAATAAAAGATATAGCTATGGGACAATTTACAATTGAGATAAATGAAAACTATAAAGAAAAAGGTATAAAAGAGTTTATATATTATGTAGAAGGAAAAGTAGTACATAAAGGAACAAAAGATATGTCATATACAGTTACAGGGCTAAAAGGTAAAGAATATACAAATATATATGTTATTGCAAAAGCAGATAAAAAGAGAAATAAAAGTAACATTTGTAGTGCGACAGTTCCCAATAGTTGGGATTTATTTGAAGAAATGGAAAATACAGGAAAGACAGCGTCGCAATTAGGCTTTAGGCTTAAAGATACGTCATGGGGCGGTGGTATGAATTGCGAGTGGGGATTTAATGGGCAGGAAAATTACTTAGGTGAGTTGTTTTATGTAAATATAGATAATCTTACATCATGCCTTTACTCAGATAGGTATACAGATCGTTGGTATACTTTGGAATATACAGTAGATGAGAAACTTAAGAATGCTAGATGGCTTGATGTGGAATGGACAATAGGACAAAGTGGGACATATCCAGGTTGGTTTCTTCCAACAGTTGAAGTTGTTTATCAAGATGGCTCTACTATGTTATATAATAAATGGAAATATGATAAGAATATAATAGAAGATCCTGGTGGATATCGACCAGCAGCAGAAGGAAAGGTTGAAATACAAGTGCCTTTAAAACCTGAGAAAGTAAAGTGTGTGCGATTGAATGCTTATTTACATATTAATTATAGCATGCATGGACTATATATGAATATTACAGGATTTAAGTTTACTGGTCCATGTTGTGAGCTAGACGGTTCAGGAACAGAAAGCAATCCATATTTAATAAAAAATTATCAAGAATTGAATGAAATGCACAAGGAATTAGGGTCATGGTATAAACTGAATGGAGATGTTGATGCAAATGAAGGTGAAAACTGGGAAACTGTAGGAACAGATAATTTTCAATTTTTTGGAAATTTAGATGGAAATGGATACTCAATAAAAAATTTAAAAATGAATACAGGAAACAAGAACTATCAAGGACTATTTGGATGTATTTATAAAGCCGATATAAAAAATTTAACAATACAAGATTACAATATAACTACAAGTGGAAGTTATATAGGAGGACTAGCAGGTTTAAGTAATGAATCAACAATAACAAATGTAAACACAATAGGAAATATTTATTATGGAAGAGAAAGTAGTGCTATAGGAGGATTAGTTGGAGAATTTGGTAGTGCAATAGATGGAAAAAATATTAGTAGATGTTATACAGAAGGAAATATACGATATGGCAGTCAAAACTCAACAGTCACATCATATGGAAGCACAATGGGAGGATTAGTTGGATGGTTTGGAAGTTATGAAGATAAAAGATATGTAGGAATTGAAAATTCTTATTCAGCGATGAATGTAATAGCAAATGACAGTGTAGGAGGACTAGTAGGAGTAGCATCAAATAGAACGAGAATTACAAGCACATATGCAATAGGACAAGTAAAAGCAGAAGGAGCACAAGGAGGTCTTGTAGGTGCATTAGATGGAGAAAGGCAAACAGCAACAAATTCTTATTGGATAAGAGAAACAACAGGACAAGCAACAAGTGAATTAGGAATAGAAAAGTCAGTATCAGCATTAACAAAGCAAGAATCATATAGTAGCTGGGATTTTGCAAATACATGGACAATTGAAGAAGGAAAATCACTTGCATATTTACAAGGAAGAAGTGTACCAGATGCAATTTATAGTTTAGTAGAAAGTTATCCAGTAATGGGAGGAACAGGAACTAAAGAAAATCCATTAATTATAACAAATGCAGAACAATTGAATAAAGTAAGACAGAATTTAGCAGGATATTATAAAATAGGTGCAAATATAGATTTAAGTACAATATCTAATTGGGAACCGATAGGAACAGAAGAGGAACCATTTACAGGAACATTAGATGGAGATGGATATACTATAAGCAACTTAAAAATTAATTCTTCAAATATTGGTATAGGATTATTTGGATTTATTCAAAATTCAACTATTCAAAATTTAACATTACAAAATTATACAGTTACAGCGTATGGAAGTTATATAGGAGGATTAGTAGGATATAGTTTAAAATCAAACATAACAAACGTAAATGCTATTGGAAACATAATATATGGAAAAAATGCAAGCTATATAGGAGGAATCGTAGGAGTATTTGAAACAGAAACTTCAGATGCAACAATAAGTAAATGTTATACAGAAGGAAATATAAGATATAATGCTTTGAATTCAACTAGTATAGGATATGGAAGTATAATAGGAGGAATAGCAGGACAAGTTGCAGGAGAATTAGGTAGATATAGTGGACGTGCATATATAACAAATTCATATTCAAGTATGAATGTATTTGGAAATAATAATATAGGAGGACTAGTAGGAAGGCTACGGAGGAAGAAATAACGTATTAGGTTATGGAAGAATTACTACATCATATGCAATAGGACTAATAAAAGGAGAAAGTGATGTAGGAGGATTAGTAGGAGCATTATGGGATGATACATGTAGTGTAACAAATTCATATTGGGTAAAAGAAACAACTACACAAAACGAAGGAGTTGCAGGAACTGCAAAATCAGTATCAGCATTAACAAAGCAAGAATCATATAGTAGCTGGGATTTTGCAAATACATGGACAATAGAGGAAGGAACATCACTAGCATATTTACAAGGAAGAAATGTGCCAGATGCAATATATAATTTAGTACAAAGTTACCCAGTAATGGGAGGAACAGGAACTCAAACAAACCCATTAATTATAACAAATGCAGAACAATTAAATAAAATAAGACAAGATTTAACAGCACATTATAAATTAGGAGCAAATATAGATTTAAGTACAATTACAAATTGGGAGCCAATAGGTACAGAAGAAAATCCATTTACAGGAACATTGGATGGAGATGGATATACTATAAGCAACTTAAAAATTAACTCTTCAAATAATATTATAGGATTATTTGGATATATATATAAATCAGATATAAAAAATTTAACATTACAAAATTATAGCATAACTACATATGGAAGTAGTATAGGAAGCTTAGTAGGAATAAGCAATACATCAACTATAACAAATGTAAGTGCAATTGGAAATATTTATTACGGCACAAATAGTAGTTGGGTAGGAGGTTTAGTAGGAGAATTCAATTCTGAATATAATGATCAAGCTATTAGTAAGTGCTATACAGAAGGAACTATATCTTGTTCTAGAAGTGCTACGAGTACACAATATGGTAGTGGAATTGGAGGAATAGTTGGATGGATTGGAAACTATGAAGATAGAAAATATGTAAAAATTCAAAATTCTTATTCAGCTATGGATGTAATAGGAAATGATTGTGTAGGTGGATTAGTTGGATTAGCTTTTTATAGGACAAGGATAATAAACACATATGCAATAGGTCAGGTAAAAGCAGCAGGAGCACAAGGAGGTCTTGTAGGAGGATTAGAAGGAGAATCTCAAAGTGCAACAAATTCTTATTGGATAAGAGAAACAACAGGACAAGCAACAAGTGAATTAGGAACAGTAAAAAGTGTATCAGCATTGACAAAGCAAGCAACATACAATAGTTGGGATTTTGCAAATACATGGACAATAGAAGAAGGAACATCACTTGCATATTTACAAGGAAGAAGTGTACCAGATAAAATACAAAGTTTAATAAAAGATTATCCAGTTATGGGAGGATTAGGAACACAAGCAAGTCCGTTTATAATAACAGATGCAGAACAACTAAGAAAAGTAAAACAAGATTTAGCAGCATATTATAAATTAGGAGCAGATGTAGACTTAAGTGCAATATCTAATTGGGAACCAATAGGAACAGAAGAAGAGCCATTTATTGGAAATTTTGATGGAGCAGGATATACAATTAAAAATATGAAGATAAATTCTGCGAAAAACTTCCAAGGATTATTTGGATATATTTATAAAGCAACTATACAAAATGTAAAATTAGAGAATTATCAAATAATAGCAACAGGAACTTATATAGGAGGACTTACAGGATATTGTAATACATCAACAATAACAAATGTAAGAGCAATAGGGAATAATAAAATACAATATGGAACAAATTCAGAAGCAGTAGGCGGACTAATTGGAGAAGTGTGCACTGAGTCTGGAAGTAGATATATAACGAAATGTTATACAGAAGGAACTATATGCTGTTCTAGAAGTGCTACAACTACACAATATGGAGGCCTAATTGGTGGTATAATAGGAAATGTAGTAGGCGGAGATGCAACAAGTAGATATATATATCTTCAAAATTCATATTCAAATATGAGTGTAATAGGAAATGGGGCTGTAGGAGGTCTAGTTGGTGGAATATCAGATTATGCAGTAATGCAATATTGCTATGCAACTGGGAAAGTAACAGGAGCAAGTGAAACAGGAGGAATAGTAGGAGCAATATGGACAGATAGAAAATGTACAAGTTGTTACTATGATACAGCAACAACAGCTCAAGAAGATAATGGATATGGAACACCAAAAACAACTGATGAAATGAAAAAACAATCAACATATTCAAATTGGGATTTTACAAATACATGGCAAATAGCAGAGGGACAATATCCAACATTAAAATAATAAAGAAGGGAGAATAAGGCACATAAAGTATAAATGTGCCTTATAAAATAAAAGATGAAAAAAGAAGAAAAAATATTTATAGGTATATTACTTTTAATATTAGTAATTGTAGTGGGAGTATTTATAATGTCAGGAAGAAAAGATGATTCAAAAAAGAGTGAAGAAAAGCTAAGTGAAGAAGAAGAGAAAAATATTATAGAAAATTATGGAATAGATGTAGGAGATGAAGCATATACAGGAAAGAATATATATGTAGAAAATGGAGATGTTGTAATTGAAAATGGAAATGGAGGAAAGACAATAGAGACTAAGAAACAAGAAAATTCAACAGACTTAGTAGCAGCAAGTGGAGAAGTAAAAAATAAGTATGAAATAAAAAATGTAAAAGTAGATGTAAATGGAAATAGAACAAGTGTAAAAGGAAGTGTAAAAAATAATACAAATAAAGAACATAAAATTGTAGTTCAGTCTAAGTTTTATGGAAATGACAATAAAGTAAAAGGAAGTGGAAATGTACAAATAGATAATATAAAAGCAGGTGAAGAAAGAACATTTGAAATTGTAATTATGGGAGATATGACAGGATTTACTAATAAAGTTACAGTGGAATTTACTAATTAAAATTAAGAAGAACAAAAGCAAACATTAATAACACCCCAGATAATATCTGGGGCTTGTTTTACGTTGTAGTACAACCATGAGTTGATTTACCAATCATATTTGCTTTTTCAAAAAAATAGTTACGCAAGTATTCACTTTCCTCATAAGACAATTGTACAATTGCTTCTAAGTAATACGAATGATTAGGTGATACATCTGCATAAGCTATTTCCTGAGAGTTTAAAAAATTTCTCCGAAAAATAACATAGAAATTCGGATTAGCTTCGGAAGCTTCAATTTTGATAGTTGGCTGAAAAATTTTCATATAGTATACCTCGTCCTTCCAGAAATGATTGATTTGATAAATATATCATAACATAATTTACATAAAAAAACAAGAATTCACAAAAAATTCACAAAAATTTTTAGCAGTATGTATTGACAAGTGCTAAAAAAGGATATAATATATAACAAGATTAGCAAACGGAAAATAAGAGTGCTAAAAGAGGTGATGAAGTGTTAGATGATAGAAAGAAAAAGGTATTACAAGCAATAGTAGAAGAATATATAAATACAGCAGAACCAGTAAGCTCTAGTAGTATAGTAAATAACAATGATTTAAATTATAGTAGTGCTACAATAAGAAATGAAATGGCAGACTTAGAAAAATCAGGATATTTAGAAAAAACACATACATCAAGTGGAAGAATACCATCAGAAAAAGGATATAGATACTATGTAGATGAATTATTAAAAGATGACAATATTAGTTTAGAAGAAATCAAATACATAAGTGATAAATTAGAAACAAAAGTAAATGAAATTGAAGAACTAACAAAAATAGCAACATCAACAATATCAGAAATAACACATTATACAACATTAGCGATAGGACCAAGCACACAAAACTTACTAATTGATGAAATCAAATTTGTTTTATTAGGACCAAGAATGTTAATGGCAATAATATTAACAAATACAGGAATGGTAAAAGAAACAATAATAAAATTTGATGAAGATGTTTCTGAAAAGCAAGTAGAAACAATAAATTATATGTTTAATCAAAGATTAAAAGGACAGCCGTTAGAAATAATAGATGCACCATTAGAAGAATATCTGATAAATGAAATGAAATACAGTGTAAAAGTTATAAGACCAATAATAGAACAAATAAAAAAAGTTATTTCAGAAGATAGACAATTATATTTAGAAGGAACAAATAAGGCATTTGAATTACCAGAATTTAATAGTTTGACAGTAGCTAAAAATTTTGTAAATATAATTGATGAAAAAGAATTAATGACAGATATCTTAAATTCAGGATTTGCTAAAGATATAAATGTATATATTGGAGATGAAAACGAAAAGCAAGAATTAAAGGATTTTAGTATTATAACTTTTAAACATAAAGTTGGAAATAAAGATTTAGGAACAATAGGAATTATAGGACCAAAAAGAATGGATTATTCAAAGGTTATTTCAGTTATGAAATATATTAATAAAAAGTTAAAAGATACAGAAGAATAGAAGTCGGATGTTAGAGGTCAGATGTTTATAGTCTAATATTGGATATTAAGTATATGACTTTATAAAATAGGAGGTAAATATATGTCAGAAAAAGAGAAGGTACAAGAATTAGAAAAAGAAGAAATACAAAATAAAGAAATAACAAAAAGTAATGAATTACAAGCAAAACAACAAGAAATAGAAGAATTAACAGATAGATACAAAAGAATTTTAGCAGAATTTGAAAATCATAAAAAGAGAAGCCAAAAAGAAAGAGAAGGATTATATAATTCTATCTTAGGTGATATTGTAGAAGTTATTTTACCAATATTAGACAATCTTGAAAATGCATCAAAAGTAGAAACCTCTGATGAAAATTATAAAAAAGGTATTGAACTTGTTTTAAAACAATTTCAAGATGTTTTGAAATCTAAAGGTGTAGAAGAGATAAAAGCTCTTGGAGAGACTTTTGATCCAGAACTTCATGAAGCTGTTAGTAGCATTCAAGATGATTCAAAATGTGAAAAAGAAATTGTTCAAGAATATAGAAAAGGTTATAAGATAGGAACTAAGGTTGTTAGGCATAGTATGGTTGTGGTAGCCAACTAAATCGATGAAAAGCAACAATCTGCACATTTTCGTTATTTAATTCAAACTTCGACGTACACAAGTACGACTTCAGATTGAATTAAATATCAAAAATGCACATCTTATCACTTTTCATCAATTTAAAAACATAATAGTTATTAAATTTAAAAAAATATAAAATAAGCAACGTAAAAAGATTTGGCAGACGGAAATTTTTGAAAAAAATTTTCGGATGACGATGAATGGAGCGAAGCGGAATGAAAGGAAGATTAAAAATGGGAAAAATTATAGGAATTGACTTAGGAACAACAAATTCATGTGTATCAGTTATGGAAGGAGGAGAACCAGTCGTAATACCAAACGCTGAAGGAAATAGAACAACACCATCAGTAGTAGCATTTTCAAAAAATGGAGAAAGACTAGTAGGGCAAATAGCAAAACGTCAAGCAGTTACAAATCCAGACAATACTGTTATATCAATAAAAAGAAAAATGGGAACAAGTGATAAAGTATCAATAGAAGGAGATAAATTCACACCACAAGAAATATCAGCAATGATATTACAAAAATTAAAATCAGATGCTGAAAACTATTTAGGACAAAAAGTAAGTCAAGCAGTTATTACAGTACCAGCATATTTCAATGATAGTCAAAGACAAGCAACAAAAGATGCTGGAAAAATAGCAGGACTTGAAGTATTAAGAATTATAAATGAACCAACAGCTGCTGCATTAGCATATGGAATGGATAAAGAACAAGACCAAAAAATATTAATATATGACTTAGGTGGAGGAACATTCGACGTTTCTATACTAGATATTGGTGATGGAGTATTTGAAGTTTTATCAACAAGTGGTAATACACATTTAGGTGGAGATGACTTTGACAATGCAATAATTGATTACCTAGTAGATGAATTCAAAAAATCAAATGGAATAGATTTAAAGGCTGACAAAATGGCAATGCAAAGATTAAAAGAAGCAGCTGAAAAAGCTAAAATAGAATTATCAGGTGTTCAACAAACACAAATTAACTTACCATTTATTACAGCAGATTCAACAGGACCAAAACACTTAGATGTAACATTAACAAGACCTAAATTTGAAGAATTAATTCATGATTTAGTAGAAGCAACTGCAGGGCCAGTTAACCAAGCATTAAAAGATGCAGGATTAACAGCAAATGATATTCATAAAGTATTATTAGTTGGTGGTTCTACAAGAGTTCCAGCTGTACAAGAAGTTGTAAAAAGAATAACAGGAAAAGAACCAGACAAAGGAATAAATCCAGATGAATGTGTTGCAGTTGGTGCAGCAATTCAAGGTGGTGTATTATCAGGAGATGTAAAAGATTTAGTATTACTTGATGTAACACCATTATCATTAGGAATTGAAACATATGGTGGAGTATTCACAAAATTAATTGAAAGAAATACAACAATACCAACTAAAAAATCACAAATATTCTCAACAGCAGCAGATGGTCAAACATCAGTAGAAGTACATGTTCTACAAGGTGAAAGAGAAATGGCAGCATATAATAAAACATTAGGAAGATTCCAGTTAACAGGAATTCCAGCAGCACCAAGAGGAGTGCCACAAATCGAAGTAACATTTGATATAGATGCAAATGGAATTGTTCATGTATCAGCAAAAGATATGGCAACAGGAAATAGTCAAGATGTAGCAATTACAGCATCAACAAACTTAACAGATGAAGATATTGATAGAGCTGTAAAAGATGCAGAAGCACATGCTGAAGAAGATAAAAAGAAAAAAGAAGAAATTGAAGTTAAAAATAATGCTGAAAGCTTAATTTATAGTAGTGAAAAAACATTAAATGACTTAGGAGATAAAATAAGCGGAGAAGAAAAAGCTAAAATAGAAACAGAAATTGAAAATACTAAAAAAGCATTAGAAACAAATAATACTGAAACAATAAAAGATGCAACAGAAAAATTAACAAAAGTATTCTATGAAATGTCTGAACAATTATACAAAAATGCAAATCCAAATGGAACTCAAGGAGCAGGAGTAGACCCAAATGCAACAGCTGGAGATAATACAGACAATGGAAATGTATATGATGCAGATTACAAAGTAGAAGATGACAATAAGGAATAAGCTATATGCAAAATAATGGGGATTTGGGACCAGGTCTTAAATCCCCAGTTTAAAAGAGATGGATTTTATGAACTGTACCTTTTAAATATGGAGGAAGAAATGTCAGAAAAAGATTTAAGCATATCAGATATGCAAAAAATGCAATTAGAATTATACGAAGTAAATAAAGAAAAATGGAATGATATGGAACCTAAAGCAGCAAAAAGTCATATATTATACATGATTGAAGAAATAGGAGAATGCATTTCAATTATTAAGAAAAAGGGAATAAATGCCATAATGGAAGATAAAGACATAAGAGCAAGATTTATTGAAGAAATAACAGATGTACAGAATTATTATATTGAAGTTTTGAATAGACTTCAGATAACTCCAGAAGAATATTCAAAAGCATACATAGAAAAACATAATTCAAATATGAGTAGAAATTATGAAAAAGAAAATAAAGAAAAGTATAATAAGAAGACTTTTTAATAGGAGGAGAAAATGGCTGGAAAAAGAGATTATTATGAAGTTCTAGGTGTTAATAAAAATGCAACAGATGATGAACTAAAAAAAGCATATAGAAAAATGGCAAAACAATATCATCCAGATGCAAATCCAAATAATAAAGAAGAAGCAGAAAAAAAATTTAAAGAAGTAAATGAAGCATATGAAACTCTTTCAGATCCTCAAAAAAGAAGGATGTATGACCAATTTGGACCAGATGGACCACAAGGATTTGGTGGAGGACAAGGACCTTTTGGAGGCGGATATTCATATTCAACTTCAGGATTTGATGGATTTGGCGACTTTGGAGATTTAGGAGATATATTCTCATCATTCTTTGGAGGAGGATTTGGCGGAAATGGTAGACAATCTTCTAGAAGAAATAATGGACCAAGAAAAGGTGCTGATTTAAACTTAAATATGGATATTACATTTGAAGAAGCCTTTTTAGGAGTAGAAAAAGAAGTCATTATAACAAGAAATGAGACATGTGACAAATGCCATGGAACAGGAGCAAAACCAGGAACAAATCCAATAAAATGCCCAGAATGTCATGGAACAGGTCAAGTAACTCAAGTTCAAAATACAATATTAGGTCAAGTTCAAACAACAAGAACATGTGGGAATTGTCATGGAACAGGAGAAGTTATTACAGAAGTATGTGATAATTGTAAAGGAAAAGGAAATATAAGAAAACAACCAAAAATAAAAGTAAAAATACCTGCAGGAATTGATGACAATCAAACAGTAGTATTAAGAGGAGAAGGAGAACCTGGAAGCAAAGGTGGACCAAAAGGTGACTTATATATTACTTTAAGAATAAAAAAACATAGTATTTATACAAGAAAAGGAAATAATGTACTATGTGATATACCTGTAACAATAACACAAGCAGCATTAGGGGCAGAACTTGAAATACCAATGGTAGATGGCTCAAAAGAAACATACAGAATACCAGAAGGAACACAAACAGGTACAAAATTTACAATTAGAAATAAAGGATTTAAATATGTAAATTCTAATAATGAAGGAGACTTTATATTTACAGTACAAGTACAAACGCCAAAAAAACTAACAAAGGAACAAAGAGAGCTACTTGTAGAATTAGCAAAAACGATGAATGAACAACCACCAGTAAAGAAAAAAGGAATATTTGGATAAAAATTGACAGATTATGTAAAATATGATATTATAAATATGTAACTAATAGTTTTGTTGTGTTGCCTATACCAATAGGCAGAAGGAAAAATATGAAATATATTTTTGTGAGTCTTTTCTTTATAGTTCTATTTATTTGCTTTCCTACACTTTTGTGGATAATTCCTATAGCATATGTTATAGGAACAGGTATTATAGCATTAAAAATAGTAGAGGCTATAGAAGAACTGTCAGATCTTAACTGGAATACAGGAAATGAGCTGATTGATGTAATGATGGTACTAATAACTTCTGCAGGAAGTATGATATTGGGTATTATTATTTGGGGGATATTATTAGTAATAGGTCTATTGCTAATTGCATTACCTGCATCAATATTAATGTAATTAGGAAAAAAGTATAAAAGATCAACATTAATTTGTTGGTCTTTTTACTATTCAAATGTAGACAGAAAAACAAATTAAATGTATAATAGATACGAAAAGAATAGGAGGAACGATATAAAAAATGAAAAAAAAGAAAGTATTATTTATATCAAGTACAGGAGGACATCTAAATGAATTAATGCAACTATCACCTTTATTTGAAAAATATGAATATAGAATAATAACAGAAAAAGACAAAGCAAACGAAAACTTAAAAGCAAAATATGGAGATAAGTTATATTTTTTACCATATGGAACAAGAGCAAAACTATTTACATACATATTCAAATATTTTTACTTATGTCTAAAAACAATATATTTATACTTCAAGATAAGACCAAAAGTTATAGTAACAACAGGAACACATACAGCAGGACCAATGTGTTATTTAGGAAAAATATTTGGAAGTAAAATAATATATATAGAAACATTTGCAAATGTAAACAGGAAAACAGCAACAGGAAGATTGGTGTACCCAATAGCAGATTTATTTATAGTACAATGGGAAGAAATGTTAAAAATATATCCAAAAGCAGTATATGGAGGATCAATTTATTAAGATGTGTCCCAGATGGGACAAAATGTCCCAAACAGAAACGTCCCCAATGGGACATGGAGGAAAATTAAATGATATTAGTATTATTAGGAACACAAAACAATAGCTTTCACAGACTATTAGAAGAAATAGAGAAAAGTATAACAGATGGAACAATAAAAGAAGAAGTAATTGTACAAGCAGGATATACTAAATTTAAATCATACAAAATGAGGATAATTGATTTTGTTTCTAGTGAGCAATTAGAAAAATTGCAAGAAGAAGCAAATTTAATAATAACGCATGGTGGAGTTGGTTCAATAGTAACATCAATAGAAAAAGAAAAAAAGGTAATTGCCGTTCCAAGACTTCATGAGTATGAAGAACATGTGAATAATCACCAAATAGAAATAATAAATAGATTTAGTGAGCAAGGATGTATAATAGGAATAGATAAAATTGATGACTTAAAAAGTGCAATACAAAAGTCAAAAGAATTTGAACCTAAGAAGTATGAAAGAAATAATAAGTTAATGATAAAAACAATCGAAGAATTTATAGATAAAATATAAGATGAAGGGAATATAGTAACAATGAAAGAAAAAATAAAACAAGCATTAAATACATTATTAAATTCAAGATTATTTATGGTTTTGTTAGGATTAATGCTTTTTATAAAATCAATTTATTTTTATAAAAGTACAATAGCAGTATCAACGCAATTACAATTTCAAACTATAATAGGGACAATATCATTTTTAACAACAATTGTATGC
Organism: uncultured Clostridium sp.; assembly: GCA_948468685.1. Classification (GTDB taxonomy): domain Bacteria; phylum Bacillota; class Clostridia; order TANB77; family CAG-508; genus CAG-269. Next base: position 628 of record CAOKJC010000028.1, on the reverse strand, counting down.
TTTTTAATGATATTACCTAACAAAATAAGAATAAAAGTAGGATTAATAATAAACTTTTTAATAAGCTTACTTATTTGGGCAGATAATGTATATTATTTTTATTCATCAAGTGTATTGTCAATAGAGCAGTTGTCAAATTTACAATATACTGAACAGATAACAACTACTATTCCAAGTTTAATTAAATTTACTCAAATTGTTTATTTTATAGATTTTATTATCATAGGAATATTATATTTAACAAAAATATTGAAAACAGATAAAGAAGAAAAGATAACTAATAAAAAGCAAAAACTTATAAGCTTAGTAATTGCAATTATAGGAGTAATTATATTTGGCTTAATTGGATATGATTATATACAAAAAGGAACTCAAACTTTATGGAATAAAGATGAACAAATTGCGAATTCAACAATATATGGTTACCACATATCAGATATCTTAAATTCTTTAGATTATGCAAAAAGAGCAGTATATAGTGATTATGATGAAATGATAATAAATTATAATGCATTGAAACAAGAATATGAAGAAAAATATGGAGAAAAACAATATGATTTTGAAGGTATCTTAGAAAATAAAAATGTATTAATTGTTCAATTGGAATCAGTCCAAGAATTTACAGCGC
>CAOKJC010000027.1 GCA_948468685.1 uncultured Clostridium sp. | reverse complement strand
ACTATTAGGCAAAATCATCTCTAAAATAGAAACAATAATTAAAGCCAAACTCAAATTCTTAACCCATATACTTAAGAAATTAATCATCTAAACATGCTCCTATAATACTATTTTTATACTTTAGTTTAAAATAATGATATATTAATATTTTGAAGTCAAAGACCTAATGGTAGACCCCAGATATGTTTTTGACAAAAAATATTAATATGTCATTATTTTAATTATTAATATATTTTAGATATGTTAATATTTTCATCTAAACATCATCCCCGTATTTGACATTTTTACCAATAGAGTTGTCCCAATAATAACCATAAAAGAAACAGAAACCAAAATAGCAAGCAAAATCTTAAAAATACCAGAAATCTGTTCTAATAACTTCACAATTTTGCTATCTGCAATAACTTCACTCACACTAGAAACCAGTTTATAAGAAATTATCAAAACCGAAAGTTTCAATATTGGCAAAATACATATTCCTACAATAATTATTACACCTAAAAAGCCAACTGCATTTTTTAAAATAACACCACAACCCAAAACACTATCTATAACATCTCCTAAAATCTTTCCTACTATTGGTACAGCTGAACTTACAATTGTTTTAGCAGTTTTAGTTGTTATACCATCAATCGAACTAGCAAGTGTTCCTTCTAAAGAAACTACTCCTACAAATATAGTTAAAATTAATCCTAAAAACCAAGTTGTACTTGACTTCAAAAATTTAGCAATCTTTTCTACTTGAATATTGTCTGATATTTTAGATATTATACTTATTGATGCAATTATTAAAGTTATAGGAATTAAAATATCTTGCGCTAAATTCCCTATAAAATTTATCATAAATAATATTATAGGTTCTAATATACTTGTTGTAGTTATACTTCCTGTATATAACATCAAAGAAACTAAAACTGGTATTAATGTGTTCATAAAACCAACAAGATTAATTGTAGTCTCTTTAACTAAATTTACAACATCTGAAAAATTACTCATTATAATTGTTACTATTGCTATATATTGAACATAATAAATCAATTTTGATATATTATCATTTTCTAAACTTTCACTTACAGATTTCAAAATACTATGTATTATTATAATAACTAAAATACTTATTAAGTTTTTTATTCCAGTTTGTACTTCTTTTCCTAATAAATTTAATATTTTTTTATATATAGTTGAATTATCAATTTCACCTTTTATAGAAGAACTTAAAATATCATTTATATCAATATCTTCAAAAAACTCTCCTGTATATTGCTTAGATTTTTCAATAAATGAACTTATTCCAAATGTTTCTTGCTGTTCTTTTAAGGTATTTTCATTAGACTCCACATCAGTAGCATAAGAAAAAGTTATTTTTGATATCATAATTATAATAATTAATATTAAAATTAATATTTTTTTCTTTTGTTTATTCACATTTGTTTTACCTCCTTGCTAGTAATTATAATTTATGGCAAAATCTTTAATATAATCTCTAATAAACTAGAAATTATAGGAATTGACATTGATATAATTATTATCTTACTCCCCAACTCTATTTTGCTTGCAATAGCAGCTTCCCCAGAATCTTTGCAAATACTAACTGCAAATTCAGATAAAAATGCTATTCCTGTAATCTTTATTAATAATGTTATAAATTGTATATTTACAGAAGACTTATCTTGAATTGTTTGGATTAAATTTATTATTCCAGTTAGCCTGTCCATTACTAAGAAAAGAATTAAAATTCCTGTCAAAATACTTATAAATATTGCATATTCAGGTCTGTATTGCTTTAACATTATTATAATAATTAAAGCAATTAAGCCTATTCCGATTATTCTTATAATTTCCATTAACCCAAACCAACTCCCTTATAAAATTACTATGTTTTTATCAAAAAATATTAATATATCAACATTTTAATTTTTTCATTATCTAAGCTGACCAGTAACAACTTATAAGCTTTATATTTATAAATTAAATAAAGTTCTAACAGTATCAAATAAACCACTAATTTCTTTTATTACCATTGTTAAAACTATTACTAATCCTGCAAGAGTAGTCATCATTGCCTGGTCTTCTCTTCCTGCTCTTACTAATACTTGATATAATACCGCTACTAATATTCCTATTGCAGCTATTTTAAATAATAAATCTATACTCATATAAAATCTCTCCATTCTTGAAATTAGATGTGTCCTAGATGAGACAAAAATTAAGATAGCTGTTCGAGCAAAGCGAGTTACAGATATCTTATGCAGAATTTATGAAATAAATTCTGTAAACATTAAGTGAGAAACGTCCCCCATGGGACATTATGCTAGAATAATCACAATACCCAATCCTATAACAATTCCCAATTTGCTATATAACTTTTCATTTTTATTCTTTTCTTCTTGTGCTTGTCTTATCTGTTCATCTAAAAAAGTATCTGTCACCTCTATTTGACTTATCTGACCTTCTACATCTGTTATTCCGCAACAACTTTGAAAGTGTCTTTATTTTTTGCTTGTCCTCTTCATTCAAATTGCATGAAACTTCATCAACTGCTTGTTCCCAAGAAACAGATGCCACATTATTCTCCATTTTTTCTTTTGCTACTATAAATAATTTTGATATATTATGATTTGTATTTCTAGATATTTCTTCAAATATTACTGGTATTGGCTCATATGTAAATTTTATTTTTGATTTAAATATATTTAATACATTTTTTATTTCTTCTAATTCTTCTAACCTATAAATATATTCTTTTGATATGTACTTTCCTATTAACACTGATAATATAAACACAAAAAAAAGCATACAATATTTAATACTTTGCATTTTGTTTTCTCCTTGCATTTTTTAATATTATATGCTTCTATTTTTATTTTAGAACTAAAATTTTTTATTTAATATTATAATATTTATATTAAAAATAGGATGTTACTATATTAATATTTTGAAACCCAAGACCCAATGGTAGACCCCAGATATGTTTTGGGTAAAAAATATTAATATAGCAACATCCTAAATTATTAAAATAAAATATTATTCTACATCCATTTAAATGAATTTACTAACTTATCAGCTTCTTTTTCCATTTCTTCTTGATCAGCCAAACTAAAACTATGAGCTGTAATACATGTTAAATTATCTCCATTTAAAATGTAATAATAATACCATAATTCTTCTGGATAAGTTCTATAAAGTATCTTTACTTTTAACAAATCATAATTCTCTGATGTTTTTGAAATATCATAATTTGTTTCATCAGCTTTATCTTCTGAGTTTTCTATACTTTTTTGTACATTCGATTTAATATCTTCTATACTACTTATATTTTCATCAATTACATCATAATATACACCAATCGCTGCTGGATATGCTGAATAATCTTGTAGATTTTCTGTATTTTGGACTGGGAATGTATTTATATATCGATAGAATCCCCATTGATTTTCTTCACTATCTTCTGCAACTATCCAATCTTCAGACATTTTAAAACTTACTTTTCCATCATTATAGTCAACATCTGTTTTAACAGTATTATCTAATATTGCTGCTACTATTACTAACAATATTATTAATACTACAACTATACCTAATACTTTTTTCCATGTTGCATTCTTTTTAGGATTTATTTGTTTATTCTCATTTTCTTCTGAATAATAATATTTTCCTTTATATTTTCTAACAATTCCTGATTGTTTTAAATAATTGAATACTTGTTTTGCATTTTGATTTTCTACTTCTATTTCTGCCAAAACTTCTTCTTTCATCATTGTTTTTTCTTTAGATATCGCTTCATATTTTACAAAAATTGGTTTTACTAATTCTATAGCTTCTTTTTTCATTTTTAATGTTTCTTCTGTATTATTTAAATCTAATTTTATTTCCTTACCTTCTTCTTTATTTGCTAGTTGTTTCTTTATGTTCGTTGTTATTATACTTGCTCCCAAAATTGTAAATACTACTGATATTACAAAGTCTTTCGCTATTGCTGTTGAGAATTCTTTATTTGAATATAATTTTTCAATATTTGCTATACTAACATTAAGTCCTTCTTTTTGTATTAATAATCCTGGTATTACAACTAAAGTTGCTACTGTTACTATTACAAGTGCTAATACCATTAATATTGCTGGTAATCCTTTACTCATTTTTCCTTTTAATAATTTGTACCCATAAAATTCACCTGCTGCAATTAATGTTGCTAATATTGATAGCATCATTCCTCCATAAACATACATTAATACCCATGGAATTGTTGCTATTAATCCTCCTATTATTGCTCCTATTATTCCTGTTAGGTAACTTCCTTGTGCCTTTTTAACTACGTTTTCTTCTTCCATTTTTTATAATCAATCCTCCTTTTTTATTTTCTACTTTAGTATAGCATATCTTTTTTTTATTTTCAATATTTTTAGCTTTAAGTTTTGGTTTTTTATTTATATTTTAATTTAAAATTTTATTTACTTATTTATTGGTTACTGGTCGGGTCAAATTCTAAACAATAGCATATAGTTTTTTCAAAAAATTTAATTGACATTATACATAAAAAAGGATACAACAAATGATATATAAACTTTTAAAAGGAGGCTTTTATATGTACAGAAAAACTAGAGAAATTATTTTTGATCCAGAAACAGCTAACAATGTATTGTTAGGAAAAACAGAGTCCAGTAGTTTTATGCCTAAAATATTATCCTCTAAAGATGAAATATTCTTAAGTGAAGAAGACTCATTAATATCTGCAGAGGAGCTTTCTAAAATAGTGAGACCTATTAATTATTGAATATGTATTATTTAAAACTCTATAAGAAATAAAAATATTGGCTAAATTCAAGAAAATAGAAGCAAATTATACGCTTCTATTTTTTTTGAATTTTATGGACATAATACTATAAGTCTATTTTTTCATATCTAATGTTATTTAGTAAATTTTAAAAAAAATAATAATTTTGAGTAAAAACAATTGCAAATATTTGTTCTCTGTGATATACTTTATGAAAATTAATATAAGTAAAAGTTGGACTTAGAAGTAAAAAAAGGAGGAATAATGTTTAAACTACACTCAGATTACCAACCAACAGGCGACCAGCCAAAAGCAATTGAATATTTAAGTAAAGGAATACAAGAAGGAAAGAAATTTCAAACACTTTTAGGAGTTACAGGTTCAGGAAAAACCTTCACAATGGCAAATATAATTCAAAAAGTACAAAAGCCAACACTTGTTTTAGCACACAATAAAACATTAGCAGGTCAATTATATTCAGAATTCAAAGAATTCTTCCCTGAGAATGCAGTAGAATACTTTGTTAGCTATTATGATTATTACCAGCCTGAAAGTTATATTCCATCTTCTGACACATATATAGAAAAAGATGCTTCTATAAATGACGAAATAGATAAATTACGTCATTCAGCAACAGCATCACTTTTTGAGACAAAAGATGTAATAATTGTAGCATCTGTTTCATGTATATATGGTTTAGGAGACCCTATTGATTATGAACATATGATAGTTTCATTACGCCCTGGAATGCAAAAATCACGTGATGAAATTATGAAAAAATTAATCAATATGCAATACTCTAGAAATGAAATTGATTTTAAAAGAGGAACTTTTAGAGCTAAAGGTGATATTTTAGAAATTTATCCTTCAGATCAAAGTGAAGCGGCTATTCGTGTAGAATTTTGGGGTGATGAAGTTGAAAAAGTACAAGAAATAAACCCTTTAACTGGAAAACCTATCGCTGAAAGAACACATGTAATGGTCTTCCCTAATTCTCACTATGTAACAACCTCTGATAAAATGCAAAATGCATTAATTACAATTCAGGAAGAATTACAAGAGCGTATTCAATATTTTAAAAATGCCAATAAATTAATCGAAGCACAAAGAATTGATGAAAGAACAAATTTTGATATGGAAATGATGAAGGAAACTGGATTTTGTCAAGGAATTGAAAACTATTCAAGACATATAAGTGGTAGAGAAACTGGTTCACCACCTTTTACCCTATTTGATTATTTGCCAGATGATTTCTTATTATTAATAGATGAGTCTCATGCTACAATCCCACAAGTTAGAGCTATGTACAATGGTGATAGAGCTAGAAAAGATTCTTTAGTTAATTATGGTTTCAGATTACCTTCTGCTTATGATAATAGACCTCTAAAATTTGAAGAATTTGAGAAAAAAATAAATCAAGTAATTTTTGTTAGTGCTACACCTGCTGATTATGAAAAAGAACATACAAAAGAAAATGTTGTTGAACAAATCATTAGGCCTACTGGGCTTTTAGACCCTAAAATTGAAGTTAAACCAGTAACTAATCAAATTGATGACTTAATTGAGCAAATTAGAGTAAGAGTTGAAAAAAATGAAAGAGTTTTAGTTACTACTTTAACTAAAAAAATGGCTGAAGATTTAACTGATTATTTAAAAAGTTTAGACATAAAAGTAAATTATATGCATTCAGACACTAAAGCCTTAGAAAGAATGGAAATTATTAGAAACTTAAGACTTGGAGAATTTGATGTTTTAGTTGGTATAAATCTTTTAAGAGAAGGTTTAGATATTCCTGAAGTTTCATTAGTCGCTATTTTAGATGCTGATAAAGAGGGTTTCTTACGTTCAGAGCGTTCCTTAATTCAAACAATTGGACGTGCTGCTAGAAATACTGATGGTACTGTTATCATGTATGCTGATGAACTAACTGATTCTATGGAAAAAGCTATTTCGGAAACTAATAGAAGAAGAAAAATTCAAGAAGAATATAACTTGGAACATGGAATAACCCCTAAAACAATTAAAAAATCTGTTAGAGATACTATTAGTATTACAAAACAAGAAGATATTGGCATTGAATTTAAAATGGAAAGTTCAGATGATATTAAATCTACTATTACAAAATTAACTGATGAAATGCTTAAATATGCTGCTTCTATGGAATTCGAGAAAGCTGCTGAAATTAGAGATAAAATTAAAGAATTAGAAAAGTTATTATAAAAATCATAAAGATACCCAATTACTCTAAATTTAAAGTAATTGGGTCTAAATTTCTCATTTTATTTTTTTTTATAATTACTTGTGACTTTCCTTTTCTTTATATTGGCTTTTACCTTTATAAACTTTCTTGTTCTCATGTTGAATTTCACCTTCATGATTATTTCTATTTTTATGATTACTTTTATTCTTGCTAATAATATTAGTAATAATTTTTGCTATTTTTTCATCATATAAAAATGAAGATACCTCCAACCCTTCATAATAATTTTCAATCATTTTTTTTATTTTACTCATAACAGAAGAAACTGTTGTATAACAATAACCTTCTAATGATGAATACGAAATTATCAATGACTCATCATTAGTTTCCTCTAGTTTAAAATTATTTTGACTACTTTGAATAAGAAAACCACTTTCACTTTCTTTTAATATAAAATCTTCTCCATTTTCCCGTAATTTTTCAAAAACAAATCTATTCATATTTATTTTCTCCTTTTCTTATGCACTTTATCATTTAGTTACTTTACATATTATAAACTTTTTTATTATAAAAGTCAAATAATTAATCACCCAAATTAATTCCAACACTTCTAGCAGTTTTTATTAAATCATCGTCCATTGTAACTTTTCTTTGATTACTTTCTTTAGTATTTCCAGAAACAGCACCAATTTCCTTATTTGCACCTACAACATCTTCTAAAGATGCATAGTCTAATTTACCATTTTTAATAACAACTAAATTACCAAATTTCCCTTCAATTGCAAGTCTCATAGCTGCAGTTCCATATTTTGTAGATAAAACTCTATCAAAAGCTGTTGGTGTTCCACCTCTTTGCATATATCCAAGTGTTGTATTTCTTGCTTCTAATCCTGTTAATTCTTCTAATTGTTTTGCTACAACTGGTCCAACACCTCCAAGCTTTGTATTGTCAACACCTTTTCCGTTCTCTCTCATTCCTTCTATAACAATATCTCCGTCTTTTGCTTTAGCACCTTCTGCTACAACTACAACACTGAAATTTTTTCCTCTTTTTCTTCTATTATTTATTTTTTCAGCAACTCTATTTATATTATAAGGAATTTCTGGAATTAATGCAACATCAGCACCTCCCGCAATTGCAGCTTCTAAAGCTATCCATCCTGCATATCTTCCCATAACTTCTAATACCATTATTCTATGATGTGTTTCTCCTGTTGTATGAAGTCTATCCAATGCTTCCATAGCAACAGATACAGCAGTATTATATCCAAATGTTATCTCAGTACATGCAACATCATTATCAATTGTTTTTGGAACACCTATTACATTTACACCTTTAGTTGCAAAATCTCTTGCAGATTTTTGTGTACCATCTCCACCTAACGTAAATAGGCAATCAAATCCATCTTTCTTTATATTTTCTACACATTTATCTGATAAATCTTTATATTCAACATTTCCATTTTCATCAACCACTTTATAATTGAAAACATTTGCATTTGTTGATGAGCCAATTATTGAACCACCTTTTGGTAATATTCCTTCAGCATTTCCACACTCTGCTGTACTTAATTTTACATATTCATTTTTTAATAATCCATTATATCCATCTATAAATCCATAACATTCTATTCCATTATTTTCAGCAGTTTTTACAATTCCTCTAATTACTGCATTAAATCCTGCTACATCTCCTCCATTTGCTAATATTGCTACTTTTTTTAACATTTAAAATACCTCCTTGTGTGCCAAAAGGGACGTCCCTTCTTGGCACAAAATTTATTTAGTTTCATCATTAACCATTTTTACTAATTTTAAACCATATTTGTGACAAATTAATCTGACCCCTTTGTCACAAATGTTCCATTTTCTGCATCCCAATCAGTTTTTAATTCTTTACTTAAAAACTGTAATGCTCTTTTATCTTGTTTTATTGCAACTTCTGCAATTTCTTTATTATTTCTTATCCTTAAACTTGCAAATTTAATTATTAATCCTTTATTCTTAACAGCTGCCATAACAACTTCTTCATCATCTCTTAAATTTTCACTTGCATAATATAAAGTTTGTCCATATTCTTTAACACTAGCCATTATAACTTCTTTATCAGCTTTCAATCTATCTGACACATAACATGCAGTCCAAGGTGCATTTTTTATGGCCAATAGTGCTATTTCTTTATTATCTTTTAATCTATTTGAAACAAATTCCATAGCTTCTCCATCTTGTTCTAAAGCTGCTTTCACTACTTCTTCATCATCTTGAAGCTCTGATACTACAAATTCTAATAATTTGCCTTTTGTTTTTACTGCTTCCAGTACATATTCTTTATTATCTTTATTTGCTTTTATTTGTGTTACATCTGGATCTTCCACTATTTTTTCACCTTTCACTCTGAGACAGTTGGGACAGTCTAAATTTGTCTCACTCTTTTGTCGATTATTGTCTTTTTACATTTTTCGACATATTCATGAGACAAATTTGGACTGTCCCAACTGTCTCATTTTTTTCTTGCAATTAATGCTTTTATTTTTATTCCTTGCTCAGAAAACATTTTCTCATGCTCTGTTTCAATATTATTTTCAAATATTGGTTCTTTATGCAAATCATATGTTTTTGCTTCTACTTCAAATCCACATTCTTCAAAATACGTTAAACTTGACTCAAACAAATCATCATCATCTGTTTTAAAGTAAATTTCTCCATTATCATCCAAAAATTGCTTATATTTTTCAAGTTGCCTTGTATGCGTTAATCTTTTTTTTCTATGTTTTCCTTTTGGCCATGGATTGCAAAAATTTATATATACCCTTTCTATTTTATCCATTTTTTCTAAAATTAGTAATATTCTTTCTATATCAAATCTTGTTAAAACAATGTTATTCGGCTCTATATGTTTTTCCTCATAAACTTGTTCTACATTTCTTTTTGCTAGTCCTAACATTGCATCAACTAAATCTATTGCTATATAATTTATATTTAAATTATATGATGCTAAATTTGCTATAAATTGACCTTTTCCACATCCTAGTTCTAAATGTATTGGATTTTCTGGATTTTCAAAAAATTCTTTCCATTTTCCTTTCCATTCTTCTGGATTATCTATATAAAATTTGCATTCTTCTAGTTCTGGTCTTGCCCATTTTTTATATCTTATTCTCATTATTTTTTCCTTCCATTGTTCATCATAAATCTTAAAAAATTATATACATATTTTTAAAAAAAGTAAAGACAATTTTTATCTTTTTTGATAAAATATTATTTATACAGTTATATATTTAAAATTTATTAAAACCAATTATAAGGAGCTCATATGAAACTAGAATATATTGTAAAAAACAACAAATTAAATATAAATCAAATATTACAAAATGAACTAAAAATTTCTTCAAGGTTATTATTCAAGCTTATAAAGTATAATAGAATTTCATTAAATGGAAATATGTGTGATACTAGAAATATAGCTAATATTGATGACATTATATCAATAGATTTTGATTATGAAGAAGATAATTCGAACATTATGCCTACAAAAATAGATTTAGATATCGTTTATGAAGATAAGTGGCTTTTAGTTATTAATAAACCTGCTGGAATCGCTATTCATCCTTCTATTTTGCATTATTCAGATTCTTTATGTAATGGTGTTAAATTTTATTTTGATTCTATTGGTTTAAAAAAGAAGATTAGACCTGTTAATAGACTTGATTTAAATACTTCTGGATTAGTAGTTTTTGCAAAATGTGAATATATCCAAGAATGTTTAATTTCTCAAATGACAAATAATGAATTTAAAAAAGAGTATCTTGCAATATGTGAAGGATATTTTGAAAAAAAGTCTGACACTATTAATTTACCTATTGCTAGAAAAGAAAATAGTATTATTGAAAGATGTATTTCTGAAAGCGGACAACATTCTATTACTCATTATGAAGTTTTAAAAGAATTTAATAATTATAGTTTGATTAAATGTGTTTTAGAAACTGGTAGAACTCATCAAATTAGGGTTCATTTATCTGCAATCGGTCATCCTTTGCTTGGTGATTCTTTATATGGTTCTATTTCTGATTTTATTGATAGACAGGCTTTGCATTGTTATAAATTACATTTTGTACATCCTGTTAATAAAAGTTTAATGGATTTATGTGGCGAATTGCCACTAGATTTAAAAAAGTTTGATTTTTAAAATTTTTAATATTTATTATTTTGTCTTGAGTCTAATATTATTTAGTGTCTTCTTGGCTTTTTTAGTTATGTATACACTATACTTCATATTTTTTAGCCTTTGCTATATTAATTATAGCATCCATTTCCTTAAATAGTTCTTCTACTGGTGAGCACTCTAATGTGCCTCTTTGTGCCTTTTGAATATCTACTAATAGTTCTTTAAAAAATCTTTTCATCCCTTTTGCACCAAGAATTTTTAATAATTCCTTATCACTAAAATTCCATTTATCTCTCAATTGCATTCCTCCTTTATTTTGAAAACCAACTATTTTTTTCATATAATAATTACCTCCATAAAATAAAATCAGAAATAGAAGAGTAAATCTGTAAGCCGGGTTCTGTCATCTAAAATAGTCATTTATCTAGGATATACATCACTATATATCTCAAGCCACGCAATTCAAGAAGGTGCCGAGCAGGCTTAATCTTCTTATTTAGGTGTTGCTCCAGATGGGGTTTACACAGCCCTCTATGTCACCATAAAGGCGGTGAGCTCTTACCTCGCCTTTTCACCCTTACCTATACAGGCGGTTATTTTCTGTTGCACTTTCCTTAAGGTTACCCTTACTAGACGTTATCTAGCATCATTGCTCTATGGAGCCCGGACTTTCCTCTCGTAATTCCTTTCGAAATTTACCAGCGACTATTCAATTTACTCTAATTGAAATTATATCATATATTTTGTAATTCTTCCAGTAAATTTTTATATTTTATTAAAAAAACTTCTTTATCTTTTAATGCTACTGCATTTTGTAATTCATTTATAATAATATATGCTTTATTTATATTATATTGATTTTCTTTTTGCTCACCTGTTATACTAGTAACAAGCTTTGTAAATTCTTGTATCCCATCATTAACATTTTCAGAAATCAAATTCCAGTCTTCATTATCTAAAATACTATATGCTTTAAATATATAATTTTTTGTTTTTATAACTATCTTTTCTTTTTGTTCATCTGTACAATTTTCTACAAATTTTGGATAATATTCATAAAGTATTGCTAATTCTTTTAATGTCTCTTCTTTATTTTCGTCTTTTACAGCTTTTGTTAACTTATCAAACTCTTTATTAAAATTAACTATATCATCTTGATTAGTTCTTGTTTGATATAAATCTAATGTCATTGGATATAAAAATGTATATATATTTTCAACTTCATTTTTTATATAATCCCAATTTATTTCTGTATCCTTAGTCAAAATTCCAATTTCTTCTAATTTATACTGTGTATTTTGTTCTTTTGAAGAATCAGAACTTCCATTTGAGCTTTGTCCTGAACTTTGTGATCTTCCCGAACCACCCGAATTTCCACCACCGCTATTTTGGCTTTGGCTACCATTAGAAGAACTTGATAAATTTGAATTTTGTTCTTCTGTTTCTTTTTTCGGAACTTCACTTGAAGAAATTTTGTAATTATCGAAACTTATATTATTCATTTGGTTAAATAACCCAGTAAATTTCTCTTCCAAAAATTTCACTTCTGCTAACGACTTAGATTTTATATCTTCATTTCCATCATTTTTTCCTAATACTTTATAAATAAAAAATCCAGCTAACAAAATTAATACTATTAAAGACATATATGCAATTTTTTTATACTTTTTCAAATTATCTCCTCCTATATTTTAATTGAACTTATTTTACAGTTTAGTAAGAATTTATCTAGATTAATTAAAAATGTTGATATATAAACAATTTTTATTTTATTATTTGCATTTTTTATCAAACTATTCTAATTTAATTCTTTAATTCTATTTTTTAGGTATATTTTTAAAATTGTATAATATAATAAATATAATAAGGAGAAAATTCATGGTTTCTGTTAATTTGTATAGTGAAAATTCGAAAGAATTAGAAAAATTTTTATGCTCTTTTTATAATTCTTCAATTGATATAAATGATAATTTAAATTGGGAACATACTTATGAAAATCCAATTGAAATTACTGAGATTATTGGCACATTAGCTGATAATTTCGAGGATTTTAAAATTATGATGTGGGTTTCTTTGGATAAAGGTGTGTATATTAATGTTACTGAAGAAAATGCTGATAATTTAATTAGATATTTATATGAAAGATATCCATACTAAAAAAGTTGATTAATAATCAATAAAATTATTAATCAACTTTTTCGACATATGTATATGTGTCAATGATGTGAAACAAACTTTTATAAAAAATATGTTGTTTTTAGTTACAATTCCCAGCCAATTTTTATTTAATATTTGCAGATATAATGTTTGCTTAATAATAATTTTTATGGCTGTGAATTGTAACTAATTAATTATATATTCATTGTCTTATTCCACATAAAAAGCACGTATTTTACTACGTACTTTTTACATAATATTTAATTTTATTCTTTACATATAAAAACAAAATAAATTTATTCTACTGTATTTTCTTCTGTTTCATCTTCAACTTCAAGATGTTCAACAGTTTTATCTTCTTCAAGATTTATATCAGATTCAATTTCAACAGTTTTCTCTAAATTAGATTTTTCTTCTAACTCTTCCCTTTGTTGCTCATAATCTTCTTTATTTTCATCTCTGTTTTCATTATTATCATTCTCAATCTCTTTTTCATCTTTATGTTCTTCATTATTTGTATTATTATCTTTATTTTCATCACATTTGTCTTCTACAATAACTTCAACTTCTTTTGCTGGTTCTTCAACAGGAACTTCTTGTTTAGCACCACATTCTGGACAGAATTTTGTATCTTTATCTATTTCTACATAACAATTAGGACATTGTCTTTTATCTTTTAATTCCAAACATTCTTTTAGATAAGATTCGATTTCATCACTTAGGCAATCAATTTTTGTACATTTTTCTTCTAATTCATTAGAAATGTCTTGTTTTTCTTCTCTAACATGATTTTCATAAACAACCTTACCAATATCTTCATAGATATCACTAATTTCGTTCTTTAGTTCTCCCATTTTCATTCTAAGCTTTGCTTCTTTTGCTAGTTTCCCTGTTTTATCAGCTGTAACTTTGTATGCCTCACTTGCTTTTTTACCTAATTTATTAAAAAAATCCATATACTTCTCTCCAATCTTTGTTAATTATTTTGTTACTATAATTTTATATACAATTGCCAAAATAGTTGATATATTAATATTTTGCAGTCAAAGACCTATAGGTAGACCCCAGCTATGTTTTTGACTAGAAATATTAATATATCAACTATTTCTGATAATGTATTATAAAAAAACATAGATAGTAACAACATTTTTATAATTATTATTACATTATTTACTATATTTTATTCCATTTTTTTGTCTCTAGTCATTAAATTTTTTACAGCAACTTTTGGATCTAAATTTTCGTACAAAACTTTATATACAGTTTCTACTATTGGCATTTCAATATTATGCAATTTTCCAAGTTCATAAGCAACTTCAATATTATCTATACTTTCAATTACCATTCCAACTTCTTTTTTAGTATCTTCTAATGATTTTCCTTGTCCTATTAAATACCCTGCTTTTCTGTTTCTACTATGTTGACTCAAACATGTTACTATTAAATCTCCAAGACCACTTAATCCATAGAATGATTCTTCTTTTCCACCTAATTCTACACCTAGTCTTGTAATTTCTTTTAATCCTCTTGTTATTAATGCTGCAAAACTATTATCTCCAAGACCTATTCCTGCTGCTACTCCAGCACAAAAAGCGATTATATTTTTTAATGCTCCACCTAATTCAACACCTTTAACATCATTTGATGTATAAATTCTCATTTTTTCTGACATAAATGCATCTTGAATCATTTTTAAAATATTTTGATGTCTTGATGCAATTACTAATGCTGTTGGTACTCCAATTGATACTTCTTCTGCATGACTTGGTCCTGACAAAACTCCTACTTTTGCTTCTGGCATTTCATCTAATATCACTTCATCTAATGTCTCTAGATTTTCTTTTTCAAATCCTTTTGAACATATTATTACTGGTTTATTTCCTACATATTGTTTATATTGTTTAAATGTACTTCTTGTAAATTTTGATGGTGTAACATGTATAATAAACTCACTATCTTTTATTACTTCTTCAAAATCTGTTGAACATGTTATATTTTCTGGTAATTCTAATTCTGGTAAAAATTTGCATTTTCTCTCATTATTTATCAAATCTCTTTCTTCTTCCATAAAAGACCATATCTTTATGTTGTGTCCTAAATTTGCTAAGTGTACTGCTAAAGCAACTCCCCAGCTTCCACTTCCTATTATAGCTATATTTTTCATTATTTTATCCCTCGCATTTCTCTTGTTACTATTACTTTTTAAAACTTAATTTGTTTTCATTTCCTTCTAATATTCTTTTTATATTAGCTCTATGGTTGTACAAAACAATAGCTGCAAGTATTAAACTATATATAAAATAAACATTTCCACTTTTCCCTTCTGTTAAAATTGTATAATTGTCATTCATGAATAAAGTTAATACTGGAAATAGTACTGCTGCTGCACATGATCCAAGTGATACCATTCTCGTTAATGCCATTAACACAAGTGCAAATACTAAACAAATTAATCCTATTTGCCAATTGCTCATAAGTATTATTCCTAAAGATGTCGCAATTCCTTTTCCTCCTTTAAAACCAAAAAATATTGGAAAAGTATGCCCTAATACAACTGCAATTCCTGCAATTTGTAACAATAGTTCTCTATCTATATTTTTAACAATATTTCCTAAAATTATTGCTATAACTATTGATATTACTCCTTTTAAAATATCACACAATAATGTTAGTAGTGCTGCTCTTTTTCCTACTGAACGTAACATGTTTGTTGTTCCTGCATTTCCACTTCCTTTTTCTCTTACATCAAATCCTGCAATTTTTTTGCTGATTATTATTGAAAAATTAACACTTCCTATTAAATAGGCTATTATTGCCATTATAATATATATTGCCATATTTTTTCTCCTTTCATTTACATTATAAGATATCCGTAACTCGCTTTGCTAGAACGGTTATCTTAATTAGACATCTTTCTCATTTTTCTCTCTTGCTATTATTCTTACTGGTGTTCCTTCTAATCCAAATTCTTTTCTTATTTGATTTACTAAATATCTTTGATAAGAAAAATGGAATAATGTTTTGTCATTTACAAATATAACAAATGTTGGTGGCTTTGTAGATGCTTGTGTTCCGTAGTATATTCTTAATCTTTTTCCTTTATCTGTTGGTGGCTGTACTATTGCTATTGCTTCATTTATTACTTGATTTAATACTGATGTTGATACTCTTAAAGCATTTTGTTCTGCTACATTGTTAATCATATCAAATAATTTTTCAACTCTTTGTCCTGTTTTTGCTGATATGAATATGACTGGCGCATATGATAAATATGATAATTTTTCATAAACTTCTTTCTTATATTTTTCTAATGTTCCTGTTGTTTTCTCATATTCATCCCATTTGTTTACAACTATAATTACACCTTTTCCTGCTTCATGTGCTTCTCCTGCTATTTTTGCATCTTGGTCTGTTACACCATCATTAG